>CANRPD010000042.1 GCA_947632385.1 uncultured Clostridia bacterium | reverse complement strand
CCCCTCGTGAGAAACTCCTCTCTTTCTTCTCTAATCCTTTCCCTTCCACTGTCCAATATCATTGACAAACCTACACCCGGCACAATTTTTCCGCCGGGAGACAAAGGCCCTTGCGCCGGGGCCGCTTCTTTTGTATAATGTAGATGTCTGCCCCCAGGGCAGACGGCACTCTGAAAGCAAAGGGATCAACCATGGCGATACTGACAGTCAACAACATCACCCAGAGCCTGGGCGGCGTCCCCATTCTGGAAAACGTCACCTTCGAGATGCAGAAGGGCGAGCGCGTCGGGCTGGTGGGGGTCAACGGCAGCGGCAAGACCACCCTGTTCAAGGTCCTCACCGGGGAATACCTGGCCGACGCGGGCTCCGTGACCTTTTCCAAGGAGACCCGCCTGGGCTATATGGAGCAGCACGTCTGCCGGGATTTCAACAAGACCGCCTTTGAAGAAGTGATGACGGTCTTCGCCCCGGTGCTGGACCTGGAACGCCGGCTGGAGCTTTTGACCCGCCGCCTGGCCCAGGAGGCCCCCGGTCCGGAGCTGGAACGCCTCATCGAGGAGCAGGGCGCCCTCAACGACCGCTACGTGGAGGCCGGGGGCCTCACCTGCCGGTCCCGGGCCCGCAGCGCCCTCATGGGCCTGGGCTTTGCCGAGGACCAGCTGGACAGCCGGGTGGGGGTCCTCAGCGGCGGGCAGAAGGCCAAGCTGCAGCTGGCCAAGATGCTGCTGGGCGGGGCCAACCTGCTGCTGCTGGACGAGCCCACCAACCATTTGGACATCAACGCGGTGGAGTGGCTGGAGGGCTTCCTGCTCACCTTTTCCGGGGCGTACATCGTCATCTCCCACGACCGCTATTTTCTGGATAAAGTCACCTCCCGCACCCTGGAGCTCCAGGGCCGGACCCTGGACTCCTACAAGGGGGCCTATTCCCGCTATCTGGAGCTGCGGGCGGAAAAGCGCCTGGTCCAGCAGCGGGTCTATGAGAACACCAAAAAGGAGATCGCCCGGGTGGAGGGCATCATCGAGCAACAGCGCCGCTTCAATCAGGAGCGCAATTATGTGACCATCGCCAGCAAGCAGCACACCCTGGAGCGCCTGGAGGCCTCCCTGGAGCGCCCCGACGAGGACCCGGAGTCCATCCGGTTCCAGTTCCACGCCAGCCGCCGCAGCGGCGACGACGTCCTCTTCGCCGACCACCTCTCCATCTCCTTTGGCGGCGGCCCGCCCCTTTTCCGGGACGTGGACCTGGAGATCAAGCGGGGGGAGAAGATCTTCCTCATCGGCCCCAATGGCTGCGGCAAGACCACCCTGTTCAAGATCCTCCTGGGCCAATACCGGCAGGATACCGGTTCGGTGCGCTTGGGGGCCGGGGTGGACCTGGGCTATTACGAGCAGAGCCAGCTGAGCCTGGACGACCGCAAGACCGTCATCGACGAGATCTGGGACCTCCACCCCGCCATGACCCAGACGGAGATCCGCAGCGCCCTGGCGGTGTTCCTGTTCAAGGGAGAGGACGTGTTCAAGCCCGTGGGCGGCCTTTCCGGCGGGGAGCGCGCCCGGCTTCTGCTGCTGAAGCTCATGCTCTCCAAGGCCAATTTCCTCCTGCTGGACGAACCCACCAACCACCTGGACATCGGCTCCTGCGAGGCCCTGGAGGACGCCCTGCTGGGCTACGACGGCACCCTCTTCGTGGTGTCCCACGACCGCTACCTCATCAACAAGCTGGCCGATAAGCTCTACGTGCTCTCCCCCGCCGGCGCCCGGCTCTACGCCGGCAACTACGACTACTACCTGGAGCGCCGGGAGCTCGAGCAGCCCGCCCAGGCCCCCGCCGCCCCGGCCCGGCCCAACCTCTACCGCCAGCGGAAGGAACGGGAGTCCCAGCTGCGGAAGATGCGCACCGCCCTTGCCCGGCTGGAGGAGCAGATCGAGGAAAACGAAACGGCCCAGGCCCGGCTGGAGCAGGACCTGGAGGACCCGGAGACCGCCGCCGATTACGAGCGGGTGACCCGGCTCTCCCAGGACCTGGCCGCCCTGCGGGAGGAGAACGACCGCCTGCTGGCCCAGTGGGCCCAGGCTTCGGAGGCGCTGGAAAAGGAGGCTGCCCATGAAGATTAAATTCACCACCCTGGGGTGCAAGGTGAACCAGTACGAGACCCAGGTGATGCTGGAGGCCATGCTGGCCGCGGGCTACACCGCCGCCGCCGAGGACGAGCCCGCCGACGTGGTGGTGGTGAATTCCTGCACCGTCACCGCCCAAAGCGACCAAAAGGCCCGCCAGGCTCTGCGCCGCCTGAAGCGGGAGAACCCCGGGGCCGTGGCGGTGCTCACCGGCTGCTTCCCCCAGGCCTTCCCGGAAAAGGCTCTCGCCCTGCCCGAGGCCGACGTGGTCCTGGGCACCGGCGGCCGGGCCCGCCTGCCCCAGGCCGTGGCGGATTTCCTCGCCTCCCGGCAGCGGGTGGAGTCCATCCCGCCCCACACCCGTTCGGAGGGCTTCGAGCCCATGTCCGTCACCGGGTTCCAGGGCCGCACCCGGGCCTTCCTCAAGATCGAGGACGGCTGCGACCGGTTCTGCTCCTACTGCATCATCCCCTTTGCCCGGGGCCGGGTGCGCTCCAAGCCCCCGGAGGACATCCGCCGGGAGGCCGCCGCCCTGGCCGCCGCCGGCTACCGGGAGGTGGTCCTGGCGGGGATCAACCTCCCCTGCTACGGCCAGGACCTGGGCCTCACCCTGTGCGACGGGGTGGAGGCCGCCTGCGCCGTGCCGGGGATCCTCCGGGTGCGGCTGAGTTCCCTGGAGCCCGAGCAGCTCACCCCCCCGGTGATCGCCCGCCTGCGGGCCCAGGAGAAGCTGTGCCCCCAGTTCCACCTCTCCCTGCAAAGCGGCTGCGAGGAGACCCTGCGCCGCATGGACCGCCGGTACACCCCGGCGGCGTACCGGCAGATCACCCAGGACCTGCGGGCCGCGTTCCCGGGCTGCGCCCTCACCACCGACGTGATGGTGGGCTTCCCCGGGGAGACCGAGGCAGAGTTCGCCGCTTCCCTGGCCTTCGTCCGGGAGATCGCCTTTGCCAAGGTCCACGTCTTCGTCTATTCCCGCCGCCCCGGCACCCGGGCCTGGTCCGCCCCGGATCCGATCCCCCGGCCCGTGCAGGAGGACCGCAGCCGCCGGATGATCGCCGCCGCCGCCGAGACCCGCCGGGCCTTCCTCCTGTCTCAAGTGGGACAGGTGCAGCCGGTGCTGTTCGAGCAGCCCGTGGCCCCCGGCCTCTACGAGGGCTACACGGAGAACTACACCCCGGTGCGGGCGGCTTCTGCGCAGCCCCTCGCCGGGCAGATCCTCCCCGTCCGGCTGGAGCGCCTGGGGGAGGACTGGGTGGAAGGCACCCCGGTCCCGTGAAAAAAGTCAAAAAAACACAAAAAGTTTGAAAATTTCTGAAAATTCGGCCGAATATCCGTTGCAAACCCGCCTCCTTTCTGGTATGATGGAGGAAACCTCAACAAAGGAAGGGACCTGTATGGCAAAGACCGGCGGCAGCAAATTCACCCGTTCCGAGCGGAGCTGGATCCTCTACGACTGGGCCAACTCCGTGTACGCCACCAACATCCTGGCGGTGATCTTCCCCATCTACTTCGGCATCGTCTGTGCCCGCAGCGGCGCGGACAACCTGGTGCTGTGGAGCTACGGCACCAGCGCTGCCACCTTCATCACCGCGGTCCTGGCGCCGGTGCTGGGCGCCCTGGGGGACCACAAGGGCAACAAGAAGAAGCTCTTTGCCGGGTTCCTCGTCGCCGGCGTGGTCTTCACGCTGGTGAACGCCTTTGTGGAGAACTACCAGCTGCTGCTGGTGGGCTACGTGATCTCCCACATCGGCTTCTCCGGCTCCTGCCTGTTCTACGATTCCTTCCTCACCGACGTCACCACCCCGGAGCGCATGGACCGGGTCTCCTCCTGGGGCTACGCCATGGGCTACATCGGCGGCAGCACCATCCCCTTCATCCTGTCCATCGTCATCCTGCTGGTGCTGGGCATGGACAACCCCCAGGCCTTCAAGTGGGTCATCGTCCTCACCAGCGCCTGGTGGATGCTCTTCAGCATCCCGGCCCTGAAGAACCTGAAGCAGCTGAACTACGTGGAGGAGAGCGGCGAGTCCCTGGTGCGCTCCAGCCTGAAGAACCTGTGGCGCACCGCCCGGGAGATCTTCTCCAACAAGGGGGTCTTCCTGTTCATCGCGGCCTATTTCTTCTACATCGACGGCGTGAACACCATCATCTCCGTCTCCACGTCCTACGGCTCCCGCCTGGGCCTGGACAACATCAGCATGATCCTGGCCCTCCTGGTGACCCAGGTGGTGGCGGTGCCCTTCTCCATCCTGTTCGGGCGGCTGGCCGGCAAGATGGGCTCGGTGAACATCCTCAGCGGGGCGGTGTGCGTGTATTTCTTCATCACCCTGGTGGGCTTCTTCATGGGCTTCAACGTGGAGCAGCACCCCGGGGACGAGGGGGCGCTGCAGCTCTCGCTGGTGCTGTTCTGGTGCATGGCCTTCCTGGTGGGCACGGTGCAGGGCGGCATCCAGGCCATCTCCCGGTCCTACTTCGGCAAGCTCATCCCGCCCCAGCGCAGCAACGAATACTTCGGCTTTTTCGACATCTTCGGCAAATTCGCGGCGGTCATCGGGCCCACGCTGGTGGGGCTGTTCACCCAGCTCACCGGCCGGAACTCCGTGGGGGTCATCAGCCTGGCGGTGCTGTTCGCCGCGGGGTTCATCCTGCTGACCGTGGGCCGCAAAAAGAAGATCCTGGCCCCATAAACCCTCAGAAAACCGGACGGGGGGCCGCGGCCTCCCGTCCTTTTTTGCGGGCAAATTTTCGAGACACAAAGGAGCTTTTGATCATGAAAGTCTATCACATGAGCGACACCCTGGCCCTGGGCGCCGCCCTGACCCCCGGCTACACCGTCCACCTGGACCTGGCGCGGCCCTTCCTCCGGGCGCTGGCCCGCAGCGAGGACTGCTTTTTCGGGGCGTTCCAGGCGGCCCGGTTTCTGGGGGAGGGGCTGGCCCGGCTGGGCACCTCCGGCATGGAGACCGACGCGGTGAAGTGGGCGGTGGAGGCCGTTTTTGAGGACGTGCGCCGCCGGGAATTCCCCCAAAGCGTCTGCCGGCTGACGGGCAACTACTACTTCCGGGAGCTTGCGTTCTGCCGGGAGCTGTTCCGGGAGGACTGGGGCCGGGCCCCGGCGGCGGAACGGGCCCGGATCCGGCTGTTCGAGGTGGAGCTGGAGGACAGCGCCCCGGACTGCCGGGACATGCGGTGGTTCGACGCGGCCTATGACGGCTTTTGGGAGGCGGACGACGATCTGGAGCCGGTGCGGGAAAAGGCCCGGCGGTACTTTGCCGGGGCGGCGACGGACCGGCCGGTGTGGGAGCTTTTGAGCGGCTGCCCGGCGGTGGCCTGCCGGGACCTGACCCCGCTGCTGGCTGCCGAAGCAGCTGAAGAAAAAGGGTCGGGCGGTGAACAAACAAACATATGTTTCACGTGAAACATCTTCGATTTTGCCCGGAATTTCGGGAAAAAACGGCATTCATTTTTTCGGGATTTTCACACAGAAAGGCCGGCGGAACCGCCGGCCTGCTGTTTTAGGATCATAAAAATTGATGGAAAAATAAATGAACAAAATGGCTTCGGTCACGGGTCGGAGGCCTGGCGGAGGCGGGCAAGCTGCTCTGGGGAGAGGACCGCGCGCAAGGTCTCCATCGCCTGGGGGTACTGGTTCGTGTAGGCGGCGAAGGTGTCGGTCTGCTGGAGGCGGAAGCCCAGGGAGACGTAGAGCAGGATGGCTTTCCAGCTCCAGGGCTGGGTGTGGAGGTAGATGGGGGCGGGGGCGTCCTGCCACAGGCGGTCGAGGACCTGGGTGCACAGGGCCCGGCCCAGGCCCTGGCCCCGGGCGGCCTTCTCCACCACCAGCCAGTGCACCGACGGCACGGGCCGGCCCTGCCGGAGGTCCGTCCAGGCGATGCAGGAGCCCACGGTGCGGCCCGAAGGGCCCTGGAGGAACCAGAGGCGGTCCGGAGTGTTCGCGGGGAGGTAGGTCTGGGTGAAATAGTCCTGGGCCTGCGAGAGGGAGGAAAAATCTCCCAGGGCGCATTCCAGCCGGGCCCACTCCGTCTCCAGGCCGGGGGTATAGGGGCGAAGGGCGTATCCCGGGGGAGCCGCACGGGCCGGGGCGTGTACCGGTCACAGCGGAGGATCAGGTTAGAAAAGGGAAGGGTGCGGTCCGGCATGGGGACCTCCTTTCGGGGCGGTCAGTCCGGGGGCGGGGGGTCTGCGAAGGGGCTGTTGTAGATCTGGGCATAGAAGCCGCCCCGGGCCAGGAGCTCCTCGTGGCGGCCCTGCTCCACGATCTGGCCGTCCCGCATGACCAGGATGGTGTCTGCATCCCGGACGGTGGACAGGCGGTGGGCCACGATGAAGCAGGTGCGGCCCTGCATGAGCCGGGCAAAGGCCCGCTGGATGCGCATTTCCGTGCGGGTGTCGATGGAGCTGGTGGCCTCGTCCAAAATCAGCATGGGGGGCAGGCGCAGCATGACCCGGGCGATGCACAGCAGCTGCTTCTGCCCCTGGGACAGGCTGCCGCCGTCCTCCCCCAGGAAGGTGTCGTAGCCCTGGGGCAGGCGGGTGATGAAGCTGTGGGCGTGGGCGGCCTTGGCGGCGGCGACGATCTGCTCCCGGGTGGCGGCGGGGTCGCCGTAGGCGATGTTTTCCGCCACGGTGCCGGCCTTGAGCCAGGTCTCCTGGAGGACCATGCCGTAGTTGTCCCGGAGGCTCCGGCGGCGAATGCGGCGCAGGTCGGCGCCGTCCAAGGCGATGGAGCCGGACTGGACATCATAGAACCGCATGAGCAGGTTGATGACGGTGGTCTTGCCGCAGCCCGTTGGGCCCACCAGGGCCACCCGGCTGCCGGGGGGCACCTGGAGGGAGAAATCCCGGAGGAGGGGGCGGTCGGGCCGGTAGGAGAAGGCCACGTCGGTGACGTCCACCCGGCCGGCGGCCCGGCCCAGATCCAGGGCGTCGGGGGCGTCGGGAGGCTCGGGGGACTGGGCCAGGAGGTCGAAGACGCGGTCGGCGCAGGCCAGGGCGTTTTGCAGCTCGGTCATGACGCCGGAGATCTCATTGAAGGGCTTGGTGTACTGGTTGGCGTAGCTCAAAAAGGCGGAGAGCTGCCCCACGGTGAGGCCGCCGGAGAGGACCGTGAGGGCCCCCACGATGCCCACCCCGGTGTACACCAGGGAATTGACGAACCGGGTGGAGGGGTTGGTGATGGAGGAGAAGAAGGTGGCCCGCAGGGAGGCGCCCCGGAGGGTCTCGTTGAGGGCGTCGAAGCGCTGCTGGGTCTGGGCGGTGCGGCCAAAGGCCTGGACCACCTTCTGGCCCGAGAGCATCTCCTCCAGGAAGGCGGTCTGCTCTCCCCGGGCGGCGGACTGGACCCGGAAGAGGTCGTAGGTGCGCTTGGCGATGAAGCCCGCCACGAACAGGGAGACGGGGGTGACCAGCACCACCACCAGGGTGATCAGCGGGTGGACGGACAGCATGAACAGCAGGGTGCCCAGGATGGTGAGCACGCCGGTGAACAGCTGGGTGAAGCCCATGAGGAGGCCGTCGGCGAACTGGTCCACATCGGCGATGATGCGGCTGACGATCTCCCCGGAGGGGCGGCTGTCCAGAAAGGAGAGGGGCAGGGTGGCGAGCTTTTCAAAGGCGTCCCGGCGGACGTCCCGGACCACCCGGTAGGCGGCACGGTTGTTGCAGTCGTTCATCAGCCACTGGGAGAAGCCCCCCAGGCCGGCGATGGCCGCGATGAGCAGCAGCAGCCGGAGGACCCGGGGGAAGTCCACCTGAGCGGGACCCAGGATGCAGTCCACCGCCTGGCCGGTGAGGATGGGGATGGACAGGGTGCAGGCCACGCTGACCGCCGCGAACAGGACGGAGGCCAGCATCAGGGGGGCGTGGCGGAGCACGTAGCGCAGGACCTTGCCCAGGGTCCCGCGGCGGGCCTTGGGGGCGCTCATGAGACCGCCTCCTCTCCGAACTGGGAGCGGTAGATCTCCCGGTAGACGGGGCAGCCGGCCAGCAGGTCCTGGTGCCGGCCCAGGCCCACGGGGACGCCGTCCTCCAGGACCAGGATCTGGTCGGCGGAGAGCAGAGAGGCGGCCCGCTGGGAGATGAGGAACACGGTGGGATGATGGGGCAGGGCCGCGATGGCCCGGCGCAGGGCGGCCTCGGTGGCCAGATCCAGGGCGCTCATGCTGTCATCCAGGATGAGGATGGGGGACTTGCGCACCAGGGCCCGGGCCACGGTGAGCCGCTGGCGCTGGCCGCCGGAAAAGTTCCGGCCGCCCTGGGCCACAGGGGCATCCAGGCCGCCGGGGAGCTGTTCGACGAAGTCCTTGGCCTGGGCCGCCGTCAGGGCCGCCCAGAGGTCCGCATCGGTGGCGGTCTCCTGGCCCCAGAGGAGGTTCTCCCGGACGGTGCCGGTGAAGAGCTGGGCCTGCTGGGGCACCACGCCCACCGCGGCCCGCAGGGCCTCCAGGGGCCACTGGCGCACGTCCTGGCCGCCCACCCGGACCACGCCCTGGGCATCGTAGAACCGGGGGATCAGGGAGACCAGGGTGCTCTTGCCGCTGCCGGTGCCCCCGATGACCCCCACGGTTTCCCCGGGGCGGACCCGGAGGCGGATCCCGGTGAGGGAGGGGGCCCCGGCCCCGGGATAGGTGAAGGAGACGTTGTCAAATTCCACGGAGCCGTCCGCCGCGCCAGGGCAGGGAGCGGCGGGCTGGGGCATGCCGGAGGGGATCTCCAGCACACGCTGCACCCGGCCGGCACAGGCCAGGGCCCGGGAGATGTTGAGGATCAGGTTGGCCAGCTTCACCAGCTCGGTGAGGATCTGGGCCATGTAGTTGATGAGGGCCACCACCTGGCCCTGGGTGAGGCGGCCGGTATCCACCCGGATGGCCCCCACCCAGAGGAGCACCAGGGTGGCCAGGTTGATGAGGACGAAGGTGGCGGGGTTCATCAGTGCGGAGACCCGGCCCACGAAGATCTGCAGGGAGGTGAGGTCCTGGTTGAGGCCGTGGAAGGCGCGGATCTCCGCGTTTTCCCGGCCGAAGGCCCGGATGACCCGCACCCCGGCCAGGTTCTCCCGCACGGCGCCCAGGACCTTGTCCAGACGGGACTGGACCTGGCGGTAGCGGGGGAGGGTCCACAGCATGACGCCGCAGACCACCGCCCCCAGCAGGGGGATGATGGCCACGAAGACCAGCGCGGCGTGGAGGTCGATGGTGAAGGCCATGACCATGGAGCCGAAGACCACCAGCGGGGAGCGCAGCAGCAGCCGCAGGGCCAGGTTCACGCCGTTTTGCACCTGGTTCATGTCGCTGGTGAGGCGGGTCATGAGGGTGGAGGGGCCGGCTTCATCCAGAGCGGCGAAGGAGAGGGTCTGCAGGTGGACAAAGACCGCCCGGCGCACGTTGGCGGTGAAGCCCACCGCGGCCTTGGCGGCAAAATACTGGGCCACCAGGGCGCACACCAGCCCCACCGCGCCCAGGAGGATGAGCACGCCGCACATCTGCAGGATGTAGGCGCGGTCGTTCCGCCCGATGCCCACGTCGATGACCGAGGCCATGACCAGGGGCACCAGCAGGTCGAAGGAGGCCTCCAGGAGCTTGAACAGGGGCCCCAGGACACACTCCTTCCGGTAGGCGCGCAGATAGGGGAGCAGCTTCTTCATGAGGGGCCTCCGGGGGTCACAGGACCATGAGCAGGGTGCCCGCCCCGATGAGGCCGCAGCCGATGAGGGACTTGGGGGTGAACTGCTCGTGGAGGAAGAGGAACGCCAGCACCAGGGTGAACACCACGCTGAGCTTGTCGATGGGGACCACCTTGGAGGCGTCGCCCATCTGCAGGGCCTTGTAATAGCACAGCCAGGAGGCCCCGGTGGCCAGGCCGGAGAGGATCAGGAAGAGCCAGCTTTTTTTGCTGATCTGGGTGATCCCGCCCTGGTTGTTGGTGAGGAACACCATGAGCCAGCTCATGACCACCACCACCACGGTGCGGATGGCGGTGGCCAGGTTGGAATTGACGCCCTCGATGCCCACCTTGGCCAGGATGGAGGTGAGGGCGGCGAAAATGGCCGACAGGAACGCAAACAGAGCCCACATACGCAAAAACCTCGCAGTCCAACAAAGATGCTTCTATGATACCCGGTTCCCGGCGGGCTGTCAAGGCAGGGGGGCCTTGTTTTTTGGGGACGGTTCGTGTATAATCGGGTGAGAAAGGGAAGGGAAGCCCCATGAAAAAGATACTGCTCATCGCCACCGGCGGGACCATCGCCTCCCGGAAAACGGGGGACGGCCTGGCCCCCAGCCTGACCCCCCAGGAGCTGCTGGACCGGGTGCCGGGGGTGCGGGATTTCTGCCGGGTGGACACGGTGCAGGCCATGAACCTGGACAGCACCAACATCGCGCCGGAGGACTGGCTCACGCTGGGGGGGATCATCGAGGCGAACTACCCGGCCTATGACGGCTTTGTGCTGTGCCACGGCACGGACACCATGGCCTATACCGCCGCGGCGCTGTCGTATCTCATCCAGAACACGGACAAGCCCATCGTGCTCACGGGGTCCCAGAAGCCCATCGACCAGGAGGACACCGACGCCCGGACGAACCTCACCGACAGCCTGCGGTTCGCCACCCAGGGGCCCAGCGGGGTGTGCATCGTCTTTGAGGGGCATGTCATCGCCGGGACCCGGGCCCACAAGATCCGGTCCAAGAGCTACAATGCCTTTTCCAGCATCAATTTCCCGGACCTGGCGAACCTGCGGGACGGGCGGGTGGTGCGGTACATCCCCTGCCCGGCGCCGGAGGGCCCGCCCCGGTTCTTCCACCGGCTGAGCCGCCGGGTGATGCTGCTCAAGCTGATCCCGGGGATGCCAGCGGAGGCCTTTGCGGCGGCGGGGCAGCTGTGCGACGGGCTGATCATCGAGAGCTACGGGGTGGGGGGCATCCCGGACGTGTACCTGGACCAGCTGGACCGGCTGGTGCGGGCGGGCAAGACGGTGATCATGGCCACCCAGGTGCGGCAGGAGGGCAGCGACCTCTCGGTGTACCAGGTGGGGCACCGGCTGAAGGAGCGGTACGGACTGCTGGAGACCTATGACATGACGCTGGAGGCCACGGTGACGAAGCTGATGTGGGTGCTGGGCCAGAGCCGGGACCCGGAGGTGATCCACCGGCTGTTTTTGGGACCAGTCAATTTCGATCTGCTGTTTTAGGGCGCCTGCTGCCGGCAGGCCCCTGCGCCTCGCGGCCCGGACCGCGCCCCGTTGGGGCCGGCCCGGGCCCTTTTGCGGGGCAAAAGACGCCGCCCAGCCGCCGGGAGGCGGATGGGCGGCGGGCGAGGCGCGGGGGCCGGAAGGTCGCGCTCAGACGATCTGGAGCAGGTAGAACTTCAGGTAATCGGTCTCGGGGACGTTCCACAGCACCGGATGGTCCGGGCCCTGCTGGCGGGCCTCGATGAGCCGGAGCTCGACCCCCGCATCCCGGGCGGCGCTTTGGAGCATCTCCCGGAACAGGCGGTCGGTCATGAAATGGGAGCAGGAGCAGGTGGCCAGGTACCCGCCCCGGGGCAGGGCCTTCATGGCCCGGAAGTTGATCTCCTTGTAGCCGCGCTGGGCGTTCTCCACCGTTTTGCCGGACTTGGTGAAGGCCGGCGGATCCAGGATGATGTAGTCGAACGCGCCCTTTTGCAGGGTGGGCAGCAGGTCGAACACGTTGGCGG
This sequence comes from uncultured Clostridia bacterium, assembly GCA_947632385.1. GTDB lineage: Bacteria > Bacillota > Clostridia > Oscillospirales > Acutalibacteraceae > Acutalibacter. The sequence continues at coordinate 8,306 of CANRPD010000042.1, read as the reverse complement.
CCCGGTACTCCACCCGGTCGGTGAGGCCGTTGGCGGCGCAGTTTTCCCGGGCGGTGGCCAGGGCGGTCTCGGAGATGTCCACGGACACCACCTGCCGGGCCCCTGCCGCAGCGCACACCAGGCCGAAGGAGCCGGTGTGGGTGAAGCAGTCCAGCACGGTGCGGCCCGGGGACAGCCGGGCAGCGGCCTGCCGGTTGAAGCGCTGGTCCAGGAAAAAGCCGGTCTTCTGGCCGTTTTCAAAATCTACTCGGTAGCGGATGCCGTTTTCCACGATCTCGGTGCAGGTGGAAGCAGGGGGCTCTTTGCCCGGCAGGGGGAACCAGCCCTTGCCCTGGGGAAGGCCCTCCAGCTCCCGGAGACGCACGTCGTTGCGCTGGAAAATGCCCCGGATCGGGTGACCGTCTGCCTCCAGGAGCTCGGTGAGCAGAGGAAACAGCAGAGACGTGCGCTGCTCGATCCCCAGAGACAGGGTCTGGGCCACCAGGATGTCCCCAAACTTGTCCACCGTCAGGCCGGGAAAGCGGTCGGACTCCCCGAAGATCACCCGGCAGGCGGAGACCTCCCCGGCCAGGACGGTCTTGCGGTAGTCCCAGGCATATTGCAGCCGGCGGCGGAAAAAGTCGGGGGAAAAGTCGTCGTTGGGATTTTGGGACAGGATGCGCACCCGGATCTTGGAGTGGGCATTGAAAAAGCCGGTGCCCAGATACCGGCCCTTGGGCGAGCAGACGTCGCACAGGGCGCCGTCGGCGATGGGGCCGGTGACGGCGGTGATCTCGTTGTCGAACACCCAGGGGTGGCCCTCCTTGGCGCGCTTGGCGCCTCGGGCGTCGATGGTCACCGCGGGATAGGGGCGTTCTGTTTTCATGGGCGTTCCCTCCCCAGGTCGTCTAAAATGTGGTCCACGATGTCCCGGGCCGCCGTGGCGGACAGGGTCTCCCGCTGGCGGCGGGCCATTTGGGCGCGCAGGGATCCATCGGCCATGAGGGCGCCGGCGGCCTGGGCGGCCTCCTGGGGGTCCTCCCGGAACAGGGAAAGGCCCCGCTGGGAAAAGAACCGGGCGTTTTGGGTCTCGCAGCCGGGGATGGGCCGGGTGTGCACCAGGGGGACGTTCTTCACCGCGGCCTCGGTGCTGGTGAGGCCGCCGGGCTTGGTGAGCAGGACATCGCAGGCATCCATGTACAGGGAGACCTCCGGGGTGAAGGGGACCGGGGCGATCCGGGGCTCCTGGGCGTATTCCCGGGAAAGCTCGTCGAACAGGGCCTGATTGCGGCCGGTGAGGATGCGGATGTGGCCCGTGGGCGGGCAGCAGGCCAGCAGCTCCCGGGCAAAGGCGGACATGTCCCCGTAGCCCATGCTGCCGGTCATCACCAGCAGGAGGGGGCCGGTCTCGGGCAGGCCCAGCCGGGTGCGGGCCTGGGCTTGGGGCAGGCGGCCGGTATAGGACTGAGAAACGGGCAGGCCGGTGGGGAACAGCTTCTCCCGGGGGATGCCCTTGTCGGCGAATTCGTCCAGCAGGTCGGGGTGGGGGATGAAGTACCCGGTGAGATCGGTCTCCTCCCAGAAGGGGATGCAGGTGTAGTCCGTGGCCACCGCATACGCCGGGACGGACAGGGCCCCCCGGCGCTTGAGGTGGGTCAGAGCCTCCGCCGGGAACAGGTGGGGCATGACCACGGCGGAAAAACCCTGTTCCCGGATATAGGCGCCCAGGGCAGCCGCGTAGCGGATATTGGCGAAATAGACGGGCGATTTCCGCCGGCCGGAGCTGACCAGAGAGGCCACCCGGTACATGCCGCCGAACAGGGACGGGACCCGGGTGGTGATGTCGGTGTAGGTCCGGGAGACGGTGCGGGAGACGCGGTCGCTGGCAAAGGACAGGGTATCCAGCATCTCACAGGGGATGGCCCGTCGGCCCAGCTCCTCCTCGATGGCGAGACCGGCGGAATTGTGGCCCTGCCCCGTGTTGCAGGACAGGATCAGGATCTTGGGTTTTTCCATGGGAACACCCTCGCTTGCGTTTATTTTTCCAGATAGAAGGAGAGGGAGTGTTCTCCCCCGTTGAGGAAGACCTCCCGGCCGGCGCCGTCCGCCAGGACGGCGGTGCTGTGCACCTGGGAGGCGGGCAGGGAGAACAGGTCCCGCTGGCCGTTGGTGACGGTGAGCCGACCGTCCCGGCGCACGAGGCAGGGGTTGTCCTCGGTGAGCAGGGAACGGACCTCCCGGGCGGGGAAGGTGCGCAGGACGCCGTTTTCCAGGGTCACCTCCCGGGGGACGGTGAGGGCCCCGGCCCGGACAGCGCCCTCCGGGACGGTGCGGTTCCAGTTGTAGAACCAGCCCAGGAGCAGCCGCCGGCCGGCGGGGTCCGCGAAGGTCTGGGGGGCGTAGAAATCCGGGCCGTGTTCCGGCTGCTGGAAGGACCCCGGGGTGAACCGCTCCCCGTCAAAGTCGCCCAGGACGAACTGGGCCGAGCGGGTCTCGTCCATGCGGGAAAAGAGCAGCACCCAGCGGTCCCCCAGGGGGAAGAGATCGGGACATTCCAGCACGGGGCCGTAGTCCCGGCTCTGGAAGAGGGGGCCCAGGGGCTCCCAGTGCAGGAGATCATCGGAGGCAAAGAGCAGCACCGAGGCCAGGCCGTCCACGCCCGCGCCGCAGACCATGCGGTAGCTGTCGCCCCAGGCGAACAGCTTCGGGTCCCGGAAGTCCCGGTTGGCGGGATCCAGGGGGCTGTGGGGGATGACCGGGTTGCCGGGGAGCTTTTCAAAATGCACGCCGTCTTCGGAGACGGCCATGGATTGGGTCTGGCCATGGGCCTTGGAGACAGAGGTGTACATCAAATAGAGGCGGCCGTCCTTTTCCAGGGCGGACCCGGAGAAGCAGCCACCGAAATCCTCGTAGGGCTGGTCCGGGGCGAGGGCGATGGGCAGGTGCTCCCAGTGGAGAAGGTCCTCCGTCACCGCATGGCCCCAGTGCATGGGGCCCCAGTGGGCCGCGTAGGGGTTATGCTGGTAAAAGGCGTGGACCTTGCCCCGGAACCAGCACAGGCCGTTGGGGTCGTTCATCCAGCCGCGGTCGGGTTCAAAATGACGGGTAAAGCGTTGGATCTCCATCTCAGCACAGTCCCTTTCCGTGAAGATAGTTGAAGCTGGACTGCAGGCAGTCGAAGGGGCTGGTCTGGCAGACGTCCTGCTCCACCAGCAGGTATTCCACCCCGCCCAGGGCCTGGCAGGTCTCCAGGATGGCGTCGAAGTTCAGGTTGCCCTCGCCCACCGGCGCCATGATGGGATCCCAGCCCCGGACCGCCATGTCCTTGAGATGGATGCAGGGGGTGCGGCCCTGCAGCTTTTTGAGCCAGGCACACACATCCGCGCCGCCCAGGTGCACCCAGTAGGTGTCCAGGGTGAAGCCCAGCTCCTCCGGCGCAAAGGACTCCAGGAGGGTATCCAGGACCAGCTTGCCGTTGAATTTCTGGAACTCGATGTTGTGGTTGTGATACATGAGCAGCTTGCCCGCCGCGGCGATCTGCCGGGCGGCCGGGAGGAAATCCTCCGCGAAGTGGGAGAGCCAGTGGGGCGAGGCGTACTTCTGGGGCATCATGCCCAGGCCGATGTATTTGCAGCCCATCTCGTCGTGCTCCTCGATGACCCGCTGGGTGTCGTGGAGGATGCGGTTGGGATCGGTGTGGGTCAGTACGATGGACAGGCCGTACCGGTCGCACAGGGAACGAACGGTTTTGGGCGCGATGGGGCCGATGGCGGAGATCTGGACGGTGCGATAGCCCATTTCCGCCACCCGGGCCAGGGAGAAGTCCAGGTCCTTTTCGGTCTGGGTGTACTCCCGCAGGGTGTAGAGCTGAGCGCCTACAGTCATCATGAAAAACAACTCCTTGTTTGGAAATTTGGATGGGCAGCCGGGCCTACCGCTGGACGTCGATGAGGACCTTCAGGGTGGTCTCCCGGTGATCGTCGATGTATCGATAGGCCTGCAGGTATTCCCGGAAGGGGAAGCGGTTGGAGATCAGCGGAGTCAGGCGGACCCGGCCGGAGCGGACCAGCTCGATGGCGGTCTCGTAGTCCTCGGAGCGGTACATCATGGAGGTGTTGAGGTCCAGCTCGTGGTCGTTGAGGACGGCCAGATCCACCTGGGCCAGGGCGCCGAACACGGCCACCAAAATGAGGGTGCTGCCCTTTCGGGCGCAGCGGATGGCCTGGTTGATGGTGGTGTCGTTGCCGGCGCAGTCGTAGATCACATCGCACTTGTCCGGGCCAAAGCACGCCACCAAAGCCTCGTTGAAATCGGCAGTCCGGGTGTTGACGGCGACATCCACGCCCAGCTCCCGGGCCTTTTGCAGGCGGATGTCGCTGATGTCGGTGATCATCACCTTTCGGGCGCCCAGGCCCTTGGCGGTCTGGGCTACCAGGTTGCCAATGGGCCCGGCCCCCAAGACACAGATGTTCTTCCCGGACACATCTCCGGCCCGGCGCACCGCATGGACGGCCACCGCCAAGGGCTCGATCATGGCGCCCTCCTCAAAGCTCATTTCCTCCGGCAGGCGGGTGAGCTTGGCGGTGTCCACGGCGAAATATTCGGAGGCGGTGCCGGTGGTCTGGAAGCCCATGACCTTGAGCTCCTCACACAGATTGTATTTCCCGTGGCGGCAGGGCCAGCACCGGCCGCACACCACCTGGGGCTGGATGGTGACCTTATCGCCCACCGCCCAGCCGGTGACCCCGGGGCCCAGAGACTGGATGACGCCGGAGACCTCATGGCCCTGGGTGACGGGGTAGCTGGTGAAGGGATGGGTGCCGTGATAGACATGGATATCGGACCCGCAGACGCCGATCTCCAGGATCTTCACCAGTACCTGACCGTCGCCGGGGACCGGGACGGGTACTTCGCGGAATTCGATCTGCCCGGGGGCGGTCATGACTTGCTGCAGCATACATAGACCTCCTTTGTCGATGGGGGGAACCTTCAGCGGCGATGCCGAGGCGTGTGCCGGGGCGCGGGGGGCGGAGCATCCGAAGGCTCTGGGCGGGGTTCGCGCCGGGGCCTGCCGGGGCGCAGCAGCCAGCCGGGCAGCTTGAGCAGGAGCATGCCCACCGCCAGCAGCACGATCAGCCCGGGGACGGACCAGTACCAGTGGACCAGACCGGCGGCTCCCGGCAGCGTATGGTCCACCGCGCCTAGGATGTTTTCCGGAGCCAGCAGGGCGTCGTCCTCCTCTTCCAGGTGCTCGGCCTTGGTGATCCATCCCCCCTGATAGCTGCCCACCAGCCGCCGCAGGACGGGCTGCCGGTCGGGATCCAGAAAGAGCACGATGTCGCCCAGGGAGTAGGTCTCCCGCACCTCCAGCAGGGCCAGGTCGCCGGGGACCAGCAGTGGGGACATGGCGTCGTCCTCCACGGGCAGCAGCCCTTTTCCCAGCAGGACGGGCGCAGGGCGTTCCATCACCCGCAGTTGGACCAGGCACCAGCCGCCGCCCAACAGCAGTGCGCACAGGAGCAGCGCCAAAACGGTCTGCAGGATACGGATCAGAAATCTCATGAAAAAGCCTCCCTCCCGGAACCAAAAGAACCTATCTCTATTCCACCACAAAAACGGGATTTTTGCAAGGGGCTGGAAGAGTTTTCCGCAAAAAAAGACGGAAAAAACGACAAAAGCGCCGGTTTTTCGACGGGTCCTACTGGATTTTCTGCAAAAGGTCCGCTATAATAGAATGGGTTTCAGAACAGAAGGGAGGCGATGGGCGTGCTCCACATTGCCCTGTACAGCAACGATTCCACGTTTCTGAACGATTTTTCCCGGGAGCTTTTGGCGAAGCTTCCCCACCCGGCGGGACAACTGGCCCAGGTGCGGAAGGTGGCCATTCTGCAGACCAGCTTTTTTGACGGCCAGGAGCTGCCGGATGACCTGTGCGTGGTGGATATCCGAGACGACCCGGAGCGCGGGATGGAGTTCGTGCGGAGCCTGCGCCGGGGCGTGGGCACCGAGCTGGCAGTGGTGGCCCCCGGCCCGGAATACGCCATGGCCGCCTACGACGCGGAGGTGCTCGCCTATCTCACCGACCCGCCGGACGCAGACCGATTGGCCCGCATGCTCCTGCGGCGGTTTGCTCAGCGGCTGCAGCCTGCGCCGGGACAGATCAGTCTGCCCACGGGCAAGGGGGTGCAGCTGGTCCCGGCGGAGCGGATCGTCTATCTGGAGTATTCCGAGCACCGGATGATTCTGCACAACGACCGGGGCGGTCGGCAGATCACTGCCACCATGCGGGCTTCTTTTGGCGACGTGGCGGCACAGCTGGCGGCGGACCCGCGGTTTGTGCGGGTCCACGCGGCGTACATTGTGAACGTGCAGCATGTGGCCCGGTTCGAGCGGAGCTTTTTGGTGATGGACAATGCGGATCGAGTGCCCATTGCCCACGGCCGCCGGCGGGCGGTGCGGGAGCAGTTCGGGCGGTTTTTCCGACAGACATAAATGCAGTGCGGCCGGGAGGCTTCTCCCGGCCGCTTTCTTCTACCGGCGGTTGAAGGAAAGTCCCAGGTTCTCCCAACGGGTGATTGCGTGTCCCGGGCTGGGGAGATATAATAGAGTCATACCGCAGGGCATCGATTGTGAAGAATGGAGGGCATACGATGGAACCACTGAAGATGGGAGAGCGGATTGTGAAAAAGCGCAGAGAAATGGGGTGGACGCAGGTCCATCTGGCGCAGATGCTGAACGTATCCTTTCAGGCAGTGAGCAAGTGGGAAAACGGAGTTTCACATAGTTAAGGATACTACATCAACAATCCACGCTTACAGTTCAAAAAGAAGCTCAAATAAGACCCCAACAGAACCAATAATAATCCAAACAGTTTGCGGAGGTAACCCCATGAATAAAATCATATCTTGTGAGTTCAACATCGACAGCGGATGCGTGGAACTGATCTACGCAGACGGGTCCATGATTGCCATCGACTGCACCGCTGTGGAGAATAGCATCGAAACTACCATCAACGGGCGCTCAGAGATGGACTGGCTCATTTACAACGCGCCGCTGGATTACGCGGAGCTTGTGCTGAGCGGTGAGCTGGAGGGATACCTGAAACGGGTTTCCGGCCCATACAGCGGGATTGGTTGGGACTCATAAGCAGACGCAGCGACGCCCGGCCCGGTCAGGTGAAAGCCTGACCGGGCCGGGCGTTTTTCTGTTTCCGCTACTTATTCCGTTTTCCCTTCCCACGCTGGCTGCGCTGCCGGTTTTGTAGACGCTTGGACTTTTTCAATATCCCGATAAGCGTGACGAATTCTTCCTTCGTGAGCGTGTCATAGTCGATGCCCAGGCTGGCAAGATACACCTTAGCCTGTTTCTCCTGCGGACTTCCCTCAAAACTCATAGCCTCCTGCAAGGTCCGTCCCATCTCCGCTGCCACTGTATCTTCGTCGGCGGTGGTCGGGTCCTTCCTGTGGGCCTCCCGTATCCCGTTCAAGACAGCGGAGAGGTCATCAGAAACGACGGCGGCAAAATAGTCCTCCGTCTGTACCTGCGCCAGTTCCAGCGTCCGCATATAGAGGTCGTCCCCCTCTGCCCCCCGTTGCTCTATCGCCTGACGGCGCATGACCTCCAACATGGCGGTTAAGTCGTTGATCCGCATATCCGCGATACGGTCAATATAAATCTCAGCATCTATGAGAAAACGTCGGAAATTTTCGTGCGTCACCATCTCGCAAAGCAATCGATTGTTCAGCCTGCCGCTTTTCAACACGTCAATCATGTCATCACTCAAATGCAGCTCGTGCAGAGCTGTGTTTGGTTGATTTTTTGTTTCTGTTAGGCCCATCAGGTAGTCGGCGGACACGCCGTAGAAGTCCGCCAGTGTCGCTATGGCAAAGGGGCTGATGTCCTTGTAGTCGTCCGACTCGTACAGTCCCAGCGCGGATCGGGACAGACCCGTTTGCTCCGCCAACTGCTCAAGGGTCAGGTGGTGCTCTACTCTCAGATCCTTCATTCTTTCCGATATGGACAGCTTTACATACATACCGCATACCCCCTCTACCGCATTATACCACATTATTTCCAAGAGCGTGGAAATTTTTAATATTTTGTTTGATTTCCAACCTCTTGGATATACGGGAAAGAGCGTGTTTTTTCGCTACAATGGTCATGTCAACAGACAATGCACTTTGAAAACTGCATGACCGTCTGAAAGGGATATGCTCCCCGGCGAAGTGACGCCATGACCGCGAAAGCGAGAGCGCACCAAGGGGAACGAAACGCCGGGGTGAGATTCCCGGGCAGGAACGGCTTTCAGGGAGAGCGGCAAAACAGGG
>CANRPD010000041.1 GCA_947632385.1 uncultured Clostridia bacterium | reverse complement strand
TCCCGGCAGGGGGCTATTACAACAAACACCCATACAGCGCAAAACTGCATGGGCGTTTGGGTAATATGAGTTATTAAAGTCTACGATATGATTTGAGTGTTCATCTTCACCGGCAGGGTAGCCCGCTTGCTGGGTCAAACTTTTTTTGAGCGGAGCGCCCTTATTGGAATTTGTCGATATAAAAGTGGCTTCATGGCAGCTACCTCCTGTTAGCCGCCGTATCTATCAGCGATAAGCCATTGTCTCGATTGGGGACAAAAAGAAACAGCGGCCTGATTTCTCAAAGCCGCCGTATAAGGGCATGACTATTTTCTGCTACACGACGGCTTTTTTCTTTTGCCGTCGCGCGGCAAGTTAATTATTTTCTGCTAAACTGGGAATTACTCGGCTTCTCTTTTAAGGAAAAAGAAGCCGTCCATGCGTTGAACCAATTACCACCCATTAGCACCTAACTCATTTAATTGTTCTTCAAACTCCTTTGCTACCTTTTCGTGTTGCTTTATACTCACAGTCAAAGCTGTTGCGATTGCAACCACTTTATATTCATATCTTTTCACATGAAATATCCTCCATAAAATATTGATGATAAGTCTCCCTTTGAGGTGAAACATTTTATTTCGTTAATTTGCGGTTCATAAACTTGGGATTAATGTAAAGGAGATAGAAAATTGCGGCAGCAATGATGATGACCATACCAACTAATCCCATTTCAAAACGAATCGTAAGCAAAGCAATTCCTGCCTGTACACAACAATAGATCAGTTCTATCTTTACATTTTTTCGTCTTTGAATCACATCCGTTTCATACAGGTGGTTGGCAGACATCCAAATGGACGCCAGCAGCAATAATACGAGAACAAAGAAAAATTCCCCCCTGTACAGCTTCTTGTTCTGATAATCCGCATGACGAAACTGGTATATTGCCTGTGTGACGGCAAAAAGGAAAGCCGCCTGCATCGTAATCGCAATTCTTGTGAGATTAGCGCGAAGAATCGGATTCGGCTTCTTCTTTTCAAGGATCTTTTCTGATGGGTACTTATTCGGTTCAACAAGTTCCGACAATCCAATCTCAAAAACATTCGCCAACTCGACGAGATTATTCGCCGTCGGTTCAGATTGACCAGTTTCCCATTTTGAGACTGCTTGACGGCTTACGCCTAACTTTTCTGCAACATATTCTTGGGATAGTTTAAGTTCTTCCCGTTTCTTTTTTATGTTTTCCCCCAAACTCATATAGGAAACCTCCTTGTGTTTTATGTCTTGATTATATCCGAATAGCTGATTGCAGTCTACCAACTGTATGTCAACCATAGGTTGCAATCAAGATTTTTGGGGAATAAGTCTATTGAAAATTACATTTTCACTGTTGTAACTATGTAAAGCCTATTAAAAAGGTTCTTGTCCTATTTTACTCAAGATGGGTGGTAACTTCAAGGCTTTTGGAAAAGCCACAAAAGAAGCATGGAAAAAGAACTAAAAGTAAAATAACGGTTGGCGATAATAAGGGAAGCAACCATTATTGAGTAAGAGCGTACATATACTTCATTGCAAAACTGAATGGATTCTTAGGAAGCGTTGCAGTCTCTGCGGATTGCGACGTTTTCTTTTACCCGGCTTTGGCACTTCTGCAACTTTCCCGTGGTAGGAAGCAAAGAGAAGTTTCTGAAAAAATACTCTGTCCTTTGGCAAAAACGCCTTGCGTGGTGGTGTAGGTAGTGAAAGGAATTTCAGAGGGTTTGGGAAACTTCCCAACAAGCTAAAATGCGCCGCATTTTACGGAAAGGGTACCCCTTTCCTATGCTTGCTGTAAAACTTCTCGATTTACAAAACTACGAAAGGACGGGAAAGGAATGGAATGGGAACTGGAAATTAAGGACGACGGGCTTTTGCCAAAAAAGGGTAATCCGACAGGGGAAACCGTGTATTACAAAATCGGCGGTACGCATTATGAAGTGTCCACTTCCTGCGGTGGTTCTGAGCGGCTCCGCGACAAGATGATACGGCTCATAAAATCGGAAACCGTCAAAACGCCCAATGACAAACAGGGATAAGTCCGCTATAATGAGGATGGCACCACTGTTTGTCGGGCGTTCATTACAGGAGGAATGAACACATGACAGCAAATACAATTATGCCCAGACAAATAACAGCATTGTACGCCCGTCTTTCACATGAGGACGCTTTAGACGGCGACAGTAACAGCATAGTGAATCAAAAAGCAGTCCTCTCCCAATATGTGGCAGATAAAGGTTTTTCAAATCCTGTTTTCTTTATTGACGACGGTGTATCGGGTGTGACGTTTGACCGTCCCCAGTTTAACCGAATGATTGCAGAAATTGAAGCCGGGAACGTGTCAACAGTCATAGTCAAGGATATGTCCAGACTGGGGCGTGACTATCTGAAAGTCGGCTACTATACGGAAATCTATTTTGTGGAGCGCGACGTTAGGTATATCGCTATCAACGACGGCGTGGACAGTGCAAAAGGGGATAACGATTTTACCCCTTTCCGCAATTTATTCAACGATTTTTATGCCAAGGATACCAGCAAAAAGGTACGGGCAATCAAGCGGGCGCAGGGCATGGCTGGCGAACATCTGACGAAGCCGCCCTATGGCTACATGGTAGACCCCGCCGACAAAAAGAAATGGATTGTGGACGACGAAGCCGCCGCCGTAATAAAACGAATTTTCGGCTTGTGTGTTGCCGGAAAAGGGCCTATGCAGATAGCAAGAGTCCTAAAAACCGAAAACATATTGACACCAAGAGCCTATTATGCGGATAAGAATGGAAAACCTCTGCCCCAAAATCCTTATCAATGGCATGAAAGCACGATTGCGGCCATATTAGAACGTATGGATTACTGTGGACATACGGTAAATTTCAAAAGCTACTCTAAATCCCATAAGTTGAAAAAACGGATTCCAACCGCTAAGGAACAACAGGCGGTTTTCCGCAATACCCATGAAGCGATTGTAGAGGAAGCTATCTTTGAACGGGTACAGGAGCTTAGGGTGAACAAACGCCGCCCTCCCAAAAAGGCAGAGAGGCAAGGCTTATTTTCCGGTCTTGTGTACTGTGCGGACTGTGGGAGCAAGCTGCATTTCTCCACCTGTAAAAGTTTCCGGCAAGGTCAAGACCATTACCGTTGCTCAAAGTATAAAAGCAATATGGGAAGCTGCTCGGCACATTTTATCCGTGAAGAAGTTTTGCGGCAAATCGTATGGGACAAGATATTTGAAGCGACCGCCCTTTTCTATGACGATATTACAGCGTTTCAAGGAATGATGTATGCCCAACGCTCAAATGAAACAGAAAAGGAAATGAAGCGCAGGAAGCGGGAAGTTGAGCAGGCGAAAAAACGGATAGCAGAACTTGACCGTATCTTCAAACGGATTTATGAGGACGATATAAGCGGCGCGATCAGTCACGATAGGTTTTTGAAACTGTCCGCAGGATATGAAGCCGAACAACGGGAACTGGAAGAAAAGGTCAAATCCGAACAGCAGGAAGTTGATATTTATGAGCAGAACAAAATGGATTTTGACTGCTTTTCCGCAATTATCCGCAAGTATGTGGGAATAAAGGAGCTTACCCCCGCAATCGTCAATGAATTTATCAAAAAAATCATAGTCCATGCGCCGGAAAGGGTAAACGGGAAACGGGTGCAGAAAGTAGACATTGTTTTCAACTTTGTCGGTGAAATCAATTTCCTTTCAGACACACAATCCAAACAGTCGGACGCATGAAAACAGAGAAAGACGGTAGGCCCCTTATCGTTGGGGCTATACCGCCTAATCTGAAAATACTTCCCTATCACGAAAAAGCTAAGTGTTTTACTGCCCACCAAGCTCGTGTCTTTCTTTCTGGACTGCTACACTTGCCCCCTTTTTTTCCCTTCCGGCACAAAACCCGTTGACTTCCCGCTCCTTTTGTGGTAAACTTGCTGTAGCGTACCCGTCCGGTCGGGACGGTACCCATTTTGCGATCGAAGGGAGACTTTTTCATGGACGAGACCATTGATCTGCTGCAGGGCACCCTGGGAGCCCGGGGCCCGCTGCCGGACCTTATGCCCATGGGCGAACCGGTCTGGAACATCGACGACGTGGACGGCAGGTCCTACATGATCGACCACCGGATGAGCGGCTGCTTCGCCCTCATCAGCGCCAAACCCCTGGGGGACGACGCCGGGGGCAGGCTGTTCGTCAACGGGACCTTCGCCGGCGCCCCGGTGATCGGCGCGCCCTTCTACCAGGGCCAGACCGTGGGGCTGTTCCTGCGCCCCTGGCTCACCCAGTACGACACCGACTACCACCTGCGCCTGGAGGGCGTCACCGCCGCCGACGGCACGGTGCTGGCCCCCTACGAGCTCACCGTCCACACCCTGCCCAAGGTGCAGCCCGGAGACGTCTGGCCGGAGCACGACCCCCTGGTGCTGGCCGCCGCCCGGGAGGGCGCGGTGCTGCTGAAAAACGAAGGGGCGCTGCCCCTGCCCAAGGGCTCGGTGCTCAACGCCTTCGGCAGCGCCGTGGTGACCTACCGGCTGGGCTGCGTGGGTGCCGGGAAGATCAACCCCCGCTACGGCATCCGCTTCGTGGAGGGCGTGGAAAAGTATTCGTCCCTGCAGCTCAATGAGGACCTGGTGGCCTTCTACCGGGCCGAGGCAGACGTACTGCCTCCCGAGGAGCTGCTGGCCGCCGCCCGGGCCCAGAGCGGAACCGCCGTGCTGGTGATCAGCCGCCCCACCGGCGAGAGCGAGGACAACCGCCCCGCCCCCGGGGAATACCAGCTCTCCGCGGCGGAACAGGCGCTGCTCCAAGGCCTGCGGGCCCGGTTCGAGAAGCTGGTGGTGGTACTCAACACCGGCTACCCCCTGGCCATGGGGTGGATCGACGACGCCGATGCCATCCTCTGGACGGGGCTCAACGGCATGGCCGGGGGGCGCGCCCTGGCGGAGCTGCTGGACGGCACGGTGTCCCCCTCCGGCCGGCTGCCGGACACCTGGCCGTTTGCCTATGAGGACATCCCCGCCGCGGTGAACTTCAACCTTGCCCCCGGGGAGACAGACCGCATGTCCATGACCGGCCACGGCGACCGCCGCTCCTTCAACGTCACCGTCTACGAGGAAGGCCTCTACGTGGGCTACCGGTACTTCGAGACCTTCGGCAAGCCCGTGGCGTTCCCCTTCGGCCATGGGCTGAGCTACACCACCTTTGCCCGGCGGTGCGTCCGCTTTGCGGAGCACGACGCCCAGGTGGAGCTGGATGTGGAGGTCACCAACACCGGCAAGGCCTGGGGCAAGGAGAGCGTGCTGCTGTTTGCCCGGCTGCCCCAGGGCAAACTGGAGCAGCCCAGCCGCCGTCTGGTGGACTTTGCCAAGACCGACCTGCTGGCCCCCGGCGCCAGCGAGGTGCTGCACCTGAAGGTCACCCCCCGGGGCTTTGATTCCTACGACGAAGCCACCGCCCGGTGGATCCTGGAACCGGGCACCGTGGGGCTCTACCTGGGCGGCTCCGTGGCAGAGGCCGTGGAAGTGGCCTCCTTCCAGGTGCCGGAGGAGTTGACCGTTTCCCAGGTGAAAAACCGGGTGACGCCGCCTATCCCCATCCGGGAACTCAGCCGACGGGACCCCCAGGGCACCTGGCCCACCGGCCGGGACAGCGGCGTGGTGGAGTCCGTGGAGCTGCCCCACCGCCGGGAGCGGACCCGCACCCCCGAGACCCGGCCCGTGGCCGGAGAAGCGCCCCAGGGGCTCATCACCTTCCCAATGGTGCAGGAAAACCCCGCCCTGCTGGACGCTTTCGTGCTGCAAATGAGCGATTATGAGTTGTGCCGGTGCTCTGCCGGGGGCCGCACAGGCTGGGGCTACGGGGACAACGGCTTTGCCGGGGTGCTCTACGCCGAAGGCGCCCTGGAAAAATACCGCATCCCCGGGGACTACTACTTCGCCGACGGCAACAACGGCCTCAACATGAACGACGCCAACATCGGCTTCCCCGTCTCCAACGTGGTGTGCGCCACCTTCAACGAAGCCCTGTCCTACGCCGAGGGCCGGGCCATCGCCGAGGAGGCCATCGGCATGGCGCTGCCCTGCATCCTGGCCCCGGCGGTGAACCTGCACCGAGTCCCCCTCTGCGGCCGCCACAGCGAGTATTTCTCCGAAGACCCGGTGCTCTCCGGCCGCATGGCCGCCCAGGAGGGCCGGGGACTGCAGTCCTGCGGGGTGGCGTGCAGCCTGAAGCATCTCTTTGCCAACAACGCCGAGTACCTGCGGAAAACCAACCACGTCCTGATGACTGAACGCACCGCCCGGGAGCTGTATCTCCGCATCTTCGAGGAGGCCTTCCAGGTCTACATGCCCGACACCGTGATGACCGGCTACAACGCCGTCAACGGCGTGTGGTGCGGCGAGGACGAGGACCTGCTGGAGGGCATCCTCCGGGAGGAGTGGGGCTTCACCGGCTACGTGATGAGCGACTGGGGCGGCGCCAACAGCTGCCCCGGCGGCGCACCGGCCCAGGCGGGTCTCAGCTGGGTGGCCCCCGGCAGCATGGACGATTCCACCGTCACCCCCATCCTGGAGGCGCTGGAAGCCGGGAAGCTGGACCGGGAGCGCCTGCGGGCCAACGTCCGGGACCTGTTCCGGGTGGTGCTGAAGCACCCCCGTTGAGACTCTTTTGCACGGTTTTTGCAGCCTGAGCCCAGCCGGTTCAGGCTGTTCGTGTTGAAAATTCATTTCCGGGAATATATCCTCCGGATTTTCCTTTTGTACATCCTTATTATAGCACATTTTTTCGATTTTGTCAACCGCTTGTTCGCTATTTTCCAAAAAAATTTTTGGATGATTCCCGTGGGCGGAATGGAGGGAATCTGCACGGACCGGACAAAAACGGGGGTTTTCCCCGCCGGAAGGGGTCCAAAACGGGCAAAAACCAGCCCCGGCAGCGCATGCCGGGGTCGGTTTTTAGGGGTCTGTGGCGGGCTTGATTTTTTTCGCCACCACCACGAAGCGGCCGTCGGCGGTGTGCTCGCTGCAGGTGGAGAGGGTGAGGAGGGGGTCGCCGTATCCATCTGAGCCCACGGAGACCACCAAGAGATAACTGTTTTCTCCCCTTTTGCGGATGCTTGCCAACTTGGCCTCTCCCCTTTCTGAACGTACAACAGTACCACACTTCTCCCCGGAAGTCCAGCGGGAATGAAGATCGATCCGTTTAGACATATTTTCCTGAGTGAACCGGTGCCCCTGGCTTGCGGAATGCTTCCGGGTATGGTATACTGATGGCAATCAAAGGCTTTGTTGGAACGGTCGGTAAAAGTCGGTTCAGCAGCAGGCTCATCGTGAAATGGGAGGGAAGATCATGGAAAAGATCAGAGGCGTCAATCTGGGCAACTGGCTCGTGTTGGAAAAGTGGATCACAGAAGAACTGTTTGCGGATTCCGATGGGGCCATGGACGAGACCTATCTCTGCAAGAATCTTGGAAAAGAGCGGGTCAGCGAGCGGTTAAAGGTCCATCGGGATGAATTCATCTCCGAGCGGGACTTTGAAGATATGGCATTCAAGGGATTTAACGCGGTGCGCATCCCCGTTCCCTTCTATCTTTTTGAAGACGTGGGGCCGTATATCCACTGCTACGAGTATCTGGACAAAGCCTTCAACTGGGCCGAACGGTACGGACTCAAGATCCTGGTGGACCTGCACAGCGCGCCCGGCGGCCACAACGGCACGGACAACTCCGGGATCTGCGGGATCCGCACCTGGTCCACCAAGCAGGAATATGTGGACTACACCGTCCAGGTGCTGGAACGGATCGCCCAGCGATACGGCAGCCGCGAGGCCATGTGGGGCATCGGCGTTCTCAATGAGCCCATGTGCAGCGACACGCCCACGGGCCAGTTGATGAGCATCGAAAACTTCGCCAACTTCTATCATCCTGTGGATCTGGAGCTGGCCAAGCAAAATGCCAACTATACGCTGGACTTTTTGCGGGATTTCTATCGGCAGGCATACGCGGCCATCCGCAGGCACATGGGTCCCAAAAAGTATGTCGTCTTCCACGATGCCTTTGAGCTGGAGATCTGGGATGACTTCCTCAAGGAGTTTGAGGGAGCGGTGCTGGACACACACAATTACCTGATGACGCCGGACATGACGGTCTTCAAAGAGCGCAATCAAGGGGTGTACGAAGCGTACCTGGCCGAACTGGGCCAAAAGGTCAACGCGGTGGCGCGCCGGCTCCCGCTGATCGTCGGCGAATGGAATATGCAAAATCGGGCGGACGGGCTGGAGAGCATTACGCCGGAAGAAAAAGCGCAGCTGTACACCGCCGTGGCGGACGCCTTCCAGGCAAGCATGTCGGAAGCTCTCGGATGGTTCTACTGGACATGGAAGGTCATCGGTGACGGCGGCAGGGACGATATCTGTGACGATGCCATGCGCTGCGTCAGTCACGGCTGGCTGAGGTTTTGAAGAAGGTAGGGCGAGGACAGCGCGAACACAGCGGATTTTGACTGGTTTGAGCTGGTATGATCCCAGCCTCGGGTGCATGGGATCGGTTTTCATAGGAGAGGGAGAGCAGCTTGCTCTCCCTCTTTTTTCAAAAAATGAAAAAGCACCGCCTTTCCTTTCCGGCCGTGGTAATCATGAACGCCAATGAGCTGTCCATGCTCATGAACATTGAGAGTAATTCCCGGATCAGTGGGATCGTTCCGCCGCAGGCGAAAAGCGGAATACCGATGGCCGCCGTCATCAGGACGCCGAAGCCTTTATTTGCCTCACTGAACAATGCGGCAAAAACACAACATCTCCTATCTCAATGCGCTCACATAGGCCGAACGGTTCCTGTGCTGACACTGCTGCATGGCACGCTCCCGCATGAGATCCTTTACCGCAATTCTTTCCGGACAGCAGGCTGTGCAAGCACCGCACTCGATACAGTCCTCTGGTCCGGCAAGTTCGCGCATCGTTTCTTTTTTCTCACGCTGTCCACATGTCCCGATGATTGCGGGAATGTCGATACCCGCGGGGCACGCCGAAATACATTTGCCACAGGCGGTGCAGGCTGGTTTGGTTTCCCCAGCAGAATCGACCGTGTTCAAAACTCTATCCACCTTTTGAGATTCCCCTGTTGTTGCTGCCTATTTCAACCCGATTTTCTTTACCCATTTTTCGAGATCTTGATCGCAGGTTGCGGCGTTGTCGCCGTTCACGGCAAGACCCTCGGTGATCTTCGCGCCGGGGCAGAGCCGCGCGATGTCCCCCAGAGAGCCCGAGAATCCGCTGCCGCCGTGGGTGATGAGCGGGCAGATGGTCTTGCCGGAAAAATCGTAGCTCTCCAGGAAGGTGAACACCGCCATGGGCATGGTCGCCCACCAGTTGGGGAATGCCAGGATCACGGTATCGTATGCTTCCATGTGCTCCACCCGCGCGGTCAACTCCGGGCGAGCGTTCTGCTCGTATTCCCGTTTGGCGATCTGGATCTTCTGCATGTGGTCGTCGGGGTATTTCTGCACCGTGTCGATGTAGAACAGGTCGCCGCCCAGCATGGCGTGGAGCTTCTTTGCCACGACCTCGGTGTTTCCAACGGGCAGGTGTTTGATCCCGCCGTGGGAGTAGTTCTGTCCCGCATGGGAAAAAAACGCGATCAAAAGCTTCATCGAGGATTCTCCTTTCCGCGCTGGATTTACCTTCTGCCCAGAGCGTACTTGCCTGTGCGCATGGCAGCGATAACGCCGCCGTCGATCAACAGGTCGATGCCCGTGATGAATCCGGCCGCCGGCCCCAGCAGGAACGCGCCCGCCGCCGCGATCTCGTCGGACGTTCCCACACGGCGCACGGCGGAGCGGTCGATCATGTTCTGGTAGGTGTTGCCCGGGTGGTTGAACTCATCGTAGGCCAGCGGCGTCACGATGATGCCGGGGCTGATGGAATTGATGCGCGCGCCGCGCTCGGCCCACGCACCGGCCGCAGCCGCCTGCACCCGCAGGTGATTTGCCCGCTTCGAGACGATGTACGCTGCGCCGGAGGTCGGCGTCTTGCTCCCGTCGAGACAGGGCAGCGCGGCGAGCTCCGCCGTCGGCGTCAGGGCCAGGGCCGTCTCGTCCTCGGTGGTGAGTGCATGGGGCATATACCCGGTCTGACTGGAAACGATGAGCCCTGCGCCGCCCCGGGCCATCACTTCGCCGAAGGCGTCGATGGCGTAGGCCGTGCCGATGAGGTCCAGCTTGATGATGTGCTCCGGGCTGGCCTGGCTGGGAGATGCGCCCGCCGTGTGAATATAGTACATGACCGGGCCCATCGATGCGGCCTTTACCGCGAACGCCCGGATGGACTGCTCGTCGCATGCGTCCACCACCTGCATCTCCACGTCGTACCCGCCGTAGGTGAATTCGTGTGAGACGCGCTCCAACGCCTTTTCGCTGATGTCACCCAGCAGGATCTTTTTCCCCGCAGCGATCCTGCGGACGATGGCCGTCCCCATGCTGCCTGCACCTAAAAGAACCGCAACTTCCTTGTTTTCGTTTCTGTCGAAGACCATTTTTTGTTCCTCCTCTGTGATTGACCGGGCTCTTGCTCCCGCGCCGTTTGTACCTTCATTCTACGGTTTTTCCCAGGAACGCACAACAACAATTTCCCTGCAAAAGGGGCTTACGCCACACTTCCTGCGAAAATGTGGCGTAAGTCGCAGTCCCATCAGCCCCGCCCCATGTTCATCAGCTGCATATGGGAGAGCGCCTCGTCGATCTCGCGCATCTCCTCCGGAGTGAGGTCAATATTCACCGCGCCGAAGTTCTCCTTGACGCGCTCTTTCTTGGTCGTCCCGGGGATCGGCACGAGATAGGGCTTCTTCGTGATCTCCCATGCCAACGTGATCTGCGCGGGTGTGGCGTTCTTACGTTCTGCGAAGTCTTGGATTAACTCCAGCAGGCTGCGGTTCTGCGCCATGCCTTCTTCCTTGAACAGCTTCATGTCGCCCCGCCAGTCGCCGTCGCGGTACTTGGTCTCAGCATTGTATCGGCCGGAAAGGAAGCCCTTTGCCAGCGGGCAGGCGGATACATAGGTCAGCCCCAATTCCTCGCAGAGCGGGAAGTAGGTCTCCTCGTCCGCCGTATTGAGGAACGAATAGACATTCTGCACCGCCGACAGCTTGCAGACCTTATGGGCGCTGCGGATGTAGTCGATGGGCGCAAAGGAAACGCCCCAGGCGCGAATTTTCCCTGCCTTGATGAGCTCCGCCATGGTTTCTGCCACTTCCTCCGGCTCCGTGTTCGGGTCGATCCGATGCTGGTAATAGAGGTCGATGTGATCCGTCCCCAGACGGGAAAGGGAGGCGTCGATCTCCCGCAGGATGGAATCATGGCTGCTGTCCAGCGTGAAGTTCTCGTCGATGATGCCAAACTTTGTGGCAAGCACGATCTGATCCCGGATCGGCGCGATGGCCTTGCCGAGATACCGCTCATTGTCCGCCCCGTAAAACGGTGCGGTGTCAAAGAGCGTATAGCCCACTTCATGTGCATAGCGCATCAGCTCCACCATGGCCTGCTCCTGCTCCACCACGCCGTAGGAGTGGGTCTGCCCCATACACCCATAGCCGATGGCGGAGATCTCAATGTCCGTATTCCCGAGGATCCTAGTCTGGTTCATTGTTTTTCCTCCTTGTGCTTATAAATCGGTTTCGGCATATCCGTTGTCGGACAGCCATTTGGTTACGCTTTCTTTTGTGCTGTCGCGGTCATTCTGCGCGGTGTTGCTGCGAATGGCAAAGCCACTGTTCTTTCTCATGGAGATATAATACCGCCTGTGCGATTCAGTCTCCACACCATATTTACAGCAAAAGAGGTTTACGCCACATTTCCTGCTGAAATGTGGCGTAAGTACACACGGGTTGATTTTTATACACGGAGGGTTTATAATCGAGAAAACTGCAAAAAGTCTGGAGGCAGCGGCATGAAGAACACGGGCAAAGAGGATCTGCGCGTGACGCGCACCAAGGAAGCCATTCGGAAAACCTTTGAGGAGATGATCTGCGAGATGGACTATGAGCAGATCTCCATCAAGGAGTTGACTGAGCGGGCAAGGATCAACCGCAAGACCTTCTATCTGCATTACAACTCGCTGGACGATCTTTTGCGGGAAATGCAGAACGAGATGGCGAAGGACTTCATCGAGCGCACCCGGCATTTGGAACGTCCCCGAGATATGGACAAGATCACACGGGAGTTCTTCTTAGTGAGCGAAGGCAAGGAAGATCGGCTGCGTGAACGACTGATGTGCAGCGGCAGCTACCACTACATCAGCCGCCGGATCACCAACGAGATCATGTCGGAAACCTGGGGTACCGATGGGAAAAAGACGAACACCGACCCGTATGTTCAGAACATCATCATGACTTTCGTCTCCCAGAGCACCATTGAGATCTACAAGCAGTGGGTGGCCGACGGTAAGAAGGTCCCTTTGGAGGACATCATTGCGCTGACCACCACATTGATCTGCAACGGCGTAAACGGGCTGGCTTCTAAATAGTGTGAGATTCAGAATATCTCACCGCCTTCCTGGATCTGTACAATAATAAGGTCCTGGCGTTGGAACTGAGCGACACCTTGGACAATCTCTTGGTCATGCGTCCCGCCGAAAGGCTCCTGAAACGAACAGAGAGTACCGCACGCCCAGTCCTTTTCCACAGCGACCCAGGCGTACAGTACTCATCTGCCGGTTATTGCAACCTACTTACACAATACAACGTCCTGCTTGGAAAGAATAAACAACCACAATCGCAACTGGTAGCTTCTACGATCAGCCGATATGCTCCATGGTCTTCTCCACCAGCTGATCGACCGAAACCGTGTTCACGCCAAATATGCTGGTCTCCAGCTTGCCGTGTAGCGGCTGTATCCACTGCTCGGCAATGGCAGCCGCCCCCTTCTGCATGCCTACGATAGACCCCACTGTGGCTCCGTTGCAGTCGGTGTCAAAGCCGGTTTGTACCGCCAGGCAGATAGACTTCCCAAAATTTCCCTGGCCGTAGAGGAGAGACGCCACCACGATCATGGCGTTGGAAATGGTATGGCACCAGTCGTGCTGGTTAAACTCGTTCCATTGGCTGTGGATCGCCTGAAAGACTTTTTCCTCGGGCACGCCGTTTCTGTACTGATCCAGTACAGCTTCAATGGACTCGTACAACCGAGAGGTGGAGGGGATCTGGGCGAGGCCGCTCAGAATGATCTCTTCCGTATCGTCGCAGACAGCCGCCCAGGCATTCATGGCGGCTACGAACATCTCACCGTAGATGCCATTTTTTACGTGGGAAATGCTGGCATCCCGCCACGCCATATCGGCGGCCATCTCCGGATCACCGGGATTGATGTAGCCGAAATAATCGCCACGAATTTGCGCGCCGATCCACTCCCGGTAAGGATTCTTATAGATTGCTGAGGCCGGAGGCGCATAGCCGTTTACCAGGTTGCGAAAAGCCACTCGCTCTGCCGTGCAATAGGCGTCCTTCGCCTGCGAAGTCAGCCACAGATGACCCACGTCTGCTGGGGTAAAGTCTTTGCCACAGCGGTCGATGAGCACCTGGGCCAGTACCGTATAGTTTGTATCGTCGTCAATGGGTGCTGCAGAGATGATATCCGCCCAGCACCTGTCCTGAAGCCGGAAAGAAAAGTTCTCGTACATCTCCTGTGAAATATCGCTGCTGACAATATAGCGACGCATGGGATAGTTGCCGCTTTCTTTGAGCAGCGGCAGCAGCTCATTGGTGTGGATCCCCTCAATGGGCTTCCCCAACAGACACCCGATGATCCTGCCGAGCCATGCGCCCCTGATCTTCTCTCTGAGCACCCTATCCGGAACCTGTCTGCGGTCGAGGTGCTGTTCTTTTCGCAACTCCTTGATCTGTGACAGATCTGACGGCTCCCGGTAGATATACCCCGGGATCGCCTCCGCATTGATGACCGCCTGGAACAGGATATCTGCAAACTGATCTTTTTCCCGGCAGTCCGGCAAATTTGTCACAGCGGTCATCGTGTCCCGCCAAGTGGACAGATCCAGCCCCTCTTCGGTAGACTGGCGGTATTCCAACTCCAGATTTTTGGAGTAGGCTTCCCACTCGTGGATACCCTCATAATTCGGAAAAATATTCTTTGCCGCCCGCAGTTCCTCTACGATCCTGCCGCTATTCTCCATCAGCAGCGAATCGACAGAGACACTAAAATGCTTACAAATGTCGATCAGGTTGGGAATACTAGGGTAAGAGGAACCCTCCTCCCATTTTTGCACCGCCTGGGGCGACACCTGAAATATCTCGGCGAACTCCGTCTGGGAAAGGTGATTGGCCTCTCGCAATCTACGGATCGCATTGGCAGCGTTCATGTTTGTTCCTCCCGTTTCATTTTGATGGTAATTGGAACGGACTTTTTTTCTTTCGGATCGGGCTAGCTATTTCGCATTTTCCATTATGAAACGAAATATAAGCCACCCCACAGCTTCCATATTGATCCAGTTTCGCCAATGAAAGCTCATAATATCCTCGATAAACTCTTCTCTTTTCTCCCTAACAAGCAGGATCTATAGCCGCCTACTGCCTATGCCCGTTTCACCAGCGATATCCCCATCTCATACGCTTGCTTACATTCCTGGGGGAATACGGTCTCGTGCCGTTTCTGTTTTGCCTCCGCGTCAAACATCGTCCACGGCCAGTCGGTCTTGCTGTACTCCCTCAGCTGCAGGGTATTCCCACTGACAAAAACCTCCGCTGGCCCGACGAACCGGCTCAAAGTCTGCCGATAGTTTTGCAGCAGGTCTTGATACATCCCGTCCGGCGCGTTGCTGGTCATGATCAACAGCACAGGGATCAGCCGCTCATTGCAGCATGGTTTTTCCAGGTTATATGTAAGGTTCGGAAAGATCAGCCGCTCATAAAGAGCGCGAAACGCGGCGGTCAGTTCACCGAGATAATTGGGAGAGCCGATGATAAGACCATCTGCCTCACGGATCGCATCGAGAACAGGGGCCAATCCATCTCTGCATACACAGTGTCCCTTGTTTTTCTCCTTCTTGCATCCAAAGCAGGAGATGCAGCCCGTATACTTTTCAAGCCGATACAGGTCATATTTCTCTACGGTTCCCCCCGCAGATTCCGCACCCCTTGCCGCTTCCGTGATCAGCGTATCCGTATTCCAGCCCATCCTCGGCCCGGCATGTACCGCTATGATTTTCTTGCTCATACTCTGCTGCTCCTTCAATCTAAATTTTTTATATATCAAGTTGTGAAATATGGGTCTGCCGAGCGGGTATGCCCGGCTTTTCATCAATTGTACCACAGAATTGGGAACATATCTACCGCTATTCTCCTCGCACACGCTTTATCCTGCAAGTGGAGATGCCACCGCCAAACATTTCGACCCATTCCATCGGTACATGCTGCTGCATTTCGCGCCGGTTTATTGAGGGAGCGCCCACTAGGACGGGACGGAATTATAGGCAGAAACCCATTATGATGATTTCAAAATGTTGACCAAATCGATAACCGATTTGGTCAACAAGTTTCCTTTGATTTTGAGAAGCCAAGAAGTGATCCGCAAGGGTTTCATTGGCTCACCGCAAATCCAGATTGCTCTCCAGGATCGTGCCCGTGTCAGCGGAAACAGCCAGAGTCGTGTAGATCAGGTTTCGGTCCAGCCGGAGAGGCTGATCTACTTCCTTGTCCGTAATGAGTGAGATGAGCCCTGCGGGGCGGGCGATCATTTTTTCACTGTCCAGCTCGACGATGTACGCAAGCTCCATCTCCGACACCTCTGTCGTATCGAAGTGGATCGCCGACTTGTACTCGGAGAGGTACACATCCAACGCATCCTCCGGGCTCATGATATCCACCGTGTTTTCCACTTCCCCAACCTGGATCGGAGAATTCAACTTTAGGGACTCCAACCCATCTCGGTCCACATAAGCTGTGATCGTTGGAAAGGTATCTTCTTCCGTTGTGTGGGAAGAGGGCCAAAAACGGTCGGCAAACGGGATCCCATCCAACATTTGCCGGTAAGAAAGATAATAGTGTTCATCCTCTGCGGAAATGTCCTGTTCCTCCAAGGCTCTTACATCATCGGCCTTCCCCAGATCGCTGCTGATCTCCCGGATCTCTTCCGCACAGTCCAGCAGGATCTCCCGGTTTTGCTTCATGGTCGTCTGATCCCGAGACTCTGCCCGACGCAGTTCCACCGCAGAAAGTCCCAATGCGGCCAGTTTTTCCTCCACCAGCTGCTTGGCGTCCTGCAAGGTCCCAAAGGACAAATCGGAGGTACCGTAGGCAGCCATGTCTCCAGCACCGAATTCCTGATTGATAAGATTGTCGGATCCAAATTCAAAATCGAGAATATGAAGCATGCGATGAACCGTAGCGAAAAATTTGCTTTGATCCAGAGAGAGTGTGTAGGCCATCTGATGGACGATATCCGAAAAGACATTCAGATATTCGGTCTCCTGTCCCCGGTGCAGGAGCAGCTGCGGCCCCATGGCCGTCTCCACCCGTTCATATTCCTCTCCAGGGAAAAAGAGTTCTGCCGCTCCCTCTTCCGTCCAAGTCATCCAATCCACCCGGTAGACCTTCGCCTGAGCCGGATAATTCTTTGGCAGCTCTGCCGTGACCCGGATGGTCTGCGGCAGGGCATCGCTGCTCCGGGTCGATTTTCCGCAGCTGGAAAGACACCCCACCAAAAAAAGTGAAACGAGGAATATCAAACCTGCTTTTTTCATCGCGTGTCCTTCTCCTTTCATCCCAAGATCTCTGTTCCGATCTGAGCAATGATCTTTCCATGGTCCAGTTCCACCACGGTGTCACACAGGAACCGGATATCCTCTTCGCTGTGGCTCGCCAGCAGGATCGTCTTCCCCTCGTCCTTCAGGCGCATAAACACATCCCGCATCTCCGCAACGCCCTGGTTATCCAAGCCGTTCATGGGCTCGTCCAGCAGAAGGATATCCTGCCGCTCCATGATGGCCTGGGCGATGCCCAGCCGCTGGCGCATCCCCAGAGAATATTTGCCCACCTTCTTTTTGCTCTGGGGGTCCAGTCCGACCAGCCGCATGGCGTCCATCACTTCTTTTTTCCCAGCCACTCCCCGGATCCCCGCCAGATACAGCAGGTTTTTCATTCCGCTCAGGTTGGCGATGAACCCCGGCGTCTCGATGATGACCCCCATTTCCTGGGCAGCCCAGGGCTTGATGGGCTTCCCCCGGAGGGTGATCTCCCCGGAGGTCAGCGTCATCAGTCCGCAGATGCACCGCAGCAGCACGGTTTTCCCCGACCCGTTGCGCCCGACGATCCCGTGGATCTGCCCCTGTTCAAAGGAGAGGCTCACGTCGCTCAGCGCCCGGGTCTCCCGGAATTCCTTGACGGCGTTTTTCACTTCAATGATCCCTTCACTCATGGCTCCCTTGCCTCCTCGTGTACATCTCCATATGCGACTCTCCACAGGGACAGTCCGATCATCAGCACCAGCCCCGCGCCCCAAAACGTGAACACATAGGCCGGGCCCGGGTAGAGCCCGCTCTGATACCAATCAATGAAAATGATATTGGCCCAGGTCAGAGGCGAAACGAACTGGAGCCATTTTCCGTAGGTCAAATTCCCCAGGAACTTGGCAAAGACAGAGAGCCCCACCAGCACCGACCCGGCGCAGAAAGCAATATTTTTGTTGAAAAGCAGCCGAAAGGACGTCATCACACACCCCAAAAAGGCGGATGACACGGTCATGCACAGCGCCGTCATGCCCATCGCCTCCAGCGGGGTGAAAAGGGAAAGGATATTGCTTGGGATATCGATGGACAGGCTCACTCCGGTCTGGGCCCTCATCTTCCCGGATGATTCCGCCATCGTCCGCAGGATCACGCCCCAATCCGTATCCCAGCCCAAAACCGGCAGGATAAACACCACGGAGCACAGGAAAACGGCCAGCGTATAGACCAGCGAGGTGACGAACACCGCCGCAAACTGCCCCGCCACAAACGGCCTCCGACCGCTGCGCACCAGCACAAAGCTGTCATATTCGCCAACGCTGCCCACATCGCTGAAAAGAAGCAAGATCAGCGCCCCATGCAGGATCACCATACTGCTCATGGACATGAAAAAGGGCATGAGCCAGGGCGGGACCGCCATACCGTAAAACTGTCCGAGGGTCGTAATGGGGGCAAAGACATAGGAGGAAAAGAACACCAAAAGGATCGCCGCAAGGATGGCCTTCCGGTTGAACAGCAGGCGGTTCAGATGCAGGCGGGTACACAGACAGAACCGACGCCAACTAGCCATTGCTCACCCTCCTTTTCACCAGTGGGATCATCACGGCGATCATCGCCGCGCTGAAAAGCACCACAAAGACCGTTTTTTCACCCAGTGCTCTCCCCGCAGACACGCCGTTTGCCACATAGAAGTCCCAGTTGCCCGGAAAAAACACGCTTTTGGGGTCCAAATAAGCCCTCATGCGGGTCAGCAGCCGGGAAAGGATCAGATTCAAAACCAAAGGGCCGGCGAAGGCCGCCAGCTTCATATTGGCGAGGAGCGAAAAAAACATACCGCACACCCCTACCCAGGCCCCTGTGAGGGCAAAATGCAGCACGTAGAGCAGCACCGGGAGAAAGACCTCCCCTTGCATAAACAGCGCCGTATAGGGATCACTGTTGAGTGCCGAACCGGACCACGGTGTGAAGATACGGAGGACCCCGATCCACAAGAGCATGCCCAGTCCGATGACCGACGCTCCGGAAACGCCCGCGGCAATGCCCTTGGAAAGTGTATACTGCCAACTCCCGCTCCGCACCGTCCAATAGAGGGCCGCATGGGTATCCAGATCCCGAACGAGAGAAAAGGCAAAGGGCAGCGTGGGCAGCACCAGAAACGATGCGAACACCGTTCCGCTCTCCATGGATAAGGGCAGCAGATAGGAAACACCGCTGTCGGCATATTCACCAAGCAGCGGCCCGGCCACCCCCAAAAACTGAAACAGCACAAAGGCAAGCGCACACACGACCACCGATGGAGCCAACGCGATGCGAAGCTGATTTCGAAGTGTATGAAGCAATTTCATCATGTCATCCCTTGATCTCGGATCCAGAGAAGGGCCGCACCCTCCTCTGGACAGATGGTTCTTCTTGCGAAAAGTCCACATTTCCTTAGAATTTACAGCAGCGTGATTCTACTCACATTATATATAATCCATTTATTTATGTCAAGGAGTTTTTATACGTCTTTCTTGCTTTTTTCCAGCAGATCCTGTATACTACTCTTTGTAAGGATGATGAGCAACATGAACAGTTCGGAATTCACAAAAAAGATCCCGCTGGAGCTTTTGTGCATGCTCCTGCTGGAAGAGCGGGATATGTACGGCTACGAGATGATGCTGGAGATGCGCAAACGCAGCGAGGGCATCATCGACGTGAACCTGGCGACCCTCTATTTTGCACTCAAGCGCCTGTCAGAAAACGGGTGCGTCACTTCCTATGACGTTCCCGGCGGCCGGGCCAATGAACGCAACCGGCAGTATTACCACCTGGAAGAGCCCGCCAAGCCCTATATGGCAGAGCTCCGCAGCACATACGACCGTGCGCAGCACGGCGTGGCGCTGTTCTTCCAATCACACGAAGGATCGGAAAGGCACTTGTGAGCACCGTGACGAACATAAGGCATTCAGGCCTCCCCCCTCAAAACCTCTGAGAAATCTCCTTAGAGAAGCCGGACCCGATCGCGAGAACCGACAGGGGATGACCGATCTGCGATGCGACGCTTCAACAAATTCAGGGAAGCCATTCCTGCTGCCATGGCTTTTGCGGAGTCTACGGCAGCCCAGGCGGTTCAGGCTGTCTGTATTGAAAGTTCGTTTTCGGGAATGTATATTCCTGATTTTCCTTTTATACACCCTTATTATAGCATATTTTTTCGATTTCGTCAACCGTTTGTTCGCACATTTTCAAAAAAATTTTGGATTTTTTCCGTGGGCGGAAAGAGCGAACTCTGCACGAACCCGACAAAAATGGGGGTTTTCCCGTCCGGAACAGGTCCAAAACGGGCAAAAACCAGCCCCGGCAGCGCATGCCGGGGTCGGTTTTTCAGGGGGCGGGCTCGATCTTTTTCGCAACCACCACGAAGCGTCCGTCGGCGGCGTGCTCGCTGCAGGTGGAGAGGGTGAGGAGGGGGTCGCCGTAGGCGGCTGTGAGGCCGGTGTCATAGAGGGCGGCGT
>CANRPD010000040.1 GCA_947632385.1 uncultured Clostridia bacterium | reverse complement strand
ATTTGGCCGGTTCCTTCTTCTCTTTTTTGTGAACTTCCCAGCTCCCTTGTCCAATATGTATTGTAGCACTACAACCCGGGAAGGGCGGTTGGGGCAAAAGCGCATTGCTTTTTTGCCGGTTTTGTGATATGATGTAAAAGAATAGACGCAAAAGGGTGGATCATCTATGAAAAAGCGCTTTAAAAGAATCGGGTTCTGCCTTTTTGTGTGTGCCGTGCTCATTGCGGTGATCTTGATCAGCCTGATCTATGTGCAGTATATTTCCCGGCGGATCTTTGAGGACAGCACCCGGTCGCTGGATGAGATCTACAGCCAGGTGAACCGTTCCTTCGGCGCGTTTGTGGAGCGCAACTGGGGCATGCTGGAGAGCTGGGACGACGCCCAGGTCTTTGCGGAGGGCGGGGACGGGGATGTGCCCGCCTTTGTGGCCCAGGAGCAGGACCGCTGGGGATTTTCCGATTTCTACTTCCTCTCGGAAGCAGGGGAGAGCTTGTCCGTGGGCGGGGAGAAGGACCTGCTGGACCTGGGGGACGCGCTGGCTACGCTAAACGAGCCCCTCATGGCCGGGACCACCCTGCCCTCTGGGGAGGCGGCCACGGTGTTCGCCGTGCCGGTGCGCCGCCAGACGGTGCGGGGCTTTTCCTATGACGCCATCGCCGTGGCCTATACCAACACGGACCTGGCCAGCTCCCTGAACGTGGACGCCTTCTCCGGCGAGGCCCGGTGCTTTGTGATCCACAAAGACGGGCAGGTACTGCTGTCCACCCAGGCAGGGGGCAGCGTGTTCAGCAACTATCTGACGTATCTGCAGGCCGTCTCGGACCTGAGCGAGGAGGAGCTGGCGGCCATGGCCCAGGACTGGGCGGCGGGCCGGCAGGGTCTGGTCCGGTGCCAGATCCGCGGGGACAGTCACGTGATCCTCTACCAGAGCCTGGGGTATCTGGATTACCTCATGCTCAGCGCCGTGCCCCAGAGCGCCATCAGCGCGGGCTTTTTGTCCGTGCAGAAGGCCACCGTCAACGTGCTGGTGGCGATCTTCCTGCTGGTGGGCGCCGTGGCCGTGGTGCTGCTGGTGCTGCGCAGCAAACGGCTTTCCCGGGAGAACCGGCTGGAGCTCCAGTATCGGGACCGGATGTTTGACGTGCTTTCCAACAGCGTGGACGACATTTTCATCACGCTGAACACCGCCGACCAGCATGTGGACTACATCAGCCCCAACATCGAGCGTCTGCTGGGCATCCCCCTGGAGGAGGCCCGGAAGGATATCCGGGTCATGGAGAAGTGCGCCGTCAACTACAACGTGGTGATCCCCAGGGACGTACTGGAGTCCATCCCCCTCAACGGCAACCGGTACTGGGAATGCGAGTACATGCACCAGAACACCGGGGAGCGCCGCTGGTACCGGATGACCGTGTACCACATGAGCATCCAGGAGGTGCGCAAGTACATCATCGTCCTCAGCGACCGGACCCAGGAGCAGCAGATGAACCAGAAGCTCCAGCAGGCCCTGAACGCCGCCCAGAGCGCCAACACCGCCAAGAGCAATTTCCTGTCCAATATGTCCCACGACATCCGCACGCCGATGAACGCCATCGTGGGCTTCTCGGTGCTGCTGGAGAAGAACGCGGACCAGCCCGACAAGGTCCGGGAATACACCCGGAAGATTACCTCCTCCAGCCAGCACCTGCTGAGCCTGATCAACGACGTGCTGGATATGAGCAAGATCGAGAGCGGCAAGACCTCTCTGAACGTGGAGCGGTTCAGCCTGCCGGAGATCCTGGAGGAGCTGAGCACCATCGTGATGCCCCAGGCGCGGGCCAAGCAGCAGGACTTCAGCATCCATGTGCAGGGCGCGCCCCCGGAGCAGATCCTGGGCGACAAGCTGCGCCTGAACCAGATCCTCATCAACCTGCTGTCCAACGCGGTGAAATACACTCCCGAGGGCGGGAAGATCGACTTCACCGTATGCCCCATCCCCGGGGCGGGGCAGCAGTACAGCCGGCTGCGCTTTACCGTGAAGGACAACGGCATCGGCATGAGCGAGGAATTCCTGGCCACGGTGTTCGATCCCTTCAGCCGGGAGATCAATTCCGTCACCAACAAGATCCAGGGCACCGGCCTGGGCATGGCCATCACCAAGAACCTGGTGGAGCTGATGGGCGGCATCATCCAGGTGGAGAGCGCCCCCGGACAGGGGAGCACCTTCACCGTGGAGCTGTCCTTCCTGCTGCCGGAGCCGGAGGAAGCGGAGTCCTGGTATCGGGATAAGGTCACCCGCATGCTGGTGGCCGACGACGAGGAGGACATTTGCCTGAGCATCCGGGAGCTGATGCGGGATTCCGGGGTGGACGTGGCCTGCGTCCACGACGGGGCCGCCGCCGTAGAACGGGCGGTGACCGCCTGGCAGCGGGACGAGGGCTTCCATGTGATCCTGCTGGACTGGAAAATGCCCGGGATGGACGGTGTGGAGGCTGCCCGGCAGATCCGGGCCCGGATCGGGGAGCAGGTGCCCATCCTGGTGCTGACCTCCTACGACTGGTCCGACATCGAGACGGAGGCTCGGCAGGCGGGGATCGACGCCTTTATGCCCAAGCCCTTCTTCGTCTCCACCTTCTGGGACACCATCCGGCCCCTGTTCCCGGAGGACCCGGCCGACCGCCTGGCGGGCGGCGCCCCGGCCCTGGCGGGGAAACACTTCCTGGCCGCGGAGGACAACGAGCTCAACGCCGAGATCCTCACGGAGATGCTGGAGATGGAAGGGGCTTCCTGCCAGGTGGCGCCCAACGGCCGAGAGGCGCTGGAGCTCTTCCAAAACACTGGGCCAGGTACGTATGATCTGATCCTGATGGACGTGCAGATGCCTGTGATGAACGGCTACGACGCCGCCCGGGCCATCCGTGCCTGCGGCCACCCCCAGGCCAAGAGCATCCCCATCGTGGCCATGACCGCCAACGCCTTTGCCGAGGACGTGAAGAGCGCCCTGGACGCCGGGATGGACGGGCAC
Organism: uncultured Clostridia bacterium; assembly: GCA_947632385.1. Taxonomy (GTDB): domain Bacteria; phylum Bacillota; class Clostridia; order Oscillospirales; family Acutalibacteraceae; genus Acutalibacter. The sequence continues at coordinate 17,278 of CANRPD010000040.1, read as the reverse complement.
CTGAGCAAGCCCATCGATATGAATGCCGTGCGCGAGATGGTGGGACGGCTGCTGAACAGAACGTCCGCGCCCGGCGCGGACCGCGAAGGAGAGAACCTATGAAGCGACTTACCCGGATGATCGGTCTGATCCTGTCCCTTCTGCTGGTGCTGAGCGCCTGCAGCAACGGGGGCAGCAGCTCCGCCGGCGTCACCCTGACCATTCTCGGCAAGGAGAGCGACCTGAACAAGCCCTATCTCACCCGCGTGTTCCAGCTCTATCAGGAAAGCACCGGCAACCGCCTGGAGCTTCGCTCCTATGCGGATGCGGAATTTGAAACCCAAGCTGCCCAGGACGTGGCGGAGGGCCGTGTGCCGGACATCCTGCTGCATTTTCACAATGCGGATCTAAACCGGTACGACGTGACCCAGGATTTCTGTATGCTGGAGGACCAGGACTGGAGCGGCAGCCTGACGGACAGCGCCCGGGCCTATTGCACCGACAGTGACGGGCACCTGCTGGGCCTGCCCTTCTGGGAGAGCTCCGTGTCCGGCTGCTACTACAACAAGACCCTGCTCAACCAGCTGGGCCTGCGGGCCGCCACCACCCAGGCGGAATTCGATATGCTGTGCCAGGTGCTGGCGGAGAGCGGGTATACCCCCATCTGCTGGCCCGCCGACGGCTGCACCTGGATGCCCCAATTTGCCCTGGACCCGGTGTTCGCCGACGATCCCAACACGCTGGAGCGGCTCAACCGCGGGGAGATCGGCTATGGGGACATCCCCGCCGTGGCGGAGATGGTCCGGTGGGTGCAGTCTGCGGCGGAGAACGGCTGGTTCGGAAACGCCTACAGCAGCACCGGCTGGGACGACATCGGGCCCCTGCTGGCCTCCGGACAGGCGGTGTGCACCTTCATCTGGGACACCTGGTTTTACACGGATTTCCCTGAAGGGACCTACACCATGGACGATTTCGCCCTGATGCCCGCCTTTATGGGCACCGCAGACGAGGGCACTTATGAGGGCGGCAACCTGAACATGATGATGGTGTGCAAGGCCGGCTCCCATGTGCAGGAGGCCCTGGATTTTCTGGCCTTCTGCGCCACGCCGGACGCATACAACGCGGCCTTTGACGGCATCTCCACGGTGAGCTGCTTCCAGGGCCAGACCACCAACATCCAGTCTCCCATGGTCACCCAGGCGCAGGCGTCCATCCAGGCCCACGAACGAGTCTCCACGGCCGCCTCCAAGATCGTGGGCTACAGCGCCGAGGACGTGATGGACGCGCTCAACGGGATGCTCCTGGGCGAGACGGATGTGGACGGGTGCGTCAGGCAGATGGACGAAGCCCGCCTGGAGGAGATCGCCCTGCAGCGCGCAGCCGGCGGAGAGACGGGGTGACAACCAGAAACACCCTTTACGGTGCGACGCTTTGCGCGCTTTAGGCGTTGCCGCAAACCGGTTTGAAAATAAAATGGTTTCTTTTGATGAAGCTCATCGTCAGATCGATTCCGAGTATTCGCCTTGACTGGGACGCATATTTTGCCAATAGGACGAGCAGCCTGATACAAGGTGGGTTTGCCTAATTCAACTGATTTCATATGAGATACGTTCAAGGAGCATATTTCAGAGACAAAAAAGAGAAACTGTTCCGGGCGGCTTGCGCCGCCTTGTTGGTCTGCCTTTTGACGGCTGGTTTATTCGGGTGTACCCTTTTCCGTTCTCTGCGACTTCCCCAGCTTCAGGAATTTGAACAACATGTCCGCAAGGAATATCCTCATACCAGCGTTTCCTGCGAGTATGAGTACGGAGCGGGTGTTATGATCAGGGTGGAAGGCTCCGATTTTGATGATGAAGACGCCTATACCATCTTGGGTTATCTCCAGCCCATCGTTCGCGACGAGCGTTTTATCTCGGATCTATTTACTCTCTTTGAGAAAGAGTCAAACGGGGATCCAAACTGGAAGCTTGGCTATCGTCCTGATATTCAGCTTTGCTTGAATGTAGAAGGAATGGACTGTTACCACTTTTTCACACACGCCACAAAAGAGGGGTATAATTCCGGGAAGGATCCGGCTTCCTACACGTGGGACGGCTATACCACGTGGTTTGGAACGAAATTCGTGAATCAGGTGCCGCAGCCGTTTGACCCATAAGACATCAATGCATCCTCTCTGCCTCATAGTTATCATATAGAGCCAGCATATTCTGTAGCTGAAGACGGTTTGCCCTTCGACCGGATTCTGGAATGGGTAGAATCAAAATAGGATTCTTTTTCCAGGTGATACGCTTAGAGGATTGGAAACGAATTCTCTGTGATCGCCCCAGGCAAACAGAACACCAAAAAGGCCGTTGACGGTTTCACCGGGGAATCGGTGTGTCAACGGTCTTTTTGTGTCCTCAAAAATCCATAGAAAGCAACGGATCGGTTGATCATTCCGCTTCATTTTGGTAATTCCAAATATTTAGATGCCCTTTGGCCTTGATCGGGTTTGTTAGGGGAACTATATTATCCAATATCCAAGCATATCTTCCTTCTTCATAGATGCCGCATATATATTCCTGGTACTTTGTTTTTTTCAGATTTTCGATAAACTCTGTTGTCATACAGATACAATCGACCAGATCACATTTGCAAATGATGGTTCCAAAATGAAGGGGCGTCTTCTCCACCAATTGCATCAGTTCTCTGTTAGCTAACCACTTTTTGGGAATTTTCGTGGCGCTTGCATGGATGTATAATTCACCTCTGTACTCTGTTTTCCAGCTTCTTGTTTCGATCGTTTTTATTTTTTCTTTTACCAAAGTAGCATATGGTTCTGTTAAACTGAGGACCTTCATATGAATCTCCGTTTTTTGTGTCGTCGAGCAACGCTCAAATCCTTTTCAAGATCGATCGGATTGCGGAAATAAATTCCGGCTGCTCTCTGTGGGCGTTCGGGACTTTTTTGTGCGCCAAAAGGGACGCGGATGAGGGCGTCGTTCACAGGGCCTGGCGGGCATGGAGGATCCACTTTTCCTGGTCCCGGGGGTCCAGGCCCCGGCGCTTGGCTGTTTTGCCCAGCTCCAGAGGGCAGGGCTCATAGCCGGAAAACCGGCTGGTGAGCACGCCCTTGCCCCCAGTGAACATGGCGAACGTCACCGGATAGTTGAGGGATTCCGCCACCGGGACCCGGGCCTCCAGGGTCAGGGAGCCAGACCGGAGCACCGGGGAATCGAAGGAGCCCCGCATGGCCAGCACGTCCCGGATCAGCCTGCCCAGGTGCTCCTCTCCCGCGGAGAACCGCAAGGTGACCATGGGCTCCAGCAGCGTGGTGCCGGTGTCGGTCAGGCCGTTCATCAGCGCCATGGGCGTGGCGGTGAAGAAGTCCAGCGGGTGGGTGTGGATCAGGTGGTGGCTGCCGCCGGTGAGGGTGATCTTCAGATCGGTGACCTCCCAGCCGTACAGGCCCTGCTGCAGCGCCTGGGGCAATGCCTGGGCGATGTGCGCTTGGTACCGGGACAGGATCACCCGGTCGTCCACGGCGGATTCGAACCGGAACCCAGCGCCTCGTGCCAGGGGCTCGATGGCAAACTCGATGCAGGCCCAGCAGGGTTTGGGCCAGGTGTAGTGTTCCACTCCGCGGCCGGGGCGGGTGGGGGTCTCTTTGTAGATCACCGAAGGGTCCCCGAAGGAGACGTCCAGGTGGAAGCGGTCTTTTAGAAAGGCGCAGATGACTTCCAGCTGGATGGTGCCGGTGACCTGGATGTACAGCTCCCGCTCTTCCTTTTCCCACTCCATGTTGAGCAGCGGGTCCTCCTCGGTGAGCTCCTGCATGGCGGATACCAGCTCGGTAAGCTGCTCGGGCTGGGCGGGGCGCACCTGAGCCTTGAGCAGAGGCATGGCCAGCTGGACCTCCCGCCGCAGGGGATTTTCCCCGATGATATCTCCGGTGCGGACCCCGGAGAGCCCATACAGCGCCCCGATATCCCCCGCCGAGAGCCGACCCATGTCCACGGTCCGGCCGCCCAGCACCCGGCGGATCTGGGTGACCTTTTCCACCGGCTCCCGGCCCCGAATGGGCACGGGGTCTCGGTTGACCAGGGTGCCGGCAAACAGGCGTACATGGGCGGCCTTGCCCATGGTGCGGTCGTGCTCCACCCGATAGACCACCCCGGAGACCGGGGCGGCGGTCTCCTGCTCGGCCCGGGGCAGCCACAGGAGACCGTCCAGCAGCTCCTCGATGCCCACGCCCAGGGATGCCGCCCCCAAGACCACCGGAAAGGCCCCGCAGGCAGCGGTCTGGGCCCGCAGCACCCGTTCCAGCACCGGACCGGGGATCGGCTGGTCCTCCAAAAAGCAGGCGGCGGCCTCGTCGTCGTGCTCCACGGCCAGCTCGGTCAGGAACTCCCCCAGTTCTCCCTGGGCGGGGGACAGGGGGAAGACCCGGCAGTCCCGCTCCCCGGCGCCTGCCCAGCCGGTGAGCACCGCCAGGTGCGGCGAAAAGCGCTCCCGGATCGCCTCCAGGACCGCCTGGGGAGCTGCCCCCGCCCGATCGAGCTTGTTGAGGAACACCAGCGTGGGCAGCTCCAGCTTCCGCAGCGCCTCCCAAAGCACCTCGGTCTGTCCCTGGATCCCCTCCGCAGCGGAGATCACCAGCACGGCGGCGTCCAGCACAGACAGGCTCCGCTGGACCTCTCCGGCAAAATCCACGTGGCCCGGCGTGTCGATGAGATTGATCTGACAGTCCTTCCAGAACAGCCGGGTGGACGCCGCCCGCACGGAGATGCCCCTCCGGCGCTCGATGTCCAGCCAGTCGGTCTGGGCGTTGTGCCCGTCCACACTGCCCGGACTGCGCACTTCTCCCGCCCGATAGAGCATCTGCTCGGTCAGCGTGGTCTTTCCCGCATCCGCGTGGGCCACGATGCCGATATTGAGGATGTCCCCCACAAAGGCCGCCCCCTTTCCTTCTCGGACCGCTGTATTTTGAACCGATCCCATTATACACCGCTTTTTGGGTTTTGCAAAGAGAAGACTCCGCCCTGCGGTTGACGGGAGGGGGCGTCCATGATATACTTTGAAACAGCACGAACCAGCAAACAGGAGGGAAAACGTATGACCATTCACATTCCGATGCAGGCAGCCCATCACAAGCTCAACCGGCACTGGCAGTTTTCCGTGGGAAGCGGCCATGCGCTGCTGGCGCTGCGCACCGACTACGCCCGGCAGCTGAAATTCATCCACGACACCCTGGGCATCCAGCGGGTGCGGTTCCACGGCATCTTCTGCGACGATATGCAGCCGCGGACCGACTTCACCGACCTGATGCCTATCCCTGGGGCCGAGCGGTTTCGGGAGACCAATTTCCATTCCATCGGCGTGGCCTATGACAACGTCCTGGCCGCAGGGATGAAGCCCTTCGTGGAGCTGGGCTTCATGCCGAATAAACTGGCCAGCGGCGATGAGCAGCTCAAGTTCTACTACGGTGGCAACATCACCACGCCCCGGGATTACGCCGAGTGGGAGGCGTTCATCCGGGAATTCATCGCATATCTCCAGCACCGCTACGGGGAGGAGGAGGTCCGTACCTGGTTCTTTGAGGTGTGGAACGAGCCGGACCTGAAGGGCATGTTCTTTGCCGGGGACCGGGATGACTATTTCGAGCTCTATGCCCACACGGCCAAAGCCGTGAAGGCGGTGGATCCGGCCATTCGGGTGGGCGGCCCGGCCACCAGCGGCAGCAAATGGGTGGAGAGCTTCACCCGGTACTGCCGGGAACACGATGTCCCCGTGGATTTCGTCTCCACCCATCAGTACGCCGGCGACCCCCTGGGCGGCGTCACCGACCAGGGCGGCCCGGAGGATGCTGACGCGGAAAACGCCTTCTCCGGCGGCTTTGAAGGGTTCCTCCAGCAGATCGCCCAGGGGCTGAGCCAGGCCAAGGGAAATCGGGTGCTGGACGGCCAGCGGGCCGTGATGGTGGACAAGTCCGAGCTGGAGGACATCCCCAACGACGGCATGGTGAAAAACGCCGCCATCGTGAAACAGCAGGCCGGCGGCCTCCCCGTCTACTACACCGAATGGAACGAGAACGCCACCTTCAGCGCCTATACCAACGACACCCGCAAGGTGGCCAGCTATCTGGTAAAGACCGCCCTGGAGCTGGAACAGGTGGTCACCGGCTCCTCCGTGTGGTGCTTCTCCGATCTCTTCGAGGAGTTCCACCTGTTCGAGGAGCAGTTCCACGGCGGCTTCGGGCTGCTGTCCACCGACGGCATCCCCAAGCCCAGTTATTACGCCCTGCGGTTCCTCCACGATGTGGGCGACGACCGGCTGGAGCTGGGTGACGACGCCACCAAGGGTGAGATCGGCGCGGCGGCCTTCCGCAGTGAGACCGGCACCCAGCTGCTGCTGTTCCGGCAGAAGATGAAAAACCTGGAGCTGCCCCCGGAAACGGCTTCCGTCACCGTGGAGCTGCCCCATGCCCCCAAGGCCGTGCGGGTCCAGCGCATCGACGATACCAGCGGCAACCCCCTCTCCCTCTGGGAAGCCATGGGCAGCCCCCTGCATATGAACCGCAGCGAGGTGGAGGACCTGGCCGCCCGCAGCGCCGTGCACGAACAGGACCTGCCCTTTACCTATGCAGACGGCGTCCTCAGCCTGCAGGCCAGCCTGCACGTCAACGACGTGTGGCTGATCCGCATCGAGGAGTGATCTCCCAACATGAAACCGAGAGCCCCTTTCCGCACCGCCGGAAAGGGGCTCTGTGGTTTCTTCAGGCCGCCGCTACGCTGCTGCCCGGGCGCTTGCGTCCCCAGCGCAGGTAGAAATAGGCCACCTCCATGACACAGCAGGCGAACCACCCCACGGGATAGCAGAAGCCCACCCACTGCTCCGTGTTGCTGATAAACCGGGTCAGGATGAACAGGTAGATCTGCCGCACCACCACAAAGTTGAACAGCATGATGACCATGGGCCCGGTGGAATCCCCCCGGCCCCGCAGCGCGCCTGCCAGGGTGTGGTTGATGCAGTTGAACAGCAGGAAGAACACGTTGGTCTGCAGGAACATGGCCCCGTAGCGGATGACCTCCTGATCCGAGGTGAACAGCCCCGTGGCCGGAGCCGCAAAGAGGAACAAAAACGTGGCGATGACAGCGGTGATGGCCACCGTCAACGTCATGGACTGGACCGTTCCCCGGTTCACCCGGTCGTATTTCTCCGCTCCGATGTTCTGCCCCACAAAGGTGGTGGCCGCCTGGGCCATGCTCTGCATGGGCAGCATGATGAAGGTGTCCAGCTTGTTGTAGCAGCTCCATCCCGCCATACAGGCGGACCCAAAGCTGTTGATGTACGACTGGACGAACACGTTGGAAAAGGCCGTCACCACCGATTGGATCCCCGCCGGCAGGCCGATGGCGAAGATCTGCCGCAGGATCCCCAGATCACACTTCAGGTCCTTCCAGGTCAGGCGGTAAACGTCCTGGCTGCGGGTCAGCAGCACCAGGATCATTACCGAGGACAGGAACTGGGAGAGGATGGTGGCATAGGCCACCCCGGCGATCCCGGCGTGGAACACGATGACAAACAGCAAGTCCAGGATCACGTTGACCAAACTGGTGAAGATCAGAAACAGCAGCGGCCGGCGGGTGTCTCCCACGGCCCGGAGGATCCCGCTGCCCATGTTGTAGACCAGCAGCCCCATGATCCCCAAAAAGTAGATGCGCAGATAGGTGGAGGCCGCGTCCATCACGTCCTCCGGGGTGGACATGAACCGCAGCATGGGATGCACCATCCCCACGCCGATGACGGTGAAGAGCACGCCCATCACCAGGGTGACCAGGATGGTGGTCTCCACGGCGTCGTGGAGCCGCCGGTCGTCGTGGGCGCCGTAGAACCGGCTGATGACCACCCCGGCGCCGATGGAGACGCCGTTGAAGAAGAACACCAGGATGTTGACGATCATGGTGGTGGAGCCCACTGCGGCCAGTGCCTCTTTGCCCACAAAATTGCCCACCACCAGGGAGTCCACGGTGTTGTACATCATCTGGAACAGATTGCCGATGATGAGGGGCACCGTAAAGCGCAGCAGCAGCAGGACGATGTTCCCCCGGGTCATATCCATGGCGGCGGTCTTTTCACGTGCAGGCATGCAAGCGTTCCCTCCTTTGAAAAATCGGATCTCCTTCTCCTGGGCCGGTCCCCCTCATCGGCTCTGCACCGATCCCAGCCGGGAGATCTCTGTCCGGTAGAGACGGATGAAAAAGGCGGCGCTGGCGCACAGGGAGATCACCTCGGCGATGGGGAAGGCCCACCACACCGCTCCGGCGGAATGGGTGACCGCGGCCAGGATCCAGGCAGCGGGCACCAGCACCACCAGCTGGCGCATCAGAGAGATGATCAGGCTGTAGGTGCCCCGGGCCATGGCCTGGAACAGCGTGGAGGACACGATCCCCAGCGCCGCGAACAGGAAGCAGGTGCAGATGATCCGCAGCGCCGGGATCCCCAGCTCCAGCATCTCGTCCGAGGGGTTGAAGATGCCCAGAAGCTGCCCCGGGAAGAGCAAAAACACCGCCATGCCGGTCCCCATGATGAGAAGGGCGATGAGCACCCCGTTCTTCAGCGAGGAAAGCAGCCGCTTCTGGTTCCGGGCGCCGTAGTTATAGCCCATGATGGGCAGCAGTCCCTGGGTCAGGCCGAACACCGGCATGAACACGAAGGACTGGAGCTTGAAATACAGCCCGAAGACCGTGTACGCCGCCGTGGAGAACCCGGACAGGATCCCATTCATGGCCACGTTCATCACGGTGCCGATGGCCTGCATCACGATGGCGGGCAGGCCCACCGCATAGATGTCCCGAACGGTGGCGAACCGCAGGCGGAACTTGCGGAACGAGAGGGTCACCTCGTGGGACCCCCGGACCACCACCACGATGCACACCACCATGCACACCAGCTGGCCGCCCACCGTGGCGATGGCCGCACCGGCCACGCCCATGGCCGGCAGGCCGAAATACCCGAAGATGAACACCGGGTCCAGCACGATGTTGGTCACCGCGCCGATCAGCTGGAAGATCATGGGCCAGATCATGTTGCCGGTGGCCTGCAGGGTCTTTTCCAGCATGGTGGAGATGAACATGCCGATGGACACCGTGCAGCAGATGGAGATATAGGTGGCGCCCATGGAGAGGATCTCCGGGTCGGTCTCGAACAGCTGGAAAAAGGGCCGGGAGAAGAACGCCCCGTACACGGCGAACACCAGGGAGGTGGCCGCGCTGAGGACGATCCCGTGGGCGGCGGCGGCATTGGCCTCTTCCCGGCGGTTCTGTCCCAGCCGGCGGGAGATGAGGGACGTGACGCCCACCGCCGTGCCCACGGCAAAGGCAATCATCAGGTTCTGGATGGGAAAGGCCAGGGAGACGGCGGAAAGGGCTTTTTCGCTGTAATGGGACACGTAGTAGCTGTCCACCACGTTGTACAGGGCCTGGATCAGCATGGAAAACATGGCCGGCAGGGCCATGGAGAGGATCAGGGGCAGCATCTTGGCGCTGCCCATTTTGTTTTCTGCGGTGGGTCCGTTGGTTGACATGGGGGTTCTCCTGTTCTAAAAAAGTCGAAATCTTCCCAATTATACCGGATTCCGCCGGGGATGTCAAGGCGGCAGGGCCCTGGCCGCCCGGGCATTTTCCGGCGCTTCCAGGCAAAAATGTGGCCGAACATATTGAAATTTCTTTCAAAAAGAAGGATAATAGACATGCAAACGGAACCACCCCAGCACTGCCCCTTCCGGCGGCCCATCGGTCACGAGGTGAACCCCATGGAACGAATGAACAGCTTTGACCTGGAGGAAGTCCTGTCCGGCATCCCCGGCGGTTTTTTCATCTACCACGCAGACGGCGACGAGTCCGTCATCTATGCCAACAGCGAGGTCCTCTACCTCTACAAATGTGAGACCATGGACCAGTTCCTCCAGCTCACCGGGGGCTCCTTCCGGGGCATGGTCCACCCGGAAGACCTGGGGGAGGTGGAGCAGAGCATCGCCGAGCAGATCGTCCACAGCCAGCGGAACCTGGATTACGTGGAGTACCGCATCGTCTGCCGGGACGGCTCCGTGCGCTGGGTGGAGGACTTCGGCCACTACGTCCGCAGCGACGTCTACGGCGGTGTGTTCTATGTGTTCATCAGCGATGTCACGGACAAGATGCAGGACCACACCCGCCGGGAGAACGAGCTCATCAGCGAGCTCCGGGACCGGGAGCTCCTGCGCACGGCCCTGCAGAGCACCGCCTATTCCTACCGGGAGGTGTACATCGTCGATCTGCCCAACGACTACCTCCGCATGATCTACCCCGACAACCACAACGTCTCCGCCCGGGGCGGATACCGCGCCCTGATGGAGCAGCGGGTGGCCTTTGACCGGATGGACCCCGCCGCGGGGGAAGAGCTCCGCCGGCGCCTGCAGCCGGAGCAGCTGCGGGAGGACCTGACGGACCGGAACGTGGTGGAGTACCGCTACATCCGGAACATGCCGGAGGGCGGCGCCGAATGGAGCCTGATCACCTTCACCGTTCACGAGCGCGTGGAGGGCGTGCCCATCTCCGCGGTGATGGGGGTCCGCAGCATCGAGCACCTGGTCCGGGACGAGGAACGCCAGAACGCCATCCTCAAGGATGCCCTCCTTCAGGCCCAGCAGGCCAACGAGGCCAAGAGCATGTTCCTGGCCAACATGTCCCACGACATCCGCACCCCCATGAACGCCATCGTGGGCTTCTCCACCCTGTTGGAAAACGAGGCCGACCACCCGGAGAAGGTCCGCCGCTACGCCCAGCGCATCACCGCCTCCAGCCGCCACCTCCTGGGCCTCATCAACGATGTCCTGGACATGAGCCGCATCGAGAGCGGCAACATGGTCCTCAATGTCACCCGCCTGTCGGTGCCCCATTTCCTGGAGGACATCGCCACCATCATCCGCCCCCAGGCCCAGGAAAAGGACCAGCACCTGGAGATCCAGACCGCCGGCTCCGTCCCCCAGTGGATCCTGGGCGACCCCCTGCGCCTGGAGCAGGTCCTCATCAACCTGCTCAACAACGCCGTCAAGTACACCCCCCGGGGCGGCCACATCCGCCTCACCGTCTCCGATCGCGGCCGCCGTCCCCCCAACTACGTCCACCTGCGGTTCGTGGTCCGGGATGACGGCATCGGCATGAGCCCCGAGTTCCAAAAGACCCTCTTCGAGCCCTTCACCCGGGAGGTGAACTCCCTCACCAACAAGGTCCAGGGCACCGGCCTGGGCATGGCCATCACCCGCAACCTGGTCAGCCTCATGAGCGGCTCCATCTCCGTGGAGAGCCAAAAGGGCCGGGGCAGCACCTTCACCGTGGACCTGGAATTCGCCCTGGCCGACGCCGCCGAGGCCCCCCGTCCTGCGGCCCCCGCGGCTCCGGCGGAAAAAAGCCTCACCGGCAAGCACATCCTGGCCGCCGAGGACAACGAGATCAACGCCGAGATCCTGGGGGAGATCCTCCGCCTGGAGGGCATCCGTTACGACCTGGCCCAGGACGGCCAGGAGGCCGTGGACAAATTCCTGGCCGCCCCGCCCGGCACCTATGACCTGATCCTGATGGACGTCCAAATGCCCCGCATGAACGGCTACGAGGCCGCCCGGGCCATCCGGGCCAGCAGCCACCCCGATGCCGCCACCGTGCCCATCGCCGCCATGACCGCCAATGCCTTCAGCGAGGACATCCAGCGGGCCCTCAACAGCGGCATGAACGTCCACATCCCCAAGCCCATCGACATCGCCGCCCTCCACGAGACCTTCAAGCGGCTGATGGAGGAGCGCGCCTAGTCCCACCGGATCAAAATGCCCCGAGGAGCTTCCTCGGGGCATTTTTTCGGTCAGCCGACGTTTCGCTTATTCCAGGTTCGCCGCGCAGTCCTGCAAATGGGTGATCACCGGCAGGTGCTGGGGGCACGCGCCCTCGCACTGTCCGCACTGCAGGCAGTCGGAGGCCTTGCCCTTCTCCTGGGTCACCCGGGCATAGCCCCACCGGGCGTTTTCGGTCTGGTTGAACACCAGCTGCTGGTTGCGCAGGGCAAAGATCTCCGGGATGGGGATCTGCATGGGGCAGTTCTCGGTGCAGTAGTGGCAGGCGGTGCACTTGATGGTGTCCACCGCGTCCATGGCCGCCCGGGCGTCTGCAATGACCTGCTGCTCCGCCGGAGTCAGGGGCTTGAACTCCTTCATGTAGCTCAGGTTGTCCTCCATCTGGGCCAGGTTGGACATCCCGGACAGCACCGTGAGGATCCCCTCCAGGCTGGCCACATACCGAATGGCCCAGCTGGCGCAGGAAAGCTCCGGCGCGGCCTTCTTGAAGATCTCCTGCACCTGGGGGATGGGATTGGCCAGGGCGCCGCCCTTCACGGGCTCCATCACCACCACGGACTTGCCGTGCTTCCGGGCGATCTCCCAGCACGCCCGGGAGGCCACGTTGGGGTTCTCCCAGTCGGCATAGTTGATCTGCAGCTGGATGAAATCCACCTCCGGGTGGGCGGTCAGCAGCTCCTCCAGCAGCTCGGGGTCCCCGTGGAAGGAGAAGCCCGCGTGCTTGATGAGCCCCTTGGCCTTCTGCTCCTGCACGAAGTCCCACAGGCCATAGTTCTCATACACCTGATAGTTGTTCCGCTGCAGCGCGTGCAGCAGGTAATAGTCGAAATACCCGGCGCCGGTGCGCTCCAGGCTGATCTCCAGCTGCTTGCGGGCGGTCTCCCGGTCGGGGCTGCCCAGCCAGGCGTTCAGCTTGGTGGCCAGGGTATAGCGGTCCCGGGGCACCCGCTTCACCAGCGCTTCGCCGATGGCCTCCTCGCTGCGGCCCTCGTCATAGACGTAGGCGGTGTCGAAATACGTGCCGCCCGCCTCCAGGAAGCGGTCCACCATCTGCTTCACCTGCTCCACGTCGATGGTCTTCCCGTCCTCCAGCTTCGGCAGCCGCATCAGCCCGAATCCCAACTTAAAAACATCTTTTCCGAACCAGTCTGACATGTGTGTTTCCTCCCTTATTGGTTGTTGTAATCAGTATACCATATCCGGGCCCGCCTGTCCAGCCTGCGGCCCCGGTTTTTCCCATGAAACGGCCTCTCCAGCCCCGCCTGATCCCCCTTGGGCCCGCCTACCCAGCCTGCGGCCCCCAGAGCTTCCCGCAAAACGGCTCCTCCAGCGCCCGGTACCGCCGCTCCACCCGGGAGACGAAGGGGCTCGCTCCCAGAAAGAACCGCCAGGGCACGTCCCGGTACTCCTCTGCGTAGTCGATGTGGATCCGCGGCGACACCCGAATGTCCTCCGGGGCCACGGCCCGTCCTGCCTCCAGCCACAGTGCTTCGCCGCACAGGTCGCAGCCGTACTGCTCCCGGCCGATGTCCATGGCCCGGCACAGCTTTCCCGGCCCGCTGCACAGCTCCAGGGGGTCTTCGGTGCCCCGCCGCCGGGCCATTTGATCCAGCCCCTCCACCGGCTCCAGGGCCCGCACCAGCACCACGTCCGGCACCCCCTCCGGGGCCGTCACCACGTTCAGGCAGAAGTGCGCCCCGTACACCTGGTACACATAGGCAAAGCCCCCCGGGCCGAACTGCACCTGGGTCCGGGGCGTCCGCTTGTTGGGATAGGCGTGGGCCCCCTTGTCCCGGCTGCCCACATAGGCCTCCGTCTCCACGATGATCCCCGCCCGGCGGCCCTCCGGTGTCCGCCGCACCAGCATTTTGCCCAGCAGCGCCGGGGCCGCGTCCACCGCCCCCAGCCGGTAAAAGTCCCGGGGCAGCCGCCCGGGGGTCCCTTCCGCCATGCTTTTAGGCCTCCTCCCCGTCCTGTTCCGGGCCGTATTCGTCCAAAAAGGAGTGCTTCACGCCCTTCTCCTGATACCCCAGCACCGCCCCCAGGTGCACGTTCTCCATGCTGTGGAAGATGCTGCTGGCCACCTGGGAGTCCTCCCGGCACAGGCTGCGGATGAGCCCCTTCACCGCCTCCCGCTTGGAGCCCTCCGGCCCCCGCTCCCGGGAGAGCCGGCAGGCGCAGGGCAGAAAGTCCAGCCCGCAGTGGCGCTGCCACCGCAGGATGTCCGCCTCCCGCACCCGGTACAGCGGCCGGATCAGCTCCATCCCGGGGAAATTTTTGCTGTGCAGCTTGGGCAGCATGGTCTGCACCTGCCCGCCGTAGAGGATGCTCAGCAGCGTGGTCTCGATGACGTCGTCCATGTGGTGCCCCAGGGCGATCTTGTTGCAGCCCAGGGCCAGGGCCCGGCTGTACAGGTACCCCCTCCGCATCCGGGCGCACAGATAGCAGGGGGACGCGCCCCCCTGCCGCTCCACCTCCCGGAAGATCTCCGCCGGGAACACCTGCAGCTCGATCCCCAGCAGCCGGGCGTTGGCCTCCAGCGCCTGGCGGCTCTCCGGGTCATACCCCGGGTCCAGGGCCAGGAACACCGCGTCAAAGTTCCGTTTCCCGTGGAGCATCAGCTCCTGGAACAGCATGGCCAGCAGCATGGAGTCCTTCCCCCCGGACACGCACACCGCGATCCGGTCCCCGTCTTCGATGAGCCGGTAGATCTGCAGCGCCTGGGTGAACCGTCCCCAGATCGCCCGGCGATAGGTGGTCAGCAGGCTCCGCTGGGCAAGCTGCCGCTGATCCTCCGCTCCACTGCGGGTCTCTCTGTCCATGGGTATCCCACTCCTTCGTCTGCCGTTTTTCCGGGCAAAAAAGCCAGGGCAGGCCCGCGCCCGCCCTGGTCCCCCGGGGCGCGCACAGCCGCCGGGACCCTGCGCCTCCCCGGGAAAAACCGCCTGGGGCGTCCTTTGGTCCGAGTGACTGGTTTCGAACCAGCGGCCTCGTGGTCCCAAACCACGCGCTCTACCATCTGAGCTACACCCGGATGCCGATCGTTTCCCGGCGCCCCGGCGGCTTTTCCCGTCTCATTATACGCAAGATCTCCCCGCTTGTCAACCCGCCTAGCCCCGATACGTCTTGGCCAGGCCCCCTTCTCCGGTCTCCCGGTACTTGCTGAACAGGTCCCGCCCGGTCTCGTACATGGTCCGCACCACCATGTCGAAGCTGATTTTCCGGGTGTCGGTGAGGAAATGGGCCAGGCTCACCGCGTTGATGGCCCGCATGGCCGCCACGGCGTTGCGCTCGATGCAGGGGATCTGCACCAGCCCGGCGATGGGGTCGCAGGTCAGGCCCAGGTGGTGCTCCATGGCCACCTCGGCGGCGTATTCGATCTGGTTGAGCTCCAGGCCGAACAGCTCCCCCAGCCCCGCCGCCGCCATGGAGCACGCGCTGCCGATCTCCGCCTGGCAGCCGCATTCCGCCCCGGAGATGGAGGCGTTGGTCTTGATGACGTTCCCCACGATGCCGGCGGTGGCCAGGGCCCGCACGATCTCCTCGTCGGAGAAGCCGTACCGCTCCTGGTGATACCGCAGGGCGGCGGGCAGCACGCCGCAGGCCCCGCAGGTGGGGGCCGTCACCACCACGCCGCCCCCCGCGTTCTCCTCGCTGACGGCAAAGGCATAGGCGCACACCAGCCGGTTTTCCCGGGTCTCGCCATTCTCCCGGGCGGGGTGCTGCCGGTAGAGCAGGGTGGCCTTGCGCTGCACCCCCAGCCCGCCCCGCAGGGCCCCCTCGGTGGCCAGCCCGTGGCGGATGGCCCGCTGCATGGCGGCCCACACCTCCCGGAGGTAGCTCCACAGCGCCTCTCCCTCGCAGGCCTGGGCATATTCCCACAGCCGCAGGCCGTGCCGGGCGCAGTGGTCCTTGATCTCGTCGAAGGAGTTGAGGGGGTACACGTCCCGGGGGTCCTCCTGGGGCCGCCCCTCGATCTCGATCTTGCCGCCGCCCACGCTGTACACCCGCCATTTGCCCAGGCTCTTCCCCTGCCGGAAGGCCTCCAGCTCCAGGGTGTTGGGGTGCTTCAGGGCGGTCTCCTGGGTGTTGAACAGCACGCTGGCCGGCAGGGGCGCAAAGGCCTCCTGCACCGCCACGTCGGTGAGGTGTCCCCGGCCGGTCTTGGCTAAAGAGCCGTACAGCACGGCCTCAAAGCTGTCTGCCTGGGGAAACGCCGCCCGAAACCGCTCCGCGGCAAAGCTGGGCCCCATGGTGTGGGAGCTGGACGGCCCCCGTCCGATGCGGTAAAGTTCTCTCAGAGATTCCATTTCGCTTCGCTTCCTTCTCCACAGGCTGAGGCGCAGGCCGAACCCCCGCCGTCTCTGCTTTTTTCGACTTGTTCTCCGCCCCGGTCGGCAGGAATTTCCACCCGCGGCGGCTTTTTTTCGTCCTTTGCCGGAGCCGGAAGGCCCCTGCCTGGCAGTTTTCCCCGAAAATGCGCCGTCAACCCCTCGTCTTGCGGCGCGGCGGAGCCCTGTTGGGGCCCATCTGGCGTGGGTTTGGGGCCGAAAACCGCCGCTCAAACCCACGTCGCGGCGCACCAGAATTTCCCCGGCGCGGGTGCAAAAACCCCTGCCCGGCCGTTTTCCCCGAAAATGCGCCGTCAACCCCTCGTCTTGCGGCGCGGCGGAGCCCTGTTGGGGCCCCTCAGGCGTGGATTTGTGCCGAAAATCGCCGCTCAAACCACGTTGCGGCGCACCAGAATTTCCCCGGCGCGGGTGCAAAAACCCCTGCCCGGCCGTTTTCCCCGAAAATGCGCCCTCAACCCTCGTTTTGCGGCGCGGCGGAGCCCTGTTGGGGCCCATCTGGCGTGGATTTGGGGCCGAAAACCGCCGCTCAAACCCATTTGCGGCGCGACGGAGCCCTGTTGAGGCCCCTCAGGCGTGGATCTGGGCCGAAAACCGCCGCTCAAACCCATTTACGGCGCACCAGAATTCCCTCGGCGCGGGTGCAAAAACCCCTGCCCGGCCGTTTTTCCCGGAAAACCGCCGTCAACCCTCATTTTGCGGCGCGGCGGAGCCCTGTTGGCCCCCTCAGGCGCTGATTTGGGGCCGAAAATCGCCGCTCAAACCCATTTGCGGCTTGTTCGATCCCCCCGGTGCGGGTGGTGGAAAAGCCCGGCGCGGCGGGCTGCTAGGGCCGTTTTTCCACCGGCAGGCGGAGCACGGTCCGGAGCTTGTCCGGGGCGGTGCGGCGGGCATCGCTGAGGTAGATCTCGTGGTGACGGCGGGGGCCGGTCTCGGCAGGTGCAAAGCCCTGTTCTCGGGCAAATCCCGCCATGCGGGCCAGGGTGGCGGGTTCGTCGTCGAAGGGGCCTACGTGCAGGCACTGGACGCAGCGGCCTTCGGCGTAGGTGAAAAATTCCACACGGGAAAAATCGGTGTGCTTTTTCCG
>CANRPD010000039.1 GCA_947632385.1 uncultured Clostridia bacterium | reverse complement strand
CACCGTCGCGGACGGAAAGCTGACGGTGGTGGAGGTGGCGGACATAAAATGATCCCGGGGACGGCTCGTCCCCGGGATCGGTCTTTTTATCTCATTTTTCCAGCAGCGCCGCGCAGGTCTTCAGGTTGTCCACGATGGGCAGATGCTGGGGACACACCGACTCGCAGTGGCGGCAGGCCACGCAGGCGGAGGCCAGGCCCTTATGCTCCGTGGCGGCCCGATAGGCGGCGATGGCCTGCTCGGTGCGGCCGTCGGTGAAGTGCTCATTGGCGGCGGCAAAGACCGCGGGGATGGGGATGCGCTGGGGGCAGCCGTCCACGCAATAGGCGCAGCCGGTGCAGGGGATGGCGGAGGAGCGCCGCATCAGCTGCTGGGCCTGGGCGATGATCTGCTTTTCCTGGTCGTTCAGGGGCTGGAAATTCTTCATATACGACAGGTTGTCCTGCATCTGGGCGATGTTGCTCATGCCGGACAGCACCGTGACGATCCCGTCCAGGCCGGCGGCGTACCGGATGGCCCAGGAGGCGGGGGAGGCGTCGGGGGCGTAGTCGGCGAACAGCTTTTTCACTTCCGCCGGGGGATCGGCCAGGCGGCCGCCCTTCACCGGCTCCATGACCACCACGCCCTTGCCGTGGCGGCGGACCACCTCATAGTTGGCCCGGGCGGTGACCCGGGGGTTCTCCCAGTCGGCGTAGTTCAGCTGCAGCTGCACGAACTCCACCTCCGGGTGCTCGGTGAGCAGGCTGTCCAGCACCTCCGGCCCGTCGTGGAAGGAAAAGCCCACGTGGCGGACCAGGCCCTTCTCCTTCAGCTGCCGCACGTGCTCCCACAGATGGTACCGGTCGTACTTCTCCCGGTTCTTCCCCATCACGCTGTGGAGCAGGTAGCAGTCGAAATACTCCGCGCCGGTGCGCTTGAGGCTGGTGTCGAACTGCTTGCGGGCGGCCTTCTCCGTGACGGCGACAGAGGCGTTCACCTTGGTGGCCAGGGTGAAGCTCTCCCGGGGGTGCCGGTCCACCAGCGTCCGCTTGGCGGCGGCCTCGGAGCCGAGATACACATAGGCGGTGTCAAAGTAGGTGAACCCCGCCTCCAGGAACATGTCCACCATCTGGGACGTCTGCTTCGTGTCGATGATGGCGCCCCGCTTGGGCAGGCGCATCAGGCCGAAGCCCAGCTTGGGCGTCTGTTTTCCGAAATAGTCAGCCATATGTAATACCTCCGTGGTTTATTTTGCCTCGTCCGTCAGCGCCGCGACATCCTCCTCGTCCATGAGCGCCACGCCGTTTTCCGCCAGCAGCCGGGCGGTCACGCCCATGCCGGGCACCACCCTGCCGGTGAAGGAGCCGTCATATACCGCATGGACGCCGCAGGAGGGGCTGCGGGCCTTCAGGATCGCCCGGGTGACGCCGTGACTTTTGCAGAAGGCCAAGGCCCGCTCCGCCCCGGCGCGGAACTCCTCCGTCACGTCCTCGCCGGAGCGGCTGTACACCTTGCCGTCCCGGATTTCGCTGGGCAGCCGGGGGGCGGGCAGGCCGCCGGCCCGCTCCGGGCAGAAGCAGACCCAGTCTTTGCCCGCCAGGTATCCATGGACGGCGGCGTTGTCGTTATTGCCGCCGTTATATTTGCAGTTGTGGCCCAGAAGGCACGCGCTGACCAGTATCATCGCTCCGCTCCTTTCAGGCCGCGGCGGGCGGCGCCCGCTTTTTCCACCGGCCGGACAGATAGTAGGGGAACATCACCAGGAAGAACGCGTAGCCCGCCAGGGCGCCGCCCAGCCAGTAGCCGGTCACGCCCATGCCGAAGCCCTCCGCCAGCAGGATGCACAGCCCGATGCGCATGACCACCCCGTCCAGCAGGCCCAGCACGAAGTTGAGCACCGGGAAGCCCATGCCGTTGCACAGAGCGGTGCTGGGGCCGCGCACCGAGTAGCCGAAGAAATTCAGCACCGCGATGACGGCGTAGCTGTGGCTCATGGCCAGCACGGCGGGGTCGTCGTCGAACAGGGAGAACACCCACTCCGGCGCGGCCAGCATCACCGCCGACAGCGCCCCGGCGAAGGCCAGCCCCACTGCCAGGGCCGTGAGCAGGGTCCTGGTCACCCGGCCAAACTGCCGGGCGGCGAAGTTCTGGCCCACCATGGTGGCGCCGGACTGGCTCAGGGCCAGGCATATGATGCTGGCCACCGTGGACAGCTTCGCCCCCACGCTGTTGACGGCGGACACCGTCACGCCGTAGACGTTGATGCGGCTGGACACGAACAGCATGGAGAAGTTGATGGCGCAGGACTGGATGGACATGGGCACCCCCAGCCGCAGCAGCTTTTTCAGGTTGCCGGGGTCGGGCCGGAGATACCGCAGGCGCAGCTCGAACCCCAGCCGGTCCCGCCGCCGCCACAGATATCCCACGCACAGCAGGAAGCTGACGCCCTGGGCGATGACCGTGGCCAGGGCCGCGCCGAAGGGTCCCATGCCCCCGGACACGAACACCAGATCCAGCACCACGTTCAGCGCCGACGCGATCACGATGAACACCATGGGCCGCTTTGACTCCCCCATGCCCCGGAGGATGGCGGCCACCATCACGTAGCCCACCAGGAAGAACAGCCCCGCCGCGCAGCACATGGTGTACTGCCGGCAGTAGACCAGCGCCTCCGGCGGCACGTTCAGCCATGCCATGAGCTGGTCGGCGAACACCAGCCCGAACAGGCTCAGCACCAGGCTCAGCCCCAGGATGAAGGTGAACATCGCCCCCACGATCCGGGACACCGACTCCCGGTCCTTCAGGCCCACGTACTGGCTGATGAGCACCTGTCCGGCGTTGCAGAAGCCCATGCAGATGAACGTGAACATGTGCACCAGGTCCGCGCCCACGCCCACGGCGGACAGCCCCGCCGGGCCCACGAACTGGCCCACGACCACCATGTCCACCAGGTTGTAGGCGGTCTGCAGCAGATTGGACAGCATGAACGGCCAGGCGAAGCTGAGAAGCTGTCTGGCCACCGGCCCGGAGGTATAGTCTCGGATGAGGGTGTCTCTGTCTGCCATGGATGTCTCGATTTCTCTCGTTTTTCTTTATTGTATCCCGTCCTGCCCGGGAACGCAAGGCAAAATTTGCCGCCGCCCGGGGCCCGGCCGGACGGCGGATCGATTTTGTGCATTTTTTATGCGCGCGATGGACCTCGCCCCGGGCGGTCACACCCCCGTGCCGTCGAAGGGCGGGGTGTATTCGCTCTCGGCGCTGGTCAGCTCCTGGGTATAGCCCTCCAAAAGCCCCAGGGCGGCCATGTAATCGCAGGCCCGCCCATACTCCTCCGCCGTCAGCCGCCGGTCCGGCCCGCCCACGCCGTTGGGCGTGTACTGGCCCATGAGGGAGACCAGCACGTCCCCGTCCCGGAAGGTCTCCCGGATCCAGTCCAGCACCGCGAAGGTGTTGTCCAGCTGCCCCGGCAGCACCAGGTGGCGGATCATCACGCCTTTTATCAGCATCCCGTCATCGTCCAGCCGGTAGGGGCCGGTCTGGCGGAACATCTCCCATATGGCCGCCCGGGCCACGTCCGGGTAATCCCCCGCGCCGGACAGCGACTGCGCCAGGGCGGCGTCCATGTACTTCATGTCCGGCAGATATACCTGCACCTTCCCCTCCAGGGCCCGCAGGGCCGGGAGGGATTCGTACCCGCCGGTGTTCCACACCACCGGCACGGCCGGCGGGGGGTCCAGGGCCCGGAGCACCGCGGGCAGGAAGTGGGAGGCGGTGACCAGGTTTATGTTGTGGGCGCCCTGGGATACCAGCTCCCGGAAGATCTCCCGCAGCCGGTCGGCGGATATGACCTTGCCCTTTCCCCCGGCGCTGATATCGTGGTTCTGGCAGAAGGCGCACCGCAGGGTGCACCCGGAAAAGAACACCGCCCCGCTGCCCCGCTCGCCGCTGACGCATGGCTCCTCCCAGAAGTGGAGGGCCGCCCGGGCCGCCACCGGCTCCCAGCCCACGCCGCAAAAGCCGGGATGGGCCTCATCCCGGCTCGCGCCGCATTTTCTCGGACAGAGAGAACAGAGCATATCTTACCTCGCGTTTTTCTAAAGAAAGAACCGCCGCCAGAGCCACAGCATGACCAGCGCCACCGCCGCGCCCAGCAGCCCGGCCCCGGCGGCCAGCAGGGCCTTCTGGTAGGGGCGCTTGCCCTCCTCCCGGGCCTTTTCGATCTCGGAGAGGGGCCTGCCCTCGGTGAAGGCCACGATCTCCTTGTAGGTCTGGATGTCGAACTTTTTCTTCCAGCGCTCCACCCGGAAGGACCAGGCGAAGGCCACGGCGGCCAGCACCGACCAGGCCGCCAGGCCCCGCCACCGCCACAGCAGCGCCAGCGGCACGCACGTGACCAGCATGGCGATGAACAGCGCCGTGAAGATATTGCTGTCCCGCCGGAAGGCGGCCTTCTCCCCGTCGTCGATCTGCTTTTTCATTTCCGCGATATCCCCCTTGACAAGCTCGTCAAGGGACGCGGAGAACACCTCCGCCAGCAGCAGAAGGCTCTTTATATCCGGGCAGGTCCGGCCATTCTCCCAGTTGGACACCGACTGGCGGGTGGCGTACACCCGCGCTGCCAGCTCGTCCTGGGACAGGCCCATGGCCTGCCGCCGCTTCCGAATCTGACTGCCAAGCTCCATGCTCCGCGCCTCCTTGCCCTGCCAGCATAGGGGAAGACCGCCCGGCTGTCTATCAAAGGTCTTTTACATGGCCCCCTTTGTCACCGCCGGCGCAGGAAAACGGTCACTGCCGTCAGCACCGCCGGGAACAGGATGGCGGCGGCCAGGCCCACCTTCAGCGCGCCCCCCGCAGCTCCGGCCGCCAGGCCCACCAGAGTGGGGCCGGCGGTGCAGCCGATGTCGCCTCCCAGGGCCAGGATGGCGAACATGGCCGTGCCGCCCCGGGGGAACCGGGCGGAGGCTAGGCTGAACACGCCGGGCCACAGGATGCCCACGGAAAAGCCGCACAGGCCGCATCCCAGCAGCGACAGCGCCGGACTGGGGCTCAGCACGGCCAGCAGATAGGCCCCCACGCACAGCGCGCCGCTGGCGGGCAGGGCCGTCCGGAGGGGGAACCGGGCCTCCGCTTTCGCATACGACGCCCGGGCCGTGCCCATGAGCAGGGCGAAAAAGCAGGGGCCGGCCAGATCGCCCACGGCCTTGGTGACGCCCAGGCCCCGCTCGGCAAAGGCGGAGGCCCACTGGCTCATGGCCAGCTCCGACGCCCCCGCCGTGATCATCAGCAGGAAGAACAGCCAGAACAGCCCGCTTCGGAACAGCTCTCCCAGCCCCATGCCGCCGCTCTCCCCCGTCAGGGAGGCGATGGGCACCCGGGTGAAGAAAAAGGCGTTCAGCAGCGGCAGCAGCGCCCACAGGCAGCACAGCACGGGCCAGGAGCCCTTGCCCAGGACCGCCAGAAAGCCGGTGGACAGCAGCACCACCGCCATGGCGCCCCAGCAGTAAAACGAGTGCAGCAGGCTCATGGCGGCGGCCTTGCGCTCCGTGGGGCAGGCCTCCACGATGGGGCTGATGAGCACCTCGATGAGCCCGCCGCCCACGGCGTACAGCACCACGGACACCAGCAGTCCTCCGTAGGCGCCGGGCAGCAGCCGGGGCAGCAGGCCCATGCCCGCGAGCCCTGCGGCGGAGAACAGATGGGCCGCCACCGCGCAGGGGCGGTAGCCCAGCCGGTCCACGAATTTGGCGGAGAGGATGTCCACCGTCAGCTGGACGCAGAAGTTCACCGTGATGAGCATGGTGATCTTCTCCAGGGGCAGCCCCAGGCTGTCCTGGAAGATGAGAAACAGCAGCGGGGCCAGGTTGTTGACCACCGCCTGGGTGACGTAGCCCAGGTAGCAGGCGTATAGGGTGTGTCGATAGCTCGTCTTCATGTCCTTGTCTCTGCGGACGGCCGGATGCGCCGCCGGCCGCTGTCGTCAAAGGTCCGCTTCAGGGCCCGCTCCACGGGGAAGATGGTCCCCAGCATGACGGCGAGCTGCACGCCGGCGGTGATCAGCCCCGTGCTGCCGATCGCGCCGATGTCCCGGCCCAGGACGAGCAGCAGCGCCGCCGCGGACGGCAGCAGCATCACGAGCCCGCACCGATACCACAGCCTGCCGCAGTATCGGTGGGCGAAATCCCAGGTGTCCTGGTTTTTCATGGACCGGTCCGTGCGGTAGCCGAAGGAGGCATTGATGTTCCTGGGCGGCGCTTTCATAAACTTCCTGCCATAGAAGATCATCGCCGCGGGGATGAGCAGGTCCGCGCACAGCATAAAGAGCCAAAACACGATCATGGAAAACCTCCCGTTATCCCGCCCGGAACCGCCAGGGCCGGGCCTGGTCCTCCGGGGAGGCATAGCCGATGCCCACCCGGGGCGAGGCGTCCACCCGCGCCGGCACATAGCCGTCGTCCTCCAGGGCCAGGCCGCCGCCCAGGGGCGTGTCGTTCAGGGCCTTATCGATGTGCAGGAACTTCGTCACTCGCCCCGGGCCGGATGCCCCCTCCACCCCCCGGATGAGCACCGCCTGGGGGTCATTTTCCGGGCCGGTGACCAGGTTCAGCATCCAGTGGATGCCGTAGCACAGGTACACATACAGCGTCCCAGCCCGGCGGTAGAGCACCTCCGTGCGCTTGGTGCGGCCCCGGCTGGCGTGACAGGCGGTATCCGCCTCGCCGAAGTAGGCCTCCGTTTCCGTGATCCGCGCCCGGAGCACGGTCCCGTCCGGCAGCGTGCGGACCAGTACCTTCCCCACCAGCGCCCGGGCCGCCTCCGGAGCGGGCAGGTCAAGGATATTCATAGGTATAGCCCTCCCCGGCCTCGGTGAAGCCCTCTGCCAGGCCCGCCGTGACGATGACCCGGCTGTCCTTCGTCACTAGCACCAGCTCCACATCCCCATGGCCGGCGGCATAGCGCAGCGCCCCCTCGCTGCCCAGCACGAACAGCGCCGTGCTCAGTCCGTCCGCCCGGGCGCCGTCGGCGGTGACCACTGTCACGGACAGCAGATCGTTGTCCGCCGGCATGCCCGTGGCCGGGTCCAGGATGTGGATGTAGGTGCGGCCATCCTGCTCAAAATACCGTTGATAGCCCCCGGAGGTGACCACCGCCGTCTGCCCCACCCGGAGGGTGCCCACGTAGGAACCCGTGTCGTTGGGGTCGGTAACAGCCACCTGCCACGGCTCCCCGTCGGGGCGGGTGTCCCCCAGGGTCTGCACGTTGCCCCCCAGGGACAGTATGGCCTTTTCCACCCCCGCCCGGGCCATGGCCTCCACGGCCCGCTGGGCGGCATAGCCCTTGGCCACCGCCCCCAGGGAGATGGCCGTGCCCGCCGGGATGGTCACCGTGCCGGCGCCGGCGTCGGCGAGGATGCCCTCCGTGTCCTTTTCCGCCAGCAGCCCGGCCAGCTCCGCCGCCTCCGGCACCCGGTACTGGCCGGTGGTGAAGCCCCAGGCCCGGATGACGGGGTAGAGACCCACATCCAGGGCCCCGCCGGTGTCCCGGCTGACGTCCTCCGCCGCCGCCAGCACGGCCAGCAGATCCTCCGACACGGCCACGGCGCTCCCGGCACCGGCGTTGGCGGCGTACACCGAGCCGCCCTCCTTCTCCGGGTCCAGGTCCGCCGCCAGGGCGTTGATCACGTCCGCGGCCGCGGCCAGGCCCGCGTCGGCCTTCTCGCCATAGGCGGTCAGCAGCATCACCGTGTCCATGGCGAACAGCTGCTTTTCCTTTTTTTCCGGCTCCCGGCCGCAGCCGCTCAGGGCCAGGACCAGGGCCATCGCCAGCGCCGCCAGACGCTTACAGCTCGCTCTTGTGTTCCTCATAGAACGCCCAGTAATCCTTGAGCATGTACTTCAGCACCTTGGGGGTGTCCAGGTGGTAGGGGCACTTGGATTTGCACCGGCCGCACTCCACGCAGTCGTTGATCCTGTTCATCCGCGCCTGCCACTCCGGGGTGAAATAGGGCCGCCAGGGGCTGCGGCGGATGAGCATGTCCATGCGGGCGCAGTTGCGGATCTCGATGCCCTGGGGGCAGGGCATGCAGTAGCCGCAGCTGCGGCAGAACTGGCCGCCCAGCTGCGCCCGGTCCGCGTCGATCACCGCCTGCAGCTTGTCGTCCATGGCGGGGTCCTCCTCTGCCAGGGCCAGCCACTGCTCCAGCTCTTCCATGGTCTGGATGCCGTAGATGGGCGCCACGCCCTCCTGGGTGCCCATGAATGCGTGCACTGCCCGGGCGTTGGACAGCAGTCCGCCCGCCAGGGCCTTCATGGCGATGAAGCCCATGCCTGCGTCCAGGCAGGCGCGGACCAGGGCCTGTTCCTCGTCGTTGGACAGATAGCTGAAGGGGTACTGCAGCGTCTCGAACCGGCCGGAGCGGACCGCCTCCCGGGCAAAACCCAGGCTGTGGCAGGTCACGCCGATGTGGCGGATATAGCCCTTGGCCAGGGCGTCCTGGGCCGCGTCCATGGCGCCGGTGTCGATGTCCTCCCAGCGGGAGGCCAGATGGAACTGGAACAGATCGATGTAATCGGTGCGCAGCCGCTCCAGGGAGGTCTGGATGTGGGCGGCCACGGTGTTGTAGTCCCGGCCCTGGCTCTTGGTGGAGATCACGATGTCCCCCCGCACGTCGGCCAGGGCCAGGCCCATCTTCTCCTCCGAGTCGGTGTAGGCGTTGGCGGAGTCGAAGTAGCGGATGCCGCCCTCATAGGCCCGGCGGAGGATGCGCACGGCCTCGTCTTTTTCCGTGCGCTGGATGGGCAGACAGCCCATGGCGGGCTTTGTGACGGCGAGGCCCGTCCTGCCCAGAAGGAAGGTCTGCATAAAAGATCACCTCGGAAAAACTATAGCATACTTCTCCGCCAATTCCAAGCTGGTCCGCGCGAAAGATGGCCGAAAAAGTGCCGTACTTTTCTCTTGATATTCCCGGCGGGATGGTTTATAATAAGCAAGCTGGATACGCGGCTGTAGCTCAGCTGGATAGAGTGTTGGCCTCCGGAGCCAAAGGTCGTGGGTTCGAATCCCGTCAGCCGTACCACGTCAGAAGCGCCCTGAATTTTCAGGGCGCTTCTTCCTTTTCCCTAAGGGGCTGACGAGCCCTTTGGGGGCCCAAAAATGCAACTTGGTTAAATTCGATATATGTGGGCGGCTGTCGACCCCTTGCACTCCCTGGATGTTTTTCCCGCCGGGATGCAGCGGAGCTGATAGTTGCCTATATCGTTGACTGGCCGGCGCTCCGGCGCTTCCACAATGCCGTGTATGACCCGGCACTGGATCATATCACATTCTCTTTCATGTCATAATTCTGAATATGGCGCGTTGACCGCGCCTCGGCCGCTGCATCCCTTCTGCTCTTCTGACCCTCACAAATCGATAGACGCGCTCCCCAGGCGTATTATACCTGGGGAGCGTCATTATACCATTTGCAAACAGATGCCGTCACGCCCGCTCCGAGCCGCGTTATACCCTGTCGTCTCATATCCGGCATTTTTATCTTTGCTCTGCAGGACTGCAATTATTCGAGGGGGGAGAAGCATCATATCAGCCCCGGTCCAGAAAATCGCCGATCACCGCGCCCTGATTCTCCCGTGGCGGGTCGAGGCCCAGCAGATGACTGATCGTGGGCGCCACATCCAGCACCCGCACCGGACCCAGCCGTGTCGCGCTCCGGTCATACCCCTGCCTGATACCCTTGCCGGCTGCCACCAGGAATGCCTTATTGGAGCTGATCTCCGTCTCGGCGGTGGGCGACATGGGCCCGTGATGGGCGGCGTAATCGAATCCGGTGCCGTCGGACAGCTTGAAAATGGTGTCCTCCCGGTCCCACTCCTCGCCGCCATGGCCGGCCCAGGACATCCCCTGCGCATACACCGCTACGATGTCGCTGGCATACTCGCCGTAAATACCCAGCGGTACGGCGTCTTCCCGACGCAGGACCAGGTCGTATACTTTCTTCCCGTTCGGTGCCGTCAGGTCCCGCATGACATCGATGACCCGGTCTCGCACCGCCTCAAAATCCTCCGGCTCCACGCAGCCCTCAGCGTCGCGGCCCTTCAGATTCACGTAAACGTCGCAGTTGCCGGGCTTGCAGGGATAGGCGAGGGTCCTGCTCCAATCCACCCGCCTGCTGCCGTCAGCGTCCTCGCAGGTGGCGATCAGCCCCTCCTTCACGAACAGCGGCAGCAGCGACACGGTATACTCGTCGCAGATGTTCCCGTGGTCGCTCAATACGAACACCGCCGTATCTTTGTCCGCCAGCTCCAGCAGCTGCCCCACATACTCGTCGGCCAGGCTGTACGCCTTCTCCAACACCTGCCATGCATACGCCTCGTTCTCCGGATTATACACCGGCGAGACGGGGTCCACCATCGGCAGAAAATAGTGCTGGACATGGTCGATCCAGTGGAACTGGGTAATGAAGAACTGCCAGGGCTGGGACAGCAGCTGCCCGCTGGCCTGAGCCATCCACCGCACCTGATAGGCGGCCTCCTCGTAGCAGGTGTCCAGGTCCGTCCAGCCGTACCGCCAGGCGTGGGCGGAGGCGAATTCGATCATCGGCCCGCAGGTCTGCTGCAGCTGCTCGCCGAGGCTCTCCGGATAGGTGAAGCCGCCGGAGGGGTATATCTGGCTGTGGTACAGCCGCAGGTCGCTGCCATCCGCCGACAGGGAGATGAGCTTGAAGCGCACGGAAGCGCTCACGTCCGCGGAGACCTGCTCCCGCCGCCACGGACTCCACTGGCCCACGTCCAGCGCCGCGAACGCCGTGGACGCGTCTGTGTCCGTACACAGAAGCACCTGCTCCAGGCCGTTCTGCCCCACCGCCAGCAGCCAGTAGCGCAGCGGCTCATAGCCCTTTTTCAGCTCGATGATCACCGGCGCGGACGCCCGGCAGGGCCACTTATCCGCATTTTTCCAGTCCTCCGCCCCATCCAGCGTCAGCGGCTGGGCCAAATGCAGCTTCTGAACCGCGTGGCAGCCGTTGGCCGCCAGGTCCAGCACGGAGGCGTTGTACGCCGGGATGCAGCAGCCGTCCACCTGCTCGCCCTTGGTGACGGAGGGGGGCCAGCTGCCGGGGAACTTCATAACCACGCTGCGGCCGCCCTGGCGCTCCACTGACTGCCACAGCCGCTCCGCCTGGACGAAGGTGTTCGTAAAGGCGTCCTGGCTTGTATAGCGGTCCAGCCGGTCCCCTTTCCGGTGACACCAGAACCCCACCACATTGTGCACACCGGGCACGGCGCCTGTGGACAGGCTGGCCCAGTTGATGGGGGTCGCCACCGGGATCTGGGAGAGCATCTCGGAAAAACAGCCCCGGCGCATCAGCCCGGCCACATTGGGCATCAGGCCCTGCGCGGCAAATCTCTTGATCATCTTGGGGATCGCGCCGTCGATCCCGATGAACATCGCGCGTTTCGCCATACTGTTCTCCTTTCTCCCGTCAAACATCCAGGCCGTTTCCGCGGATGATACGGCGGTAAAAATCGTCCACCAGGCCGTCCTGGGACTGCTTCATATATTGATACATCCGTACCCGCAGCCTGTCCAGCAGCTCCCGGTATTCCGGCTGGCCGATCAGGTTATGCTTGGCGTGTGGATCATTCACGTAATCGTAAAGTTCCTCCGTCACCCGGTATTTGAAGAAGTCTACCCGGTGCCGGATGTATTCGTCCGTCTGGGCGGCGGCCTCCATGGCCTTGAAGGTCAGCCCCTCGGTAGACTCGTTGAGGAACGCGCGCTCTCCGTCGGACCAGGCGTTGAAGATATAGGCGAAGCGCTTGTTCTGCACGCATCGCATGGGGAAATGCAGGGCCCGGTGGGTCACGTGGTTGTTGTTCGTCTTGAAAAACAGGGTAAAGATATCCTCGTCGTGTTCGGCGCCCTCTAGGATCGTGCGCTTCATGGACGTGCCGTCCGTGTCCAGGATGGGTTCCAGGCCCAGAACGTCCAGCACTGTGGGTGTATAGTCGATCCCGGAGACCAGCGCGTCGCTCACCGTGCCCGGCTGGATACGTCCCGGCCAGCGCATGATGTACGGGCTCTTGGTGCTGTTGAGGTAGCAGTTCGTCTTGGCATAGGGAAGGGCCATGCCGTTGTCGCTGAGGAACAGCACCAGCGTATCGTCCCGCATCCCCATGTCGTCCACGGCCTGCAGGATCCTGCCCACTGTCTGATCCGCCCGCCGGACGCTGGAGAAGTACTGCGCCAGCTCCCGCCGCACATCGGGCAGGTCTGGCAGGCATCCGGGCACCGCGATCTCCTCCGGGGCGTAGATCCTGTCCGCCGTGGTATGGTGGCCGAAATAGAACATCTCGTCGTCCGCGCCGGCGAAGGGCCTGTGCGGGTCGTGGGAGTTGGCCATCAGGAAGAAGGGCCGCCCCTCCGTCCGGGCGCGCTGCAGGAACCGAAGCGTCTGCTGATAATACACCTCCGGCGACCGTCCCCAGCCCTGCTCTTTGCAGTAGGTCTGGATGTATTCGTCCCAAAAGAACTTCTCCCGGGGCGCAAGATGGTCTTCCTTGCCGATGATGCCTTTGAGGTAGCCATGCCGGTGGAGCACCTCCGGCAGAGTCGTCACGCTGCCGTCGATCTCCTCAAAGCCTCTGGCGCCATTATGATGGGGATACCGGCCCGTCATCAGTACCGAGCGGGAGGGCTGGCACACCGCTATGGTGACGTGGGAGTTGTTGAACCGGACGCCTTCCCGCGCCAGCCGGTCAATGTTGGGCGTCACGTCGTCCACCGGGCAGCCGAAGCAGCCCACGGAGTCGTAGTTCATGTCGTCGACAGTAATCAGTAAAACGTTTGACAGTTCCGCCATATCATGTTATCCTCCTGTATATTAATGCCTCATTTGGGGTTTTAGCCCATGCATGATGAAAGGACTGAACGCCATGACGATCAAGGACATCGCCCGGTTGGCCGGCGTCTCTCCCTCCACCGTTTCCCGCATTTTGAATGATCCTACCAACAGCTTTGCCCGGCCAGATACGCGCAACCGGGTCTGGCAGATCGTGGAGCAGTATAATTATGTGCCGAATTCCGACGCGAAAAATCTGAAGATGGGCCGCGGCCTGCTTTCGGAGTTCTCCCTGGCCTGCCTGATCTCCCACACGCGCAACGAGGATGAAAACCCGTTCTTCTCCCAGCTGACCCGTTCCATCGAGCAGGCCGCCGTGCAGAACGGCTTTTCCATTCCTTACTATTTCAGCAACCTCTCCCTGGCGTCCCCGGACTTCGTCGCCCACCTCCAGTCTCTGAAGCTGAACGGTATCGTGTTCGTGGGACGCTTTCAGAATCAGCGGTTCACGGAGCTGATGAAAAAGCAGTTCCGCAACCTGATCTATGTAGGCCTGACGCCGATGGATATCGCGGTCGATCAGGTCATCTGCGACGGCTACGCTGCCGCCACGGCGGCGATCGAGCACCTGATCCGGTGCGGCCACCGCTCCATCGCGTACATCGGCGCCAGCCGGTATGAGCGCCGCTATCAGGCCTATAAGCAGGTACTGCATGACCACGGACTGCCTGCTGCGCCTTCGTTGGTCAGCTTCTGCGAATACGACGGCCTCAGCGGCTACCAGGCCGCACAGGACCTCCTGTCCAGGAATCCCAGCCTGCCGACGGCCATATTCTGCGCCAATGACAACACCGCCATCATGGTGATACGCTGCCTGGAGAACAACGGCCTGCGCGTTCCGGGGGATATCTCCATCATCAGCGTGGACGACATCGACGCGGCGAAAATGCTCTCGCCGGCGCTGACCACCGTCCATGTTCCGAAGGAGGAGATGGGGCAGGTGGCGATCGAGACGCTGGAGAGCCGCCTGCACCACCGGCGCACCATCCCGTTAAAGATCGAGCTGCCCTACAAGCTGATCATCCGCGATACCGTCGCTGCCGTCCAGCCGCCCCGATAAGGGGCGGCTTTCCTTTGTCCCGGCAGCGGCGGCAGGTCATTCAGGCGCGGGAGGTCTCCCCGTTGTCGGTGTCCAGCAGGTTCTGTCCCGCGGCCATGAGCTCCGGCGAGATGCAGTACGCCGTGGGGCCAGGCAGCTTTTGCAGCGCGCCGTCCTTCACGAAGCCCTCCGGCCGTCCTGCCAGACGCTCCGTCATCCGGCCCCGCCAGAGCGCGATCCGCTCCTCGCTCCCGCCCTCCCGGGCCAGGTCACGCAGCTCCTGGGGGTCCTGACGCAGATCGAAAAACTGCTCCAGCCCCAGCGCCGGATACCAGATATACTTCTCCTTCCCGTCGGTCATGTACTGCATCCCGGTGCCGATGGTCTCCAGCCGGGCGCACTCGCCGTGGATGTACGGCCTCCCCAGCTTCTCTCCCCGCATGGCCGGCAGCAGCGATATGCCGTCCACATCCGCCGGGATCGGCAGCCCTGCCATATCCAGCACCGTGGGCAGCACGTCCATCAGCTCTACCGGCTCCTCCACCACCGTTCCCTGCCGGATATGCAGCCGTTCCGCCCACGCGTCCGGCATCCAGATTATAAACGGCACATGGGCTGAACCCTCATAGGCGCTGCGCTTGCGTATCCACCCGTGGTCGCCAAGCATCTCGCCGTGGTCGGAGAGGAAGATCACGATGGTATCCTTTGGCAGCTTGTAGAGGATGCGGCCGATCTGGTGGTCGATCTGCTCGACGCATCCGTAATAACCTGCCCGGTATTCCCGTATGCTCCGCTCGTCCGGCTCCACCCGCCAGGCGAACACCGGCATCCCCTTCTGGGTATTGGGCAGGTCCTGCTCCCAGGCGCCCCGGGGGCAGGGAGGCAGCTCCGCGCGCATATACTTGTCGAAATAATAGGCCGGCGGTGTGCACGGCGCGTGGGGCTGATGATAGCTCACATTGAGGAAAAACGGTACCGTGGGGTCCCTGCGCTCGAAAAAGCGCAGCGCCATATCCGTGCACCACGTGGAGAAGTGGTACTTCTCGTCCAGGTGATAGGGCCGGGCGGCGTAGCCGTTATGATGCATCCCGTGGCCTACGGCATCCTGGGAGGTGAGCCCCCGGTCCCGCAGGTACAGCTCGTAGTCGTTCTCCGCGGCCGTGCTGAAGGCGGCGTCCGCCCAATCCATGGAGTCAAAGCCGTAGCGCTTGCGCTCCGGGAACAGGTGCAGCTTTCCGCACAGGTGGCTTTGATATCCTGCCTGGGACATCAGGCCGGGCAGGGTGTCCCCCTCCAGCGGCGCGCTGTAATTCATCATGACACCGTGGTGGGAGGGTGTCTTTCCCGTCATAAGCGTCCTTCTCGCCGGTACGCATATGGGGCAGGCGGAATAGGCGCTGCGGAAATATACCCCCTGGGTACGCAGCTGCGTCAGGTACGGCGTGTCCACCGCCGAGCCGGGCAGCCCGCCCAGCGCGTCGCCTCTCTGCTCGTCCGTCATCAGCAGCAGTACATTGGGTCTGTCCATCTTTTCTTCCTTTCTCTGTGCGGCGTGAAAACCTGTCTTATACGAAAAGACCGGGGCTGAATGGTATGGAGCCCCGGTCTTCCATCCTGCGTGAGCGTCTGTTACTTCAGCGTGAACTCGCTCACATCCATGTTGATCTCTTCATAGTAACGCTGTGCGCCGGGATGCAGCGGGGTGTTGGCGGACATGCCCAGCGTGACCGTCTCCGGAGAGATGTCCTTCATGGCGGCGTGGACCGCGCCCAAGGCATCCACGTTCTCCATGATCTGCTTGGTGAACTGATAGACCAGCTCCTCGGACAGATCGGCCCGGGCGGCGATCATGTTGCGTAGCACGAAGGTCTGCACCGGTTCCGTCTGGCCGGGATAGCTGTTAGCGGCGATGGTCAGCAGCTCCGCCTCAGGGCAGATCTCCTGCATCTTGGCGATGGCCTCGTCGTCGATCTCCAGCAGCTTGATATCCTTTGCGCTGGCCAGGCCGGTGACCGCGGCCAGAGGCGCGCTGCCGATCCAGAGCAGCACATCCAGCTGCCCGTCCTGCAGGTAGTCGCACTGGTTCTGCAGGTTGATCTCCAGGCGCTCAAAGTCGCCGTCCTTGTAGCCGAGGGCCTCCAGGAACATATCGGTGACCTCCAGGGAGATGCCGCCGGGCTGGCCTACGCCCACGCGCTTGCCGGCAAAGTCATAGATGCTCTCCACATCGCTGTCGGCGGGCACGATCACGTGGAACTCCGTGGGGGCCAGGGTCATAACGCTGAGGATCTGGCCCGGCTCATAGTCGGAATAAGAAGCAGTGGCCGTATAGGCCTGGGCGGCCATGAGGTTGTTCACGAAACCGAACTCGATCTCCTTGTTCATCATCAGCTGAACGTTGACGGGATAGCCGTTGGTCTCCTCCACGGTGACGGTGGTGCCCATATCGGACTTGTTGATCACGTCCGCGATGCCGGCGCCCATGGTGTAGGCCGCCTGGCCGGCAGGGTTTGTGCCAATGGAGATGTTGGCGGGGATGTCGGCGCTCTTATCAGCCTCGTCCTCTTCCTGGGCGCCTGCTTCCGCCTCGGTCTCAGCCGTGCTGCTCTCAGGGGCGGCCGTGGCAGTCTCAGCGGCGGGTGTGTCGGTTTCCTTCGACCCGCTGCCGCCGCAGGCGGCCAGGCTCAGGACGAATACCAGTGCGAGCGTCAATGCCAGAAATCTTTTCATTTTTGTGCTCCTTTCAAAATCTTAAAATTCATCCTGACTTCCGCAGGATGTTGTCACGCAGTCTTTTCCCGGCGCAGCTGCGGCGCCAGGGCAACGGCGATCAGCACCAGGCCCGCCGCGTCCGTGGCCCACCCGGGATAGATCATCAGCAAGCCGCCCGCCACAGCCATCAGCCGCAGCGGCCAGGCCACGGCACGCCGGGCATAGCCCTGGATGCCGGCGGACAGCGCCACCACGCCCACCGTCGCGGTGACGAACGATGTAGCCACCTCCGTCGCCGAGCCGATCCACAGCAGCGCCGGCTGGTAGGCGAAGAAGAACGGGACGATGAACGCCACCAGGCCGAATTTGCAGGCCGTGAAGCCGATCTTGATGGGGTTGTCCTTGGCGATGCCGGCGGCGGCGTAAGCTGCCAGCGCCACCGGCGGCGTGATGGCGGAGAGCACCGCGCCGTACAGGCAGAACATATGGGCCGCGATGGTGGGCAGGCCCATCTGCTGCAGGCCCGGCGCCACCAGGGTGGCCACCATGATATAGGCCGCCGCCGTGGGCATTCCCATGCCCAGGATGAACAGGGCAATGAACGTAAGTACCAGCGCCAGCAGCAGGTATCCGTGGGACACGGCGATGATCAGGCTGCTCAGCTTCAGCCCCAGACCCGTCAGGGAGACCACACCGATGATGATCCCCGCACAGGCACACGCTATCGCTACCGTGATCACTCCCTCGGCGGCGGATACGAGCGCCTCGTAGAGCTTCTTGAGCGTGATGCGGGTGTGCTTGCGGAAGTAGGAGCACACGAACGCCGTCACGATGCCCAGCAGGGCGGCCCGGACGGTGGAATAGCCCATGACCAGCGCGCCCACCAGCACCACGATCGAGATGAGAGTGTGCCAGTTCATCTTCCAGATGCTCTTCAGGTCGGGGATACTGTCCGCGTCCATGCGGGAGACGTCGTTTTTCACCGCCTCGAAGTGTACCATGAAGAAGACAGATACGTAATAGAGCACCGAGGGGATGATCGCAGCAAGGGCGATGCTGCTGTAGGACGTGCCGATCATTTCCGCCATGATGAACGCCGCCGCGCCCATGACCGGCGGCATGATCTGCCCGCCGGTGGACGCCACGGCCTCCACCGCGCCGGCCACATGGCTCTTATAGCCCGTTCGCTTCATCAGCGGGATGGTAAAGGTGCCTGTGGTGACCACGTTGGATGCCGCATTGCCGGATATCGTGCCCATTAGGGCGCTGGATACCACCGCCGCCTTGGCCGGGCCGCCCCGGCTCCTGCCGGTCAGGGCAATGGCAAGGTCCATAAAGAAGGTAGTCCCGCCGGAGGCCTCCAGAAAGCTGCCGAACAGGATGAACATGACCACCATTGTGGCCGCGGTGCCCAGCGGCGTGCCGAAGATGCCGTTGGTGCCCACCACCAGGTGGGAGATGATGCGAGTAACAGAGTAGCCCCGGTGGGAGATCATGCCCGTCAGATAGGAGCCGAAATGGGCGTACAGCGCGAAGATCCCGGAGATAATAACGATGGGCCAGCCCACCCGGAGCTTGGTCGCCGTCCACAGCGCCACGATCAGCACCACCCCTAAAACCATCTCGGTCTCGTTGATGGCGCCCATGCTCACCGCCAGATTGCGGTAATTCGCGATCTGGTAGATCAGCGATGCAGAGGATCCGATCAGCAGCAGTCCCATCAGGAGCTTCACATACCACTTCGTCTCCTCCTGGGAGATAGGTTTGGTGAACACCATGACCATGACGA
Source organism: uncultured Clostridia bacterium (assembly GCA_947632385.1). Classification (GTDB taxonomy): domain Bacteria; phylum Bacillota; class Clostridia; order Oscillospirales; family Acutalibacteraceae; genus Acutalibacter. The sequence goes on along the minus strand of CANRPD010000039.1, from coordinate 2,153 downwards.
ACAGCAGCACTGTCCCCCGCTGGACCATATCCACCATGACGCCCGTGACCGCGGTGTATAGGGCAAAGAGCGACAGACCCAGCGCTGCGGCGATATACACGTAGCCGGCTGCCTTGCTGATGATCTTATTCATAGTCTTTCCACCTTTTTCACGGTAATACCGGCACTTCTTCGCAGCGGACAGGCCCCGGCGGCCGTCCAGGCTTGCGCAAACGTTTCTTTCTTTCCCGATTAGCGTTTTGCGTCCATTTTCTTCTATTTGGTGCGGTACAGGCGGCACCTTTCGATTATTTTTGTCTTAAAACGCTGAATGGTTTTCAAACAGTTCATTGTTTTTTGTGTATTATCACCCTGATTCAATTTAACAACGTGGAACACAGTCATGTCAACCAAAAAATACGCAATCGTTTTCCTTGAGCCTTCGGCGCACAAAAAGCTGAGAGCGGCCGCCGCTGCTGCTTCTTCTGCAGCCGATTCATCTGAAGCTATTGAAATGGTGATGGATCATGATGTATTATAGGATCAAGAAAACACTTGCCCACTATTTAACAGGGAAAGGTGAAATTGCCATGGAGCTGACAAGAGAATCGAAGCAGATCATTGAAAAGCTGTATCACGGCAGGACCCATGTGGAGCTGTCCATCGGAGTTTTGAAGGACGGGGCGGCGGAGACGGTCCGCCTGGGGCCCGACGGGAAGCGCAAGGAAGGGGAGAGTCCGGTCTATCCCGCCGGGTCCATCTGCAAGATCTTCACGGCATCCCTCTTCGCCAAGTATCTGACGGAGGGGAAGCTGGAGCTGGAGGCGCCGCTGTCCCGGTATATCCACGGCCTGCCGGAGCAGTACTACCCCAGCCTGCGCAAGCTGGCCACCCACTCATCCGGCTACGGCGGCAGGCCCTACTCCACCTGGGACGCCATGAAGATGCTCCTGCGCATGAACGCCCCGGACGGGCTGTTCCGGGTAAATCCCTATCACGGCACGGTGAACGAAATGGACATGATGCGCATCCTGGCGGATACCCATCTGAAGGACCGTCCCTATAAGTTCCAGTACTCGAACCTGGGGATGAGCGTACTGGGCTACATCGTGGGACAGGTCAGCGGACAGGGCTTCTGGGACGGGATGGAGACCTACATCCGGGAGGATCTCGGACTGAAGACGGCGCGGCTGGGCAACACGGGTATGCTGGGCTACGACAAAAAGGATCAGCCCTGCGGCTGCTGGCAGTGGGACAAGAGCGACATCATCGCGCCCGCGGGGGCGCTGCTGGCCTCGGTGGAGGATCTGCTGGACTTTGCCCGGCAGCATCTGGACGGCTCCAAGCCCTATTTGGAGATCTGCCACAAGCAGCACGGACCGGGGGAGAAGGGTTTTGTCAGCGGCCTGGCCTGGCGGCTGGAGCAGGGCACCGATATCTCCTGGCACGACGGCGCCGCCGGCGCGTACAGCGCGTTTGTGGGGCTGGACAGAAAGAAAAAGACCGCGGCGGCCCTGGCCGTCAACTATGGGCTGGTCGACACGAAGGAACTGGCCTTCTCTATCCTGAAAGCCCTTTGACACCGGCGGTCCGCCGGCTTTGGGAAGGCGTGCCGGCCTTACCCATGAAAGAAGCGCCCTGAAGGTTCAGGGCGCTTCTTCCTTTTCCCCAAATGGCTGGCGAGTCCTTTGGGGGCCGCAGAGAACGACAGCACGGCGCTCCCCGCTTTTCGGCGGGGAGCGCCGTGCTGTCTTCCGGCCTCCAAAAAATGGCGAAAAGGCGGCGTTCGGGGCAAAAGTACAGATTTTTACCACCCCGCCAAATTGAGGACAAGGGTACGGTTTCATATTCAAAAAGAAGCCATACGCCTGGAAACAGGTCCAGGCGAGGCCATATGCAGCGCTTCAGCTCTGAGCGTGAGCGCTGCGTCAATCAGCGCGATCTTTCTTTCTCTTCCTCTGCTTGTCCCCGATGGGCCCGCAGGACTCCCGCAGGACGAGCTCCGCCGGGAGGATCACCTTGGCCGGCAGCCGGTGGCCGCCCTCGATCCGGTCGATGAGCAGCCGCGCCGCGTGGCGGCCCATCTCCTCCAGGGGAACGTGCACCGTGGTGAGCATGGGGTCCAGATAGCGCACCGTCTCCATGTCGTTGATGCCCACCAGGGACACGTCCCG
>CANRPD010000038.1 GCA_947632385.1 uncultured Clostridia bacterium | reverse complement strand
GGCGGTACTGGTTTAGGATTATCTATCGTCAAACACGCTGCCCGCTTGCATAATGCAAAAATAGAACTGCAAAGCACAGAGGGTAAAGGCACAACCATTACCATCAACTTTCCTAAATCTTCAAAATGACATCATAACAGTGAAAAGCCGTAGAAAGGCGCCTGCGGCTTTTCACTTTGAACAATTCACATTTGACAAAGATTTTGACCCAAGCAAACCCAAGCAAAGAGAACAGCCATACCCGAATTGATTTCCGTGTATGGCTGTTCTCTTTGTTGCACTCCTGTTTGGCAGCTGCCCAATGTCAGTACTGTTTCGATACTGTTTTATTGGAAGCTACCCGAAGGGAGGCTCTTTTGCTGTTGTCTGCGGATCCAAAGGGGCAAAGGCCCGTGGGTGCTTTATCCATCGTCCTCAGCGGACGCCAGGGCCCGGCGGATGAGCTCATAGGGATACCCCAAGCGCTGCAGGGCGGCAAAGGCCCGGCGGCGGACCTTTTCATCCGTCTGCCACAGGGGGTATTTCTTCTCCAGGACCTGTTGGATGTTTTCGAGGGCCTCGTCCTCGTCCCCGTGCTCGGCCAGCAGCTCCTGGATCAACTCGCTGTCGATGCCCTTGAGGCGCAGCTCCTGGCGGACCCGGGCGGGACCGTACCGCTTGCGTTCAAACAGCTCCCGGGCGTAGTCCCGGGCAAAGCGCTCGTCGTCCACCAGGCCCAGCTCTTCCAGGTGCTCTGCCGCGGCCCGGGCCGCCTCCTTGGGGATCTGCGCCCGGATCAGCTTGTCGCCCAGCTCCTTTTTGGAGTGGTTCCGGTGCTCCAGCAGATACAGGGCCTTTTCCCGGGCCCGCCGGGCATCGGAGGCCTGGATCAGCTCATGGAGCTGCTCGTCGGAGAGCTCGTCCCCCACCCGGAGCTTGGACAGGGCAAAGGTCTCCCCGTCCACCTTCACGGCGGGCTCGCCGTCCAGGAACAGCTGGACCAGCCCCTTGCGCCGGGGCTCCGCCGCAGTGAGCTCCATCAGTCGTCATCCACCAGGATGTCGATCCCCTGGCGGGCGGCCTCCTTGGTCACCGGTGCAGCGGGAGCGGGGGGCGTTTCCACCGGGGCAGCCACGGGCTTGACCCCGCCGGTGCGGCCGGGCTTTTCATACAGCTTGTCCACGTTCTCCCGGATCTGCTGCTCCACCTGGTCGGCGATCTCCGGATGGGCCGCCAAAAAGTCCTTGCTGTTGTCCCGGCCCTGACCGATGCGCTCGCCCTGATAGGAGAACCAGGAGCCGCTCTTCTGGATGATGTCCAGCTGTACGGCGATGTCCAGCAGCTCCCCGGTGCGGGAGATGCCCGTGCCGTACATCACGTCGAATTCCGCCGTGCGGAAGGGCGGGGCGATCTTGTTCTTGACCACCTTGGTCTTGGTCCGGGCGCCGATGATGTCCGTGCCGGACTTGAGGATCTCGCCCTTGCGCACCTCGATGCGCACGGAGGAGTAGAACTTCAGGGCCCGGCCGCCGGGGGTGACCTCCGGGTTGCCGTAGACGATGCCCACCTTCTCCCGCAGCTGGTTGATGAAGATGGCCACGCAGTTGGACTTGGAGATGGCGCCCGCCAGCTTGCGCAGGGCCTGGCTCATCAGCCGGGCCTGCAGGCCCACGTGGGCGTCACCCATCTCGCCCTCGATCTCCGCCCGGGGCACCAGAGCCGCCACCGAGTCCACCACGATGACGTCGATGGCCCCCGAGCGCACCAGGGCCTCGGTGATCTCCAGCGCCTGCTCGCCGGTGTCCGGCTGGGAGACCAGCAGGCTCTCCACATCCACGCCCAGATTCCCCGCGTACACCGGGTCCAGGGCGTGCTCCACGTCGATGAAAGCGGCGTTGCCGCCGCGTTTTTGTCCCTCTGCGATGCAGTGCAGGGCAAGCGTGGTCTTGCCGGAGGATTCCGGCCCGTAGATCTCCACGATCCGGCCCCGGGGCAGCCCGCCGATCCCCAGCGCCAGGTCCAGGGACAGGCTGCCGGTGGGGATGGCCTCCACGTTCAGGGCGGAGTCCTGGCCCAGGCGCATGACCGCCCCCTCGCCGTACTGCTTTTTGATCTGTGCCAATGCAGTTTCCAGAGCCTTGGCCTTGTCCTCGGGTTTCTCGTCCACTGCTTTGGTGCTGATGGGCGCGCTCTTTTTTTCTGCCATGTGTATCTCTTCCTTTCGTCCGGGGTTCTGTTCTCCTTCATTATACCGGATTTTTCCCAGGAATGCAATCTTTTTCGAGAACATTTGTTTAAATTTTTTCATCCGGGGCGTCCAGCTCCACCCGCCGCAGGCCGGTGGGGGTGAGCTCATAGAGGATGTCGCAGACCTCGCGGAGATATTTCCGGTCGTGGGAGACGCTGAGGATACACCCTCCAAAGTCCCGCAGGATCCGCCGGATCACCGGGCCGGAGAGGGGGCTGAAGTTCCGGGTGGGCTCGTCCAGCAGCAGCACGTTCCGGCGGTGGAGGATCATATCCAGAAAGAACAGCTTGGCCTTCTGCCCTCCGGACAGCGCCCGGATGCTGTGTTCACACTCCTGGGCGGTGTACTTCATGGCGCCCAGATAGGTCTTCACCCGGGTCAGCTCCTCTTTTTCCCCGGACCGGGCCAAAAAGGCCACCGGACTGAGATCCTCGTCCACCGCTTCCCCGTAATTTTGGGGCATGTAGGCCGCGTTGAGATCCCGCCGGGCCAGCAGCTCTCCGGCCAGCCGCCGCAAAAAGGTGGTCTTGCCCACTCCGTTGGCCCCCACGATGCCGATCTTCGCCGGCCCCCGGACGGTGAGCTCCAAGTCCCGGGCCAGCACCCGGTCCCCGGCGGTGAGCCGCTCCCAATGGAGCTCCACCACCGTCTTTCCGGCGGGCACGGTGACGTCCGGCTCGAACCCCACCAAAATGGCGTCCTCGCTTTCCGGGAACTCCGTCAGGTCATCGTGGTCCCGTTCCAGCCGCCGGCCCAGGGATTTCACCGCGTGCATCTTCTTTTTCAGCAGCCGCGCCCCGCCCGGGTCCTGCCGGGAGATCACGTTCTGGGCGTGCTCCACCCGCTGGTAGATCTGCCGGTACTTTTCCAGCTTTTCCCGCTCCTCGGCCCGTTCCTTCCGGGCCAGCTGCTCCTGCCGGGCAAAGCGCCCCAGCCGCTCCTCCACATACTGCCGGTACCCCATCCGGGCCACGGTCCACCGGGGGCGGGTCTTTTTCCGCAGCTGCTCCAGGTGGATGATCACATTGGCGGTGTTCTCCAGCAGCGTCTCGTCGTGGGAGACGAACAGCACCGGCTGGGGACAGTCCCGAATGAACCCCTCCAGCCATTCCAGGGTGGGGAGATCCAGGTCGTTGCTGGGCTCGTCCAGCAGGTACAGGTCGGGCCGGGACAGGGTGAGCAGCGCCAGCCGCAGCTTGACGCTCTCCCCGCCGGACAGGCTCCCCACGGTGCGGTCCGCGTAAAAGAGCTCCGGCTCCAGCCCCAGCTGGGCGGCAGCGGCGCCCAGCTCCCGGGGGGCGGCCTCCGCAAACCCCGGGGAGGCGCAGCAGAAGTCATACACGGTCTGCTGCCGTTCCTCCGGGGTCAGCTCCTGGGCCAGAAAACCCGGCTGCATGCCGTCCAGGTCCACCTCGCCGCTCCATTCCACCGTCTCCTCCACCCGCCGGGGATCCCCGATCACCTGCAGCAGGGTGGTTTTTCCGTTCCCCTCTTCCCCGATGACCGCCGCCTTGTCCCCCGGCCGCAGGGCAAAGGAGAACCCTTCGGTGAGCACATGCAGGTCCTTCCGGTTCAGCAGGGTCAGATTCTTGATCTGCAGCATTGTAAAGTCCCTCCTTTCGGTCCGGCGCCCAGACACAGAAAAGGCCTGTCTCCCGCACAGGGAAACAGACCTTGCCCTCGGTGGCTTTTGCCCGCAGGAGACCCCGCGGCCGAACGGAAAGCGGCCCCGCAGCAAGTCCCGATTCCACAGCAGGAGAAAGCCCGTGGCTGCCACAGGCGCGTCTCATCCAACTGTTTCCTCCGGAACTTATGCGAACATGCTTCCCCTCCGTTCCAACGCTTTTTGCATTTGTCTTATTGTATCAGCCGCGCTCCGCCTTGTCAAGGTTTTTTTCGCGGCCCTCGGTTTTACAGCCGCCGCACCGGGAAATACTGGAAGCTCTCCCCGGTCCTGGGGTCGGTGTGATCGTACACCGCGCCCGCCAGCCGCAGCCCCTGTTCCTCCAGCGCCGCCAGCGTCTCCCGGAAGGCCTCCGGCCCGGCGGCAGCCACGGCATATTCCGCAGCGGGGGCCGTCCATTTCACCCAGCCCGCAGGCGGCTGGGCGTCTGGGGGCACCTGGGCCCCGGCCAGATACAGCCCCCGGGTGAAGTCCTCCTCCCAGGGGAGGAAATGCATCCCCTCGTCGGACATCAGCCCCCAGAAGCCGGAAAAGCTTCCGTCCGTCTCCCGCTGGGCCAGGGGCTCGATCTCCGGAAAATGGGCGTTGGCCTCCTGCCACAGCTGCTGGATAAAGCCCTCCCCCTCCCGGGTGGAGCCCAGCTTGCCGATCACGGAAAACGCGCCCTTTTGCACGAATCGCAGGTCCATATCCGCTGCCTCCTGGTGTCTGTTTATCCTTCCAGGTGCCACTCCACCCCCTGGGGGGTGTCCTTCACCGCCACGTGCAGGGCGCTCAGCTCGTCCCGGATGGCGTCCGCCGCCGCCCAGTCCTTGTTCTTCCGGGCCTCGGTCCGCCGGGCGATGAGTTCTTCGATGTGCGCTTTCAGTTCCCCGTCCACTGGCGGCTCGCTGGGCTGTCCGGCCTTTTCGGCGGCCTCCAGCAGGCTCAGGGACAGCACCTGGTCGAAGTCCCCCACCAAATACCGCTTGGTGGCGTCGCTCAGGTCGGATTTGAGCATGTCGTACAGCACCGTCAGCCCCAGCGAGGTGTTCAGGTCGCTGCCCAGCGCCCCCCGGAACTTCTCCTGGAACCCCTGGGCTGCCTCCCGGTCCGGATCTCCCTCTTTGGCGAGGGCCGCCACCCGGGCCACCAGCCGGTTGTAGGCGTTCTGGGCGTTTTGCAGGCTTTCAAAGGAGAAGGTCAGCGGCTTGCGGTAATGGGACTGCAGGCAGAACATCCGGTAGGCCAGGGGATCGAACCCCTGCTCCTCCAGGGCGGACACCGTCAGGATGCCCCCCTTGGACTTGCTCATCTTCCCCCGGGCGTCGTTGAGGTGCTGCACGTGGAACCAGTATTTGCACCACGGGTGCCCGATGTACGCCTCGCTCTGGGCGATCTCGTTGGTGTGGTGGGGAAAGGCGTTGTCCACGCCGCCGCAGTGGATGTCCAGATACTCGCCCAGCTCCCGCAGGCTGATGGCCGAGCACTCGATGTGCCACCCGGGATACCCCAGCCCCCAGGGGCTCTCCCATTTCAGCTCCTGGTCCTCGAACTTCGACTTGGTGAACCACAGCACGAAGTCGGTCTTGTTGCGCTTGTTCTCGTCGGCGTCCACGGTGTCCCGCACCCCCACGGCCAGGTCCTCCCCGGTCTGGTTGCCGAAGACGTAATATTCCCGCAGTTTAGAAGTGTCGAAATACACGTTCCCTCCCGCCAGATAGGCATATCCCTTGTCCAGCAGCCCCTGCACCATCCGGATAAAGTCCGGGATGCGGCTGGTGGCGGGCACCACCGTGTCCGGCCGGCGGATGTTGAGCTTCTCGCAGTCCGCGAAAAAGGCGTCGGTGTAAAACTGGGCGATCTCCATCACGCTCTTGTGCTCCCGCTTTGCCCCGGCCACCATCTTGTCCTCGCCGGTGTCCGCATCGCTGCTGAGGTGCCCCACGTCGGTGATGTTCATCACCCGGTCCACCTGGTTCCCCTCATACCGCAGATATTTTTCCAGCACGTCCTCCATGATATAGCTGCGCAGGTTGCCGATGTGGGCATAGTGGTACACCGTGGGCCCGCAGGTGTACATGCGGATGTGTCCCGGCTCGTGGGGGATCACCGGTTCCCGTTTCATGGTCAGGGTATTGGTCAGTTCCATGTCCGTTCCTCCTTGCAAGGGGCAGTGTCGCCCGGTTTTTTGGTTCTATACAAAAAACGCCTCCGCAGACGGGGTCTCCCCGTCCGCGAAGGCGGCAGTTCCTGTCGCGGTCCCACTTCGCTTTGGTCTCGTCATGCGTTGCAACGGCCGCCGCCGTGCGGGGATTGTCCCCCCGCCTGCTCGGGAACGCATTTCCCCCGCCCTGGGTCAAGCCGGCTCACAGCGGCCGCCGGCTCTCTCTGGGGCCCGGTCTCGGGGTACTTCTTTCCTTCGTCGCTTTGGTTTATTCTATGCAGTCTCCGGCGCGCTGCCCTCAAAAGGACAGCTGGTGTCCCGCGCTGCGGGCCTGTTCCTCCCGCCGCCGGGCCAGCAGAGCCTCGATCTTGGCATGGGGGTCCACCAGCGAGGTCACGGAGATGTCGTGGTTCAGGGCGGAGATGAAATACGCGATGTACTTGGACACGTCCACCTCATAGAACCACGGCCGGTTCTTCAGCTCCTCCGTGCGGTACGTCAGGTTGGAGCCGAACACGCCGTCCACCACCCCGTCCTTATAGGCCTTGTCAAAGGCCTCCAGGCCGTTGGTGAAGATGGCATAGGTGGCATAGGTGAAGATCCGCCGGGCCTTCCGGGCCTTCAGGTTATAGGCGATGTCCAGCATGGATTCCCCGGAGGAGATGATGTCGTCGGAGATGAACACGTCCTTCCCGGCCACGTCGCTGCCCAGATACTCGTGGGCCACGATGGGGTTCCGGCCGTCCACCACCTGGGAGTAGTCCCGCCGCTTGTAGAACATCCCCATGTCCACCCCCAGCACGGAGGCGTAGTACATGTTGCGGTTCAGGGCGCCCTCGTCGGGGCTCACCACCATAAAGGAATCCCGTTCGGTAGAGAGGTCCGGGAAGGCCCGGAACATGGCCTTCAGCACCTGATAGGAGGGCATCAGGTTGTCAAATCCCATCAGGGGGATGGCGTTTTGTACGTTGGGGTCGTGGGCGTCGAAGGTGACCACGTTGCTCACCCCCATGGTCTGCAGCTCCTGCAGGGCCCAGGCGCAGTCCAACGATTCCCGATAGTTGCGCCGGTGCTGCCGTCCGCCGTAGAGGATGGGCATGATCACGTTGATCCGGTGGGCTTTGCCGCTGGCGGCCTGGATCAGCCGCTTCAGGTCCTGGAAGTGGTCGTCGGGGGACATGTGGTTTTCACGGCCGAAATAATTGTACGTGCAGCTGTAGTTCCCCACATCCACCACGAAGTACAGGTCATACCCCCGCACCGTGTCGCTGAGGATCCCTTTCCCGTCTCCCGAGGAGAACCGGGGGCAGCTGCCCTGGATGCGAAAGCTCTCCGTGTCCATCCCGGCCTCGTGGGCCCAGCGGAGCAAATGGGCTTCGATCTTGTCGGTCAGTTCCCGCGCGCTCTCCAGGGCCACGATGCCCAGCGGGGCCACGCGGTTTTCGGGACTGAAACAATACTTTGGCGCCTGTTCCATAAGTTCTTTGGCCTTTCCTTTCTCCGGTCCGCTTTCTGTCGCCTATTCGATTGTCCACTGCACGGGATCCGCTCCCGCACACAAAATAGTACCACAGTTGCGCCAAAAATTCTACAAAAACCCGTGAGATTTTCAAAGTTTCACGCCCGCGTCAAATTTCTCCCCCCGCATCCCCCTCTCTTTTGTGAGGGCTGTGCAAACCCGCCCCCGGCGCACCCGGGCTTTTTCCACCCTTTGCCCAGGATTTTCTTCCAGGGGGTTTTCAACCGCCGGGAAATATGATAAAATACGCTTATCCTGGCAAAAGGGGTGCCCTCCGTGAAACTGGTGAAAAAGCATCTCAAGTGGTTTTGGTCCCGCATGGACCGGGACCGCTTGGACTCCGCGGCGGCCCACGGGGCGTTTTTCATCCTCATCTCCTTCCTGCCCTTCCTGGCCCTGTGCATCACCCTGATCCAGCAGGTCCACCTGGCCCCCGGCGTCAGCCTCATCGAGGCCGTCCTCCGCCTGGTGCCCGAGCCCCTGGCCGGCTACATCCGGGATTTCTTCCCCGACACCCTCTCCTCCTCCGGCTTCCTCCCCGTGGCGGTGATCACCGCCGTCTGGTCCTCCTCCAAGGGCATGCAGGCCATCATCAAGGGCCTGGACCACGTCTTCGACGACGAGACCGAGCGGGGCTTCGTGGGCCTGCGCCTGGTCTCCATCCTGTATGTGGTCCTCCTGGCCGTGGTCCTGCTCATCACCGCCGTGCTGCTGGTCTTCGGCTCCACCATCTACAACTACCTCCTGCGCCACTCCCCGCCCTTCTTCGCCACCCTCCTCATGAATTTCAAATCCCTGGCGGGCTTCGTGGTGCTGTTCGTGTTCTTCCTCCTGCTCTACCGCTTCCTCCCCCGGCGCAAGGTCCGCTTTGCCCACCTGCTCACCGCCTCGGCCCTCACCGCCGGGGCCTGGGTCCTGTTCTCCTTCCTCTTCTCCTTCTTCGTGGAGAACTTCTCCGATTTCTCCATCTACGGCGGCCTGGCCACCCTGGTCATCCTCATGTACTGGCTCTTCTTCTGCATGTATATCCTCCTCTTCGGCGGGGAGGTGGCCATGTGGCTGGAGACCTCCGGCATCCGCACCGAGGTGGCGAACGCCTGGAAAAAAGCCCGCAAGCGCCGGGCCCGGCGCCTGAAAAAAATAAATAAATAAAATTTATCGCAAAAGAAGGAATATCTATGTCGATCAAGGTGGGCATGGTCAGTCTGGGCTGTGCCAAAAATCAGGTAGACGGCGAGGTCCTCATGGCCTCTCTGGAGGCCGCCGGCTTCCAGGCCGTGGACGACGTGGCCCTGGCGGACGTCGCCATCGTGAACACCTGCGGCTTCATCGAGAGCGCCAAAAAGGAGTCCATCGAGGAGATCCTGGAGCTGGCCCGGCTCAAGGCCGAGGGCCGCATCCAGAAGCTGGTGGTCACCGGCTGCCTGGCCCAGCGCTACCAGCAGGAGCTCCTTGCGGAGCTCCCCGAGGTGGATGGAGCCATCGGCATCGGCGCCAACGGGGAGGCAGCCGGCCTGTTGCGCCGCATCCTGGCCGGAGAGCGGGTGGGGGCCTTCCCGCCCCGGGAGGCCATGCCCCTGTGCGGCGCCCGGCGGCTCACCACCCCCAGCTGGTCCGCCTATCTCAAGATCGCCGAGGGCTGCGACAACCGCTGCACCTACTGCGCCATCCCGGGCATCCGGGGCCCCTACCGCAGCCGGCCGCTGGAGTCCATCGAGGAGGAGGCCCGGTCCCTGGTGGCGGAAGGCGCCCGGGAGCTCATCCTCATCGCCCAGGACACCACCCGCTACGGCATCGACCTCTACGGGACCTATTCCCTGGCCCGCCTGCTGGAGCGCCTTTGCCAGATCGAAGACCTGCGGTGGCTCCGGGTGCTCTACTGCTACCCCGACGCCATCACCGACGAGCTGCTGGCCGTCATGGCCCGGGAGGAAAAGATCGTCAAGTACATCGACCTGCCCCTGCAGCACTGCTCCGGCCCCGTCCTCCGGGCTATGAACCGCCGGGGAGACCGGGCCTCCCTCACCGCCCTGATCCGGAAGATCCGGGCAGCGGTGCCGGGGGTCATCCTCCGCACCACCCTCATCACCGGCTTCCCCGGAGAGACTGAGGAGGACTTTACCCAGCTGGCCGAGTTCGTCAAGGAGATCCGCTTCGACCGGATGGGCTGCTTCCCCTACTCCCAGGAGGAGGGCACTCCCGCCGCCGACCTGCCCGATCAGATCGACCAGGAGGTGAAGGAGCGCCGGGCGGACATCCTCATGGAGCAGCAGGCCCGCATCCTGGAGGAGAACGGGGAAGCCCAGATGGGCCGCATCCTCACCGTCCTCACCGAGGGCTTCGACCGCTACGCGGAATGCTGGTTCGGCCGCTCCTACATGGACGCGCCGGACATCGACGGCAAGGTGTTCTTCACCGCCCCGGGCCACCGGCCCCGGCTGGGCCAGTTCGTCCAGGTGGAGGTGGAGGACTGCATGGACGGTGACCTCACCGGCACCATGATCTGACCCCAAGGAGGCGCCTCATGAAGCTCAATCTGCCCAACAAGCTGACCCTGGCCCGGGTGGCCCTGGTGCCGGTGTTCATGCTCTTTGCAGCCTTTTCCCACTACGGTCAGGCGGATTTTCAGCGGGTGTACAGCCTGCTGGCCGGGGCGGTGTTCGCCGCGGCCAGCTTCACCGATTACCTGGACGGGGCCATTGCCCGCAAGCGGCACATCGTCTCGGATTTCGGGAAATTTGCCGACCCCCTGGCGGACAAGATGCTCACCACCGCCGCCCTGATCTACATGACCGTGGACGGCGTCTGCTCCCCGGTGGTGCTGGCGGTGGTCCTCTTCCGGGAGTTCGCCGTGGCCGGGGTGCGCATGCTGGCCGCGGCCCGCAGCACGGTCATCGCCGCCAACCTGTGGGGCAAGGTGAAGACCGTGATCCAGATGGTGACGGTGCTGTTCTACTACCTGGCCGCGGGTCTTGCCGGCCCCACGGACATTTTCCCGGTGGCGGCAGGGACCCAGGTGCTGTGCTGGGTGGTGGCTGCGGTGACGGTGATCTCCGGGGCCAAGTACCTGTGGGACAACCGGTCCTGCATCGCACCGTAAGCCGAAACAAACATATGTTTCACGTGAAACATCGCCGATTTTTCCCGAAATGCCGGGGAAAATCGGCATTCATTTTTTGGGGGTTTTTGCGTGATCTCGATTCGCGGCTTGTGCGAACCAGGGGGTGCGACGGCCCATTTTCGTCCAGTAGGCATCAGCGCGGGACGCGCGAGGCGCGACTTGGCCTGCCGGGCCACCGGCTGCCGTCTCGCAAGGGGATGGGGTCTGAACTTCGACCCCATCCCCTTCTTTTGCGGAGCAAAAGCGCCTGCGGAGCAGGCGGCGAGACGGGGGAGGCGGGTGGGGCGGGCGAGATGAAATTTTTTGGTGGGGTGAAGTGGCGTTCCGGCACGTTCAAAGGGGGAATTGAGCGGGTTGGGGGTGGAAATCGAGGGGTTGCAGCGGGGTTCGTGCAGGTTGAGGTTTTGTTTCCCTTGTTTCGCGGCTTGTGCGGACCAGTGGGCGCGACCACTCGCCAGTTTCCAGTAGCTGTCAGCGCGGAACGCGCGAGGCGCGACTTGCCCTGCCCCGGCAGGGGCCGCGACTTGCCCTGTCTGGGCACAGACCCCTCCATATATCCCCTATTAAAAGGGGTAAAGTTTCCCTGGAGAGGGAAACTTTTTTGAAAAAAATTTAAAATTTACAATTTGTTCATATTTGAACAAATGTCGGGAAAGGCGAAAAACAGGGCCAGAACGATACCGGAAGGGGGCCGGAAGGGGGCAAAAAGGGGCTGGAACCCGACGGGAAGGGGGTTGGCTGGCTGGAAACGAGGGAGCGCGACGGCCCACTGGAAAACAGAAGGCGCTGGGGCGCGACTTGGCCTGTCGGGCCACCGGCTGCCGTCTCGCAAGGGGATGGGGTCTGAACTTCGACCCCATCCCCCCTCTTTTGCGGAGCAAAAGCGCCTGCGCCGAAAGGCGCAGGCGGCGAGACGGGGGAGGCGGGTGGGGACCCTTGCCGGTTTTGCAAACCGGCGGGCGCGACGGTTTGCCTGTTGTCAGAAGCAACCGAGGCGCGACTCGGCCTGTACCGCCAGGTACCGGGCGCGACGACCCATTTTCGTCCCGTAGGCGTAAAGCGCGGGGACCGCGCGCCCCGCGACTTGCCCTGCCCCGGCACGGGCAGTTACTGGGCCGAGGAGAGGAGGGCGACGGCTTCGGCAAAGGTCTGAGCGGTGCGCTGGGGGGCATCCTGGAAGTGGTTGCCGGGGTGCCAGGTGAGCTGGGTGGGCAGGCCGGCGGCGGTGAACAGCGCCTGCTGGCGCAGGAGGCAGTCCTTCACCGAACGGAGGACGGGGTTGCGGGAGCGGTCCTCCCGGTCCCCCAGGCTGAGTGCGGCGGCCCGGATGCGGGCGGGGTGTTCGGCGGCAAAGGGGAGCCACTCCGGGAACCAGACCGAGGGAGAAGCGGCGGCTACGGCATCGAAGGCGGCGGTCTGGGTGACGGCCCAGAGGGCGAAGAGCCCCGCCAGGGAGTACCCGCCCAGCACCCAGGCGGCGGCTGGGTCCGGGGCGAACTGCCGGCGGAGCAGGGGGAGCACCTGTTGGGTGAGGATGGAGAGGGTTGCGGCGGCCTGCCCGGCAAAGGGGGTCTGCCCGAACACCGGCGGGGCGGACCAGGGAGAGAGCTGGGCGTCCCAGTCGGTGAGGTGGAGGGCGCAGTGGAGGAAGGGGGCGTCCAGGCGCTGGGAAAGGGCATGGGGCACTGCAGCAGGGGGCTCGGGGCCGGCCACGGGCTGGAGCAGCACCCACCGGGCGTGGGGCGCGCCGGTGACGGTGAGGGGAAAGGGCGAGCAGGGGCAGGCAGTGACGGTCATGGGACACCTCCGGGGAACAGGATGGGCGGGGGGACCCGCCGGTTTTGAGGGTACCACTCGGCGGGGGAAAAGTCAACCAGAGGCCGCAGAAAAAAGCCCCCGCAGGGGCGGGGGTCTAGCGGCGGCGGGGCGGACGGGGACCTTCTCCGGGGGCGGGGGGCAGGAGGTTGTAATTGTACGGGGGACGGGCGCCGGGCATGTAGAAATAGACGAACTTCACCGCGAAGAGGTCGCAGACCAGGAAGTTGTTCACGGCCTCGTCGTACAGGGTGACGTAGTTGCGGCCCACCAGGAACAGGATGCCCTGCTTGCGGGTGAGCTGTTCGGTGCCCAGGAGGAACTCCACCACCACGTACTGGCCCACGTTCCGGGCCAGGATGGCCTGGAGGGTGCCCTCCATGTCCTCGGTGTCGAAGGGCTGCTGGGCGGGGATGTTGAAATTGTCCAGGCGGCGGCTGCCGTCCTCGTACTCCTGGAAGTCGGTGCGGTTGATGAGCCGGCGCATGGCCGGGGTGGGTCGGGCGTCTTTTCTGCTCATATCCATGGGGATCGCTCCTTTTCGGTTGACGCGGGGCGGTCAGGTCTGGGCGTAGGCGGGGGTGGGGTCGTAGAAGCAGTGGTCCCCCAGGCGCAGGCAGAAGGCCCCCACCGGGGAGGGGAAGTGGTCCCGGCAGGCGGGAGAAAAGGGGTTGTAGAACCACAGGGCCGTCCCCAGGCCGGTGAGCCGGTTGCCCGCCAGGGCCCAGTCGGCCACGCGGTATTCCACCCAGGTGGGCTGCATGTTGTAGAGGTTTTGGGCGTTGTACTGACCGGCGACCTGCTCCATGGCGCAGACGAACTGCCCCGGCTGGAACACCACCTGGCGGAGGGTATCCAGCCGGCCGTATTCCCCGTAGCTCACCCGGACGCGGTTCATCACCACGGTGGCCACGGCCTGCATGCCGGTCTCCCCTTCGCCGCCGGCCTCGCACTGGCACAGGCGGGCCAGCAGCTCCCGGTCCGAATAGCCCCAGCCGTCCACGGCATCGCTCCCTTTCCCCTGCGTCTGGTGCATGGATATGCGGCGGGAGCCCGGCATATGCCGGGCTCCCCCTTGGGCAGGGCGGTCTAAGCGCCCAGATATTCCTCGATGAAATGGGCAGCCACGGCGCCGTCTGCGGCGGCGGTGACCACCTGGCGCAGGGGCTTTTGCCGCAGATCCCCCACGGCGAAGACCCCGGGTAGCCGGGTGCGGGTGGTCTCGTCGGCCAGAACATAGCCGGCGGGGTCCAGGTCCACCTGGCCCCGGAAGAGGCCGCTTTCCGGCACGTGGCCCACCGCCACGAACAGGGCGGCGCAGGGCAGGGTGCGCGTGGCGCCGGTGTCGGTGCGGGTGAGGCCCACCCCGGTGAGCACGTCGTCGTGCTCCAGGGAGGTGACGGTGGTGTTCCAGAGGATCTCCAGGTTGGGGGCGCTCTCCAGGGCGTGGGCGTACACGGCCGAGGCCCGGAGGCGGTCCCGGCGGTGGATGAGGGTGACCCGGGCGCACAGGCGGGAGAGGTACAGCGCATCCGCCACGGCGGTGTTGCCGCCCCCCACCACGCAGACGGACTGTCCCCGGAAGAACATGCCGTCGCAGGTGGCGCAGTAGGAGACGCCCCGGCCCCGCAGCTCCCGTTCGCCGGGAAGGCCCAGCTCTCGGGGAGAGGCGCCGGTGGCCAGCACCACCGCCCGGGCCCGCAGGGTCTCCTTGCGGGTGACGATCTCCTTGACAGGGCCCGCCAGGCCCACGGACTGGACCTCTGCCAGGCGGGTGACGGCGCCGAAGCGCTCGGCCGAGCGCTTCATGTGGTCGGCCAGATCGAAGCCGGAGACGCCCTCCGGGAAGCCGGGGTAGTTGTCGATGACATCGGTGGTGGCCATCTGTCCGCCGGGGGCCAGCTTTTCCAGCAGGAGCACGGAAAAACCCGCCCGGGCCGCATACAGGGCGGCGGTGTAGCCCGCAGGGCCGCCGCCGATGATCCCCACGTCCCAGCAGTCGCTCACAGCAGGGCCTCCAGGGTCTCCTTGGGCTGGACGCCCACCAGGGTGGACACCGCCTGGCCGCCCCGGAAGAGGATGGCGGTGGGGATGCTCATCACCCGGAAGCGCTTGGCCAGCTCGGGCTCCTCGTCCACGTTCACCTTGCCCACCCGGACCTTGCCGGCGTTCTCCTGGGCAAAGTCCTCCACGATGGGGGCGAACATGCGGCAGGGGCCACACCAGCTGGCCCAAAAGTCCACCAGGATGGGCGGGTCGGCCTGGATGGCGGCATCGAAGTTGTCTACGGTCAAAGTCAGAATTTCCATGGTCGGTTCTCCTTTTCAGTTTGGTTTTATTGGGATCGGTCCCCGAAGGGGTCAGAGATCGTCTGTGGGGCCCGGGAAGGCGGGGGAACTGGGCGGGCCGAAGAGATACGCGTCCAGCGCATCGAAGCCGCCAGCGGGCACCCAGGCGATGTCTTTGCCCTGGGTGTTGATGAGGCAGTCGGTGAGGAGGAAGCAGTCCATGCCCACCTGGCCGGCGGCCAAGTCCTCGTCGGCATCGTTGCCCACCATGAGGCAGCTGGCCCCCGGGCGGCCCAGCACGGTGAGGATCTGGGCGTAGTAGCGGGGGTCGGGCTTGCAGAAGGTGGAATTTTCGTAGGTGGTGATGTGGGAAAAGTCCTCCGGGCCCAGGCCGATCCACCGCAGGCGGGTCTCCACCGCCACCCGGGGGAACAGGGGATTGGTGGCCAGGACGGTGTCCAGGCCCAGCGCCCGCAGGCGGCGCACGGTTTGGGCGGCCCGGGGGGTGGGCCGGGTGACGGCCTTGACCTGATCGAACTCGTTGCGGTAGAAGTCGTCGAAAACGGGGCGGTGGGCCAGGGACTGGGGGCCCATCTCCTGGGCGAAGACCTGCCAGAAGCGGTCCTCGTTGGTGCAGGAGCCGTCGTTGTGCATCATGGCCCGGGTGCCCTTCCACACCGCGGCGATGAGGGACTGGGGCTCGTAGCCGTAGGGCGCGGCCTTTTGGGCCAGGAGCCCAAAGTAGGTCTGGGTGAATTCCTCCAGATCCATGGGCAGGAGGGTGCCGTCCAGGTCGAACAGCACGGTGGTGATCTGGGGACGGATGCGGGCGGGCATGGGGCTATTCCCGGGCGGGGACGGCCTTGGAGGCGATCACGTCCACGCCGGTGCCGCATACGTTGTGGAGGACCACATCGCCGATGGACACGGGGGCGGCGATGTGGGCCTGGCGGACGGCCTCCATGCAGGCGAAGATCCGGTCCTTGGGGATGTCCGTGCGGGTGCGCACGGGCACCACGGGCTCTTTGCCGCCTGCCACCCGGACGGTGGAGGTGACGGTGCGGGTGGGGCAGGTCACCTCTCGGCGGCCGTAGTCCTCCCCGCGCTTGCAGGTGTTCCCGGTGACCCGGACCACCGCGCCGGTGTCGTCGGTCTCCACCCGGAGGGCGCAGCCCAGCGGGCAGCCGATGCAGGTGAGTTCATGTTCAGCCATTGGTGTTGCCTCCTTCTCTGGGACCGGCCCAGACCTCCAGGGTCTGTTCGGTGCCGGTGAACCATTCTTTCTTCAGCACGGCCTGTTCCATCTCGCCGGGGGCCATGATGGGGCGGTTCCGGCGCAGGACCTCTTTGCCGTCCAGCAGGACGCGGATCTGGCCGCTTTTCACGGTCTCCTTGACCCGGAAGCGCACGGTGAGGGTCTCCTGCATCCGGGCGGGATCCAGCGTGGCGGGGACGGTGTAGCGGATCGCGCCGGTGGGGGACAGAGGGATCTCCCGGCCGGTCTCGGCGCTTTGCCCCAGAACGGCCCGGGCGGCGTTGCGGCCGGCCTGCTCGGCTTCCTCGGAGACGTAGTCCACCAGGTCGTGCACGTGGAGGACGTTGCCGCAGGCAAAGACGCCGGGGATGCTGGTCTCCAGGCTCTCGTTGACCCGGGGGCCGTTGGTGGCCGGGGAGATCTCCACGCCGATCTGGCGGGAGAGCTCGTTTTCCGGGATGAGGCCCACGGAAAGCAGCAGCGTGTCGCAGGGGATGTCCTCCTCGGTGCCGGGGATGGGCTGCATGCGGTCGTCCACGGCGGCGATGGTGACGCCCTCCACCCGCTCCTTGCCGCGGATGTCCACCACGGTGTGGGAGAGCTTCAGGGGGATGCCGTAATCGTCCAGGCACTGGACGATGTTGCGCTTGAGGCCGCCGGAATAGGGCTGGATCTCCGCCACGCACTGGACCTGGGCGCCCTCCAGGGTCATGCGGCGGGCCATGATGAGGCCGATGTCGCCGCTGCCCAGGATGACGACCTTGCGGCCGGGGAGGTAGCCCTCCCGGTTCACCAGCCGCTGGGCCGTGCCCGCCGAGAAGATGCCCGCCGGGCGGCAGCCGGGGATGTTCAGCGCGCCCCGGGGGCGCTCCCGGCAACCCATGCACAGCACCACGGCCCCGGCCTGGATGCACTGGAGGCCCGCCTGGCGGCTGACGCAGGTGACGGTGAGCACGCCGTCCTCCCGGGCCAGGTCGATGACAGTGGCCCCCAGCTGGGCGGGGATGCCCAGGGCCTGGGCCTTTTCGATGTAGCGGGCGGCGTATTCCGGGCCGGTGAGCTCCTCCTGAAAAGTATGCAGCCCAAAGCCGTTGTGTATACACTGATTGAGGATGCCGCCCAGCTCCTGCTCGCGCTCCAGGATAAGCACGTCCTCCACGCCGGCCTCCCGGGCGGAGATGGCCGCAGCCAGGCCCGCCGGGCCGCCGCCGATGATGACGATGTCGTGTCTCATGGTTTGTCCTCCCCTCTGATCTGTTCCACCACCAGCCTGGACTCCGGGCCGTTTTTCCGCACGGCCAGCAGGTCGGTGTGCAGCTCCCGGGCCAGCAGCTCCATGACCCGGGGCGAGCAGAAGCCCGCCTGACAGCGGCCCATGCCGGCGCGGGTCCGGCGCTTGACGCCGTCCAGGGTCCGGGCACCCAAGGGGGCGTGGATGGCGTCCAGGATCTCGCCCTCGGAGATCTGCTCGCAGCGGCAGACGATGGCCCCGTAGGCGGGGTTCTCCCGGATGCGGGCCGCCCGCTCCTGGGGGCTCATGCCCGCCAGATGGGGCACGGCGTGCCGGATGGGATCGAAATCGGGGTTTTCCGGCAGGGAGAGCTTTTGGGCGATCCGATCCGCCAGATAGGCGCCGATGGCCGGGGCGGAGCTGAGCCCGGGGGACTCGATGCCGGCGGCGTCGAAGAAGTTTTCGGCGGTCTCCTCCAGGACAAAGTCGTCGCCGGTTTCGTGGGCGCGCATGCCGGCAAAGGAAGTGATGACCTGCCGCAGGGGGAGACGGTCCACCGCCAGGGCGGCCTTTTCCTGCAGGTCCTTGAGCCCTGCGGCGGTGACGGCCAGGTCCTCGGGGTCCTCCACATCCAGGGCGGTGGGGCCCACCAGCAGGTTCCCGTGGACCGTGGGCGACACCAGCACGCCTTTGCCCAGCTTGCCGGGCAGCTGGAAGATGGTGTGGGAGACGTGGTCCCCCACGGTCTTGTCCAGCAGCATGTACTCGCCCTTGCGGGGGACGATGTGGATGGGCCGGTCACAGACGGCATTGTGGAGCTCCCCGGCGGCCACACCTGCGGCGTTGACCACCACGCGGGTCTCCAGCACGTCCTGGGAGGTGTGGACCCGCCAGCCGGTCTCGGTCTTTTCCAGCCCCTGGACGGCGGTGGAGAAGCGGAACTCCACGCCGTTCTGGACGGCGCTCTCCGCCAGGCCCAGGGTCAGCTCGAAGGGGCAGATGATGGCGCTGGTCTCGGCCAGCAGCGCCCCGCACACCCGCTGGGAGAGGTTGGGCTCCATGGCCCGGGCCTCGTCCCCGGAGAGGAGGCGGAGCCCCTGGACCCCGTTTTGCAGGCCCCGCTCGTAGAGCTCCTGCAGATGGGGCAGATCTTCGGGGTTGAGGCAGGTCACCAGTGCCCCGTTGCGCCGGTAGGGGATGTCCAGCTCCCGGGCCAGGTCCTCCATGACCTGGCTGCCCTGTACGTTCATTTTCGCCTTCAGGGTGCCGGGGAGGGCATCGAACCCCGCGTGGACGATGGCAGAGTTGGCCTTGCTGGTGCCCTCGCCCACGTCGCCGGAGCGCTCCACCACCACAAAGCGGCCCTTGCGCCGGGAGAGCTCCCGGGCCACGGCGGCGCCGGTGACCCCGGCCCCGATGACGACTACGTCATATGGTTTCATGGTTTGATCTCATCCTTTCACAGACCTGCGGTCTCTGGGTACAGCATACCACAAAATCTCCGTTCCCGCAAGGGTGGGTGTGAAAAGTCTGCGGGGACCTTGACAGCGGGGGCAAAAAGATGGAAAATAGAGGAAACTCTATCCTTGAAAGGGAGGATCTCCGTGACCTATTTGATGGGCATCGACCTGGGGACCAGCGGCACCAAGACCGTGCTGTTCGACACGGCGGGCACCGTGGTGGCATCCGCCACGGCAGAATACCCCATGTTCCAGGAGCACAACGGCTGGGCGGAGCAGGACCCGGAGGACTGGTGGAATGCGGCGGCCCAGACGGCGGCCGCCGTCATCCGGCAAAGCCATGTGGACCCCAAGGAGATCAAGGGCGTGGGGATCTCCGGCCAGATGCACGGTCTGGTGATGCTTGACCGGGAGGACCGGGTCCTGCGCCGGGCCATCCTCTGGTGCGACCAGCGCACCGGCGAGGAGGTGGAGGACCTGAACCGCCTGGTGGGGGACGAGACCCTGCGGCGGATCACCGCGAACCCCGCCATGACGGGATTCACCGCCGCCAAGCTGCTCTGGGTGCGCAAGCACCAGCCGGACATCTACGCCGCCTGCGCCCATGTGCTGCTGCCCAAGGACTATCTGCGGTATCGGCTCACCGGTGCGTTCGCCACAGAGGTGTCGGACGCCTCCGGCATGCAGCTGCTGGATGTGCCCCATCGCTGCTGGAGCACGGAGCTGTTGGACCGGTTGGACATCGACCCGGCCCTGCTGCCCCGGGTGTACGAGTCCCCGGAGATCACCGGGGAGATCACCCCGGCGGCTGCCGCCGTCACCGGCCTGGCAGCGGGCACCCCCGTGGTGGGCGGAGCGGGGGACAACGCCGCCGCGGCCGTGGGCACCGGCGTGGTGGAGGACGGCAAGGCCTTTACCACCATCGGCAGCTCCGGGGTGGTGTTTGCCCACACGGACCACCTGCTGCTGGACCCCCAGGGGCGGGTCCACACCTTCTGCTGCGCCGTGCCAGGGGCCTGGCACGTCATGGGCGTCACCCAGGGGGCAGGGCTCTCCCTCAAGTGGTTCCGGGACACCTTCTGCGCGGAGGAAAAGGTCGCCGCAGAGAGCTTGGGCGTGGATGTCTATGCCCTGCTGGATCGGGAGGCGGAGCAGTCGCCCATCGGGTGCAACCGGCTGCTGTATCTGCCCTATCTCATGGGAGAACGGACCCCCCACCGGGACCCGGACTGCCGAGGCGTGTTTTTCGGGCTTTCGGCCATGCACCAGCGGCGGGACCTGCTGCGGGCGGTGATGGAGGGCGTGACGTACTCCCTGCGGGACTGTTTGGAGGTCCTGCGGGAAATGGGCGCACAGCCCGCCGAGATGCTGGCCTGCGGCGGCGGCGGGAGCTCTCCCCTGTGGCGGCAGATGCTGGCGGATGTGTTCGCCACCCCCGTGTGCACGCCGGTCTCCAAAGAGGGGCCGGCGCTGGGCGCGGCGATCTTGGCCGGGGTGGGCGCTGGGGTCTATCCCAGCGTGCAGGCCGGCTGCCGAGCGGCGGTGCGGGTTAACCCGCCCCAAGAGGCGGACCCCCAGAACGCGGCGCGCTATGAGGCCATCTATCCCGTGTACCGGTCGCTGTATCCCGCCCTGCGGGACGCCTTCCGGGCGCTGAGCAGGCTGGATGGGTGATGGATCTGCAAAAGGAAAAGCCCCCGTTTGGGGGCTTTTCCTTTTTGCTTTGAAAAAGACAGGAGGACAGCCGAAGCTGTCCCCCTTGCCTATTGGATAACGCTTTAAAATTAAGCAGAGTTGAAACCCTTACTTCGTGAGATCCAGTGCCT
>CANRPD010000037.1 GCA_947632385.1 uncultured Clostridia bacterium | reverse complement strand
CTCCGTCAGCAAATCCGTCCCCTGTATACCGTAAATTCTTTCGCCTTGCCCAGTCTCACATCATTGACAAATGAACACTTTTCCAAAAAACTTTTGCCCCGGTTTCTGCCCCCAGCCAATACGCCCCGAAGCGGGGGGCTCCGGGGCGCGGGGAGGTCATTGGGCGGGGTGCTCCCGGGCGTACTGGGCCACCTGGAGCATGATGGCACATTCCATCCGCTTGAGGAACAGCTTGCAGCCGTAGGAATAGGTGCCCGCGATGCTGCCCGTGGCGTGATAGGCATTGGCAGCGCAGCCGCCGGCACAGTAGAACCGGCCCCAGCAGTTGGCACATTCCGGCCGGGCGTATACGTTGCAGGCGGCGAATTCTTCCCGCAGGGCGGTGTTCTGGATTCCGTCCTGGAGGGTGCCCAGGCGGAAGCGCTCGTCCCCCACGAACTGGTGGCAGGGGTACAGGTCGCCCCAGGGGGTCACGGCCAGGTATTCGGTGCCGGAGCCGCACCCTGCGATGCGTTTGTAGATGCACGGCCCGTGGGCCAAGTCCAGCATGTAGTGGTAAAAGGTGATGGGTTTGCCCGCCTCCTCCCGGCGGAGCATCTCCTTGGCCAGCTCCTCATACTGGGCAAAGAGCACCGGCAGGTCCTCCTCGGTCAGGGCGCAGGGGTCCTCCGGGGCGCAGACCACCGGCTCCATGGAGAGCTGGGTGAAGCCCAGGTCGGCCAGGTGCAGGATGTCGTTGAGGAAATCCGGGTTGTAGTGGGTATAGGTCCCGCGGACGTAATAGCCCCGGTCTCCCCGGGCCTGGGCGAATTTCTGGAACTTCGGCACGATATCCCCATAGCTGCCCCGGCCCTGATAATCCACCCGGAACCGGTCGTGGACCTGGGGCCGGCCGTCGATGGACATGACCACGTTGTACATCTCCCGGTTGCAGAAGTCGATGACCTCGTCGTCCACCAGCACGCCGTTGGTGGTCAGGGTGAAGCGGAACCGCTTGTGCTTTTCCGCCTCGATGCTGCGGGCATAGGCCACCAGGCGCTTCACCACGTCCCAGTTCATCAGGGGCTCGCCGCCGAAGAAGTCCACCTCCAGGTTCACATGGGCCCCGGAGTTCTCCACCAGAAAGTCCAGGGCGCGCTTGCCCACCTCAAAGGACATCAGGGCCCGGTCCCCGTGGTATTTGCCCTGGCTGGCGAAGCAGTAGGAGCAGTTGAGGTTGCAGGTGTGGGCCACGTGCAGGCACAGGGCCTTCACCTCGCCGGGGGCCCGGCGGAACTGCTGGACCACCTCCCGGAACGGGTCCTTGGCAAACAGCCGGCCGCTCTTTTTCAGCGCCTTGATGTCCTCCAGGCAGGCGTACAGGTCCTCCTCGGTGACATCGGGCCGGTCTCCGTACTTTTCCAGCATCTGCCGGACGATCTCCTCCGGCGGGGTGGTCTCGTACAGACCGATCATATCGTAGGCCACATCGTCCACGGAATGGACGGACCCGGAGGCCACGTCCACGACGATGTTGTACCCGTTCAGTTGATAGGCATGGATCATCCTTTTCCCCTCCTGACGCCATAAAAATACCGCTTACGCCCGGCGCAAGCGGTATCTTTTCGGAGCGCTCACTGCTGGTCCTTGTGCTCGCAGGCCTGATTGGCGATGCCGCAGGAGGTCTTGCAGGCGGACTGGCAAGAGGTCTGGCACTCGCCGCAGCCGCCGGAAACGGCGCTCTGCTTGAGATCGCGGGTCTCCAGGGTCTGAATACGCTTCATAGGAGGTTTTCCCCTTTCTGTTTCGGTGATGAGCCTATTCTACACCATTTTTTCCTCGGCGTCAATACAAAAAATCCTTTCAGGGGCCTGGCCCCGGGTGGAGCGCAGCCCGGATGCCGACTGCAGGTACCGGACGATCTCCGGGGTGATCTCCTCCCCGGGCAGCAGCAGCGGC
Organism: uncultured Clostridia bacterium; assembly: GCA_947632385.1. Lineage (GTDB taxonomy): Bacteria > Bacillota > Clostridia > Oscillospirales > Acutalibacteraceae > Acutalibacter. The sequence goes on along the minus strand of CANRPD010000037.1, from coordinate 19,040 downwards.
GCGCCGGGGGGATAGGCCCACACGTATTCGCCGCTGACCTGCCCCACCGCTTGGGAGAGGGGCAACAGTCGACCCGCTGCCCGGAGAGAGGGCGCCAGCTCCCCCCGCCGGCGGGGCACAGGGGGCGGCGACACGGGCCCCAGGGGGTCGCCGACGGCGGGCAGGCGGTCGATGTCTTCCAGGGCGTTCGCCAGGCGGGAGAGTGTCTGGGGGGTGTCGCCCATGCCCGTCATGGCCAGCACGAACCGTTCCCCCGCCATTTCCGTTTCGATGGCGTACCGTTCCCGCAGCAGGCCCATCAGCGCGGGGCCGGACAAGCCCTTTTTCCGGCCGGAGAGCACCAGCTTGGAGGGGTCGCGGCCCCAAACCAGGGGCCCGCCGTTCCAGCATTCCAGGGTGGAGAGGCCCCGAGCCCGTTGGGCAAACTCCGCAAGGGCCTCCAGCCAGCGGTCCGCCGCATCGTCGCCGCACCGCTCCAGGTAGTCCACGCACCCGTCGATGGAGGCGGACAGCAGATAGGACGGGCTGCTGGTCTGCAGCAGGCCCACGTTCCGCCGGACCTCCCGGCGATCCACCCGGCTGCCCTGCAGGTGCAGGACAGCGGTCTGTGTCAGGCTGGGCAGGGTCTTGTGCAGGCTCTGCACCGCCAGATCGGCTCCCTGGGCCATGGCGTTGGCGGGGAATCCCCCGAACCCCAGGTGGGCCCCATGGGCCTCATCCACGAAGAGCAGGGCATCGTGGGCGTGACAGACCGCGGCAATGGCGGCCACGTCGCTGAGCACTCCCTCATAGGTGGGGCTGGTGAGGGCCACCAGCCGAATGCCCGGGTGGGCCTGCAGGGCGTCCTCCACCGCAGCGGGGGGCACGGAGCCCCAGATCCCCCAGGACCGGTCCATGGGCGGCAGCAGGGTGTGCACCCGGGCGTTGGCCAGCTCAGCGCCGTGGTACACCGAACGGTGGCAGCCGCGGACAAGGAGCACCTCTCCGCCCGGCGGCACCGCGCCCCGCAGGGCCGCCAACACCCCCACGGTGGAGCCCCCCACCAGGCAGAGGCTCTCCTGGGCGTGCCAGAGCCGGGCAGCCCGGCTCTCCAGCTCCCGAAACAGGGTCTGGGGGTCGTTCAGGTTGTCAAAACCGTCGATTTCCGTGATATCCAGCCCCCCACCCAGGGCGTTGAGCCAGGGGAAAGCGCCGCTGCGCTTGTGGCCGGGCATGTGCATGGGCAGGGCAGGCGAAGCGGCGTAGGCCTGCAGGCGGTCCAAAAGTGTTTTCATGAGGTCCTCCTCGGTGGAGATCTGTGCGGACTTATTGTAGCACGGCAGGCCCCCGGGCGCAAGGAAGGGTTTGAAAAAGCCGGAAAAACAGGGTATAATGGGGAAAAAGGAGGCGGTGGTATGACGGGAGAGGAACTGGTCCGGCGGCGGATGCACGGGCTCTATCTCACACGGCCCTGCCCGGATCTGGAGACCCTGGCCCGAGATCTGCTGGGCCTGCACAGCTGGTTTGCCCGGAACGTGGCGTTTTCCGGGGCCATTCGGGGAGCGGAGCTGTTCGGCTGGAAGACCGCCCTCACCAAGACCTGGCTGTATCGGGGGACCCTGCATGGCGCGGTGTACGAGGAACTGCCCCTGCTGCTGGCCCTCCACGCCCAGGAGGGGCCCTGGAGCTGGCTGGGCCTGTCCACGGTTCAGATCGACGAGCTGTGCGACAAAGTCCTGCGGCTGATGGAGGATGGGGTGTGCTCCCGGGCCCAGATGCGCCGCATTTTCCGCTGGGACTATGACCCCGAGACCCTGGGCCGGATCTTCTCCCCCTGGGGCGGGATCTTCGTCTACCTGGCCAAGCAGGGCCGGGTGGCCTTTCAGGACATGACCAGCCGGGATTTTGACCTCATCGCCGCCGAGCCCACCCTGTCTCCGGCCCAGGCGCTGCCGGAGCTGGCGCGCCGGTATTTCACGGTATACGGGCCCGCCACCCGGGCGGACGCGGCGCTGTTCTTCGGGCTGGACCGGCAAGCCGCCCGGGAACTGGAGCAGCTGGACCTGTCGGACCTGGAACGAATCGAATCCGGGAACAAGGTCTACTATGCCGCGCCGGAGCCCGCCGCCCTCCCGGACATCCCCCGGGTGCAGCTGCTCTCCGGCTTTGACCCGCTGGTGGTCTCCTACGCCGACCGGGAAGCGGTCCTGCCGCCGGAATACCGCAAAGCGGTGATCCTGAGCTCGGGCATCTGCCTGCCCTCGGTGGCGGTGGACGGCCGTGTGGCCGGGCTGTGGAACGTGAAAAAGGGGCAGATCACCCTGGAGTTCTTTACGGAGCAGCCCCGGGCCGTGGTGGAAGAGGCCCGGGAGCAGGTGGAACGGGTCCGGTGGCAGACGGGGCTGTGATCCCCCTTGCAACCGGGCCGGAAATGGTGTATGATGGAGCAAAGAAAGGAGCGACGGACAGTGGATATGCAGGCCAGAAACGACATTGAACAGGGCAGGACCGCCCTTGGCATCGAGCTGGGCAGCACCCGGATCAAGGCGGTGCTCATCGGTGCGGATCACGGACCCATCGCCAGCGGGGACAGCGAATGGGAGAATCGGTTGGAAAACGGGATCTGGACCTATCATCTGGACGACGTCTGGTCCGGGATCCAGGCCGCCTATGCCGCGCTGAAGGCGCAGGTCCGGGAGCGGTACGCCGTCTCCCTCACCCGGCCGGGGGCCATCGGCATCTCCGCCATGATGCACGGCTATCTGCCCTTTGACCGGGAGGGCCGCCAGCTGGCGGAATTTCGCACCTGGCGCAATACGGTGACCGAGACAGAGGCCGCCGAGCTCACGGAGCTCTTCGGCTTCAACATCCCCCAGCGGTGGAGCATCGCCCACCTGTGGCGGGCCGTGCGCAATGGGGAGCCCCATGTGCCGCAGATCGCCTTCCTCACCACGCTGGAGGGCTATGTCCACTGGCAGCTCACCGGGGAGAAGGTCCTGGGCGTGGGGGAGGCCGCGGGCATGTTCCCCCTGGAGAACGATACCCTGACCTATGACCCGACCATGGTGGAGCAGTTCGAGGCCCTGAAGGCCCCTTACGGGCTGCCCTGGAAGCTCCGGGACATCCTGCCAAAGATCCTGCTGGCCGGGGACCCCGCCGGCGTGCTGACGGAGACCGGCGCCCGGCTGCTGGATCCCTCCGGTGAACTGGAGCCCGGCGTGCCCTTCTGTCCCCCGGAGGGGGATGCCGGCACCGGCATGACCGCCACCCAGTCCATCTCCCCCCGCACGGGCAACGTCTCTGCGGGCACGTCCATTTTCTCCATGGTGGTGCTGGAGCACGGCCTGTCCCGGGTGTACCCGGAGATCGACCTGGTGGCCACGCCCACCGGCCGGCCCGTGGCCATGGTGCACTGCAACACCTGCACCTCCGACCTGGACGCCTGGGTGCGGGTCTTCGGGCAGGCGCTGTCCGCCGCCGGGGTTCAGATGGAGAAGGGAGAGCTCTACCAGCTGCTGTACCGGCAGGCGCTTCAGGCCGATCCCGACTGCGGCGGCCTGGTGAGCTACAACTACTACGCCGGCGAACCGGTGCTGGGCCTGGAGGACGGCCGTCCCCTGCTGACCCGCGCCCCAGAGGCCAAGCTCACCCTGCCCAACCTGATGCGCGCTCAGCTCTTTGCTGCCATGGCCACCCTGCAGATCGGCATGGAGCTGCTGAAAAACGAGCACGTGGCCCTGGATAAGCTCTACGGTCACGGGGGGCTGTTCAAGACCAAGGGCGTGGGGCAGCGGCTCATGGCCGGGGCCCTGAACGTCCCGGTGGCGGTGATGGAGACCGCCGGCGAGGGCGGCCCCTGGGGCATGGCGCTATTGGCGGCCTATGCGGTGTGGAAGGCCCCCGGCGAGTCCCTGGAGGACTATCTGGCCCAGCGGGTATTTGCCGGCGTCCAAGAAGAGCTGGTGTGCCCCGATCCCCAGGATGCGGCGGGATACCGGGTCTTTGCCCAGCGCTATCGGGCGGGGCTTGCCCTGCAAAAGGCGGCGGTCCAGGCTTTTCGGGAGGCGTGACCCGGTTCTAAAATCCGGTCCGGGGACATAGGCTTCCGGTGAAAGCCGGGTGGAGAACATGTTCTGGACCGTACGCATCACCAAGAAGACGAAACGCACGGCAGCAGCGGTGGGAGCGGTGCTCCTTTCGCTGTTGCTTTTGTGTCTGGGGGCCTTTCCTGGCCGGGCCCGGGAGGCCCCGCCCGCCCAGGAATTCATCCGCTGGGTGGATTTCACCGTGCCGCTGGCGCTGCTGCAGGACGCTGCGGACCTGGACTGCGCCACCCATGGCGGCAGCGCACCCATCGACTGGGTGGACGCCATCGCCTATCTGGGCGCCCGGTATTACGGGGATTTTTCCCAGTACCGCCGGGCCGACCTGGACGAACTGGCCCGGCAGGTCGCTTCCGGGACCTCGGTGGCGGACCTGGGCGCCGGAAAAAAACTCTTTGCCTACTACCGGGAGGCATACGGTGCTGTGCTGTCCGGCCTGCTGGGAGAATACACCCAAAACGGCGAGACCCGATACGGTCTCAGGGGCTTTTTCCCCGTGGCCCAGGGGTTCGACTGCTCCCACTATGACGACTTCGGCGCAGGCCGCAGCTACGGCTATGCCCGCAAGCACCTGGGCCACGACCTGATGGCGGCGGTGGGCACCCCGGTGATCGCCGTGGAGAGCGGCACCGTGGAGGCCCTGGGGTGGAACCCTTACGGCGGCTGGCGGGTGGGGATCCGCAGCTTCGACGGCAAACGCTACCACTACTATGCCCACCTCCGCAAGGATCGGCCCTATGCCCAGGGCCTGCAGGTGGGGGACACCGTGGCGGCGGGCCAGGTCATCGGCTATGTGGGACGCACCGGATACAGCACCACGGAAAACGTGAACAATATCGAGATCCCCCATCTGCACTACGGCCTTCAGCTCATCTTTGACGAGTCCCAGAAGGAGGCAGTCAGTGAGATCTGGATCGACGTGTATGCCCTATGCCGCCTGCTGGCGGAGAACCGCAGCGCGGTCCGGCGGGACGACGCCACCGGAGAATGGACGGCCCTTTCCCCGCTGGAGGACCCGCCCCCCGCGGACCGGTTCCTGCCCCCGGCGCCCGCAGACTAGGCGCATTCGACCGATTTTGCCTTGACGAATGGCCCTGGACTGTGCTAGAATGGCAGTATGTTTTGGCCGGAGGGGATCCACACATGCATGTCGAGGACCGACAAAATCTGAGCAAGCAAAAGGGGAGGCCCCGCAGGCCGCGGGGCCCGCTGCTGCCGGTCGGTTTGGGCGTCCTTCTGGCCGGTGCCGTTCTTCTGGCGGCAATCCTGCTGGGTCGGTCCGCCGGGCAGAGCGTCCCGGTCCAGGGAGAGCCCGTCTCCAGCACCCAGGCGGTCTCCACCCCTTCTCCGGCCCCGCCCCAGGCCACGCCGCTGCCTACCCCGGAGCCAACGCCCTCCCCAACGCCCCGGCCCGCACAGCTGCCCGATCCGCTGCTGGTACTGGTCAACAGTGAGACGCCCATTCCCGCGGACTGGAAGGTCACGCCCCGGATGATCGGCGAGGAACAGGTGGACGTGCGGATGTACGACGACTTTATGGCCATGGCCGATGCCGCCGCCCAGGACGACATCTGGCTGTGGGTGGCCTCCGGATACCGCAGTGTGGAGGACCAGGAGGAGATCCTGGAGCGGGGGATCGTCCGCCGGATGAACGAGTACGGCATGAGCCGGGAGGAGGCCACCCAGGACGCCCTGCGGACCATCAATCCACCGGGGTACAGCGAACACCATACCGGCCTCTGTGTGGATCTCAACGACGTCAGCGACGACTTTGAAAGCACCGACACCTACGCCTGGCTGTGCGAACACGCCGCAGAGTACGGGTTCGTGCAGCGCTACCGCCAGAGCAAGTACGAATACACCGGCATCGACAACGAGAGCTGGCACTACCGGTATGTGGGACCCGCCCATGCCCAGCGCATGGAGGAGCTGGATCTGTGCCTGGAGGAGTACGTGGAATACCAGTGGGAGCAGGGCGAATGAATCCCCACCCGCCCGCCCCCGCTGCGCCAGGAGGTGCTTCGCACCTCCTGCTTTTTTGCGTAGCAAAAAGCGCCCGGGCCTTTGGCCCGGGCGGCGCAGCGGACCGGCGGCCTCCTTTCTCCGCTGGACAACCGCCCCGGAGTGTGCTAGAATAGATCCGAAGCGGAGGTGCAGCACCCATGGGCGAACGGGTTTTGGTGGCCATGAGCGGCGGCGTGGATTCCAGCGTGGCCGCTCTGTTGCTGCGGCAGGCGGGCTTCGATTGCCTGGGGGCCACCATGCGCCTGGTGGACAACGCGGACCTGCCTCCTCTGGACCCCCACCGGGAAAGCCGCACCTGCTGCTCCCTGGAGGATGCCGAGGATGCCCGGGCCGTGGCCTATCGGCTGGGGATGCCCTTTTACGTGTTCAACTTCGTGGAAGGCTTCCGCCGCCAGGTGATGGACCGCTTCACGGCGGCCTACCAGCGGGGAGAGACCCCCAACCCCTGCATCGACTGCAACCGCTTTATGAAATTCGACCGCCTGCTCCGCCGCGCCCTGGAGATCGGCTGCGACCGCATGGCCACCGGCCATTACGCCCGGGTGGAGCAGGCGCCCTCCGGACGCTGGCTCCTCAAAAAGGCCCTGGACCCCGACAAGGACCAGAGCTACGTCCTCTATGCCCTCACCCAGTTCCAGCTGTCCCACCTGCTGCTCCCCCTGGGCGGCCTGCACAAGGCCCAGGTCCGGGCGCTGGCGGCCGAAAACGGCTTCGGCAACGCCCAAAAGCCCGACAGCCAGGACATCTGCTTCGTCCCCGACGGCGACTACGCCGGGTTCATCCGCCGCCGCACGGGGCAGGAATTCCCCCCCGGCGACTTTGTGGGCCCCCAGGGCCAGGTCTATGGGCAGCACCGGGGCATCATCCACTACACCGTGGGCCAGCGCAAGGGCCTGGGGTTGTCCTTCCCCCAGCCCATGTACGTCTGCCGGGTGGATCCCGCCCGCAACCGGGTGGTCTTGGGCCGGCAGGAGGACCTGTTCTCTCGCACCCTCCATGCCCGGGACCTGAATCTCATCGCCTGCGACGAGCTCACCGCCCCCCTCCGGGTCCGGGCCAAGATCCGCTACCGCCAGCCCGAACAGCCCGCCCTGGCCCAGCAGGTGGGCCCGGACGAGCTCCTTCTCACCTTTGATGGACCCCAGCGGGCGGTCACCCCCGGCCAGGCTGTGGTGCTCTACGACGGCGACACCGTGGTGGGCGGCGGCACCATCGCCGGCTGAGCTACATCAGCAGGAACAGCAGGGCAAACAGCAGCTCGGGGTCCCCCTCTTCTCCGGCGAGCAGCACCAGCAGCGCCAGGATCACCGTCCGCTCCGGGTCCCGAAACACTGCGTCCAGTACGCTCCCCGGCTTGGGAGAGACCACTTCCTGCGCCGTCGGCGCTGCCTGCTTTTGCTCCTCCGGCCCCCGGCCGGGGGGCGGGACCGCCGGCAGCCGGGCCCGGGCCTGCATTTCCCGGGCGCGCCGGGCCGCCTCCTCCTGCATCCTGCGAAATTCCTCCGGCATGGGCTCCTCCTTTCCCGGGGTCCGGCCGCTCACAGCAGGCCGTTCAGCAGCTCGCCGATCCCACCGCTCTCCCGGAGCAGCGGCAGCAGCCGCATCACCTGCAGGATCTTCAGCGCTTCGTCCAGCTTTTTTTGCCGGGCCGGTCCCAGCAGGGGCCGCAGGGCCCGCAGCAGCCGGGTGGCGTCGTCCTCCTGCCGGGTCTGCCGCAGGATCGGCGCCAGCCGGGCCACCGCCTCCAGCGCCTGGGGCGAGACCCCCGGCGCCGCTGCCGGAGCGGCCGGGGCGGGGGCCGGCGCACCGCCGCCCAGCCCCAGCGCACCGGCCATCTGCTGGATCTGCCGTACCTTCTGGGGGTCTGCCAGGATCTCCCCCAGCTGTTGCGAAATCTCCTCCACGGCGGCACTCCCCCCTTTTTTGGTGGTCCCCGCTATCGGGGCGTTCCGCCCCCCAGCAGCCGCAGCAGCTGCTGTGCCTGCGGGGTGGAAAGCAGCTTTCGGGCCGCTTCGGGGTCCGTCAGCGCCTTTTGCAGCTGCGGGTCTGCGCCGGGCAGCCGGTCTCCCAGCTCACCGGACTGTGCCGCCTGCTTCAGCGCCTCCGGCGTGGTGCCCAGCCGCTGGGCGGCGGCACGCAAAAGCGCTTCCAGCTGTTGTTCGTTGGGTGTCATGACAAACGCATCCTTTCCTGGTCCCCGCGCTTGGGTGCGCGGGTCCGGAACATACTATGCGCAAGATCTCGGGAAGATGAATCCCAGAGAGGATGTTCACTATGCGTTTCCTGATCGTGTCCGATTCCCACGGCCGGGATGACAACCTGCGCCGGGCCATTCTCAGCCAGCCCACCGCCCAGGTGGTCATCCACCTGGGGGACGGCCAGGAGGAGCTGGCACGCGCCCGGTCCAGCTTCCCGGAGAAGATGTTCCTCCAGGTCCGGGGCAACTGCGACTGGGGCTCCGCCCTGCCCGTCGCCAATGAGTACACCGTAGACGGCGTGAAGATCTTCTACACCCACGGCCATGCCTACGGGGTCAAGTCCGGCCTGTACACCGCCGTCTGCGCCGCCCGGGAGCGCAGGGCCCAGGTGCTGCTGTTCGGCCACACCCACCAGCCCCTCACCGACTACGAGGACGGCCTCTACATCCTGAACCCCGGGGCCCTCAGCAGCTTCCAGCCCACCTATGGCACCCTGGACATCACCCCCCAGGGCATCGTGCCCAACGTGGTAAAACTTCCGTAAAGAGTTCCCCCAGGCGGTTGACAACTGTCCCAAAAAATGGTACTCTTATGCTGTAGATTCTCGGCAATATGCGGTGGGTCTTCCCGCCGTGATTTCCCATAAGGAGGAATGCCCCATGTCAGAGTATGAAAGATGGATCAAGCAGGAGCTGGACGACCCGGATCTCACCGCAGAGCTCCAGGCCATTCAGGGCCAGCCCGAGGAGATCAACGACCGGTTCTACCGGGACCTGGAGTTCGGCACCGGCGGCCTTCGCGGGGTCATCGGCGCGGGCACCAACCGCATGAACGTCTATACCGTCCGCAAGGCCACCCAGGGCATGGCCAATTATCTCTTGAAGCACGCGGACGGCAAGCCCCAGTCCGTGGCCATCGCCCACGACAGCCGCAACAAGGGCGTGGCCTTTGCCCAGCAGTCCGCGGCGGTGCTGGCCGCCAACGGCATCAAGGCCTACCTCTATCCCCAGCTGATGCCCACCCCGGCCCTGTCCTACGCCGTGCGCCACCTCCACTGCGACGCCGGCATCTGCGTCACCGCCAGCCACAACCCCGCCAAGTACAACGGCTATAAGGCCTACGGCAGCGACGGCTGCCAGGTCACCGCCGACATGGCCGACGGCATCATGAACGAGATCAATTCCCTGGACATCTTCGCCGACGTGAAGAAGATGGACTTTGAAGCGGGCATCCAGGCCGGTCTCATCGAATACATCGGCGAAGAGACCGTCTCCGCCTTCATCGAGGACGTCTACCAGGAGAGCCTGCTCCCCGACGCCGGGAACCTCAAGCTGGTCTACACCCCCTTGAACGGCTCCGGCAAAATGTGCGTCCTGCGCATCCTGGACAAGATCGGCGTGAAGGACGTCACCGTGGTCCCCGAGCAGAGCGAGCCCGACGGCAACTTCCCCACCTGTCCCTATCCCAACCCCGAGATCCGCGAGGCGCTGCAGAAGGGCCTGGAGCTGTGTGAGACCGTCCAGCCCGACCTGCTCCTGGCCACCGATCCCGACTGCGACCGGGTGGGCATCGCCGTGAACCAGCACGGGGAGTACGTCCTCATGACCGGCAACGAAGTGGGCATCATGCTCCTCAACTTCATCGCCCAGGTCAAAAAGGAGCAGGGCAAGCTCCCCGCCCATCCCGTGGCGGTCACCACCATCGTCTCCACCGACATGGTGGACCCCATCGCCAAAGACTACGGCATCGAGCTGCGCCGCTGCCTCACCGGCTTCAAGTACATCGGCGACATCATCGCCGAGCTGGAGGAGAAGGAGGGCAGCGCCGACAGCTACCTTCTGGGCTTCGAGGAGAGCTACGGCTACCTCTCCGGCGGCTATGTCCGGGACAAGGACGCCGTGGACGGTTCCATGCTCATCTGCGAGATGGCCTCCTACTACAAGCGCCAGGGCAAGACCTTGGTGGACGTGATGAACGACCTCTACGAGCAGTACGGCTACTATAAAAACGACCTGTGCAACTTCGGCTTCGAGGGTGAAGACGGCATGAAGACCATGAACGGCATCATGGATACCCTCCGCACCGCTCCGCCCGCCGAGATCGCCGGGGCAAAGGTCATCGGCACCAGCGATTACCTCCTCTCCGTGGCCACCGGCGACAAGACCGGCCCCATCGACCTGCCCAAGTCCAACGTCCTGGAGTACCGCCTGGAGAACGGCTGCAAGCTCATCGTCCGTCCCTCCGGCACCGAGCCCAAGATCAAGATCTACCTCTCCGGCAAGGGCGCCACCCGTGCCGAGAGCCAGCAGACCATCGACGCCATGAAGGCCGCCGTGCCCGGCCTCCTGGGCATCTGATCCAACCCAAACAAGAAGGAGCCTCCCCGCACGGGGAGGCTCCTTGATTTGTTTCATTGCGAGACTGGCGCATTTGCGCCCCGCCGCCTTATACCAGGCCGCTCCATCTTCCGGAATTGTCCAGCCGGGCGCTGCCTCCCGCCGCCCGGAAGGCCCGCAGCTGCTGGCTGGCGGAATCCTTCTGGTTCTTTCCGCCGTGACGGTTCGTTCGATAGAGGACTGCCGCGACCACGGCGATAAATCCCACAAAGGTCAAAATGCTCCATACGATGCCCATCATCGTTGCTTCGCTCCTTTCGCTGTGCGTCTCCATCCGGAAAGCCGCTCCTGCGGCCTCTCCGGCGCTTTCTCTTTCTGATTTCCGATCCGGGCTGTTACGCCTGTCCGCCCCTGCGGGGATCCCCAGCAGGCGGCAGGCAGCCCGCGCCCATCGGCGTCTGTGTGCTCCGTTCCATTGGACTCCCCTCCTTGTCGGCAAATGCCCCGGCTTGCGTCTCCCGGCATTCAGTTGCCGTCCCCGTGTCGGTGCTCTATTTTGAAGAGGGTGCTACCCCCCCACTTTGCACCTTCAGTATACACCTCCTGCCCGAAAAAGTCACCCCTTTTCTAAAATTTTTCGGATTCCGTCCCTTTGCCTTGCCCTTCCCATTCTCCTGTGCTATACTGAGCGGAGCCAAATCCAATGAAGAACGCGAGGAACGCATATGATCTTCACCGAGACCCTCCGTCCCCGCCCCGGGGACTTCGACCGCACGGGCCGCCTAGCCTATCCCGCCATCCTCCAGCTGCTGGAGACCGTGGCCGCCCACCATGCGGATTCTGTCAACGACGACGTGCTGGAGAGCAGCCGGGCCGGCGTGGCCTGGATCTTTGTCCAGTGGCAGGTGCAGCTGTCCGCCCGTCCCCAGACCGACGCCCCCCTCCGGGTGGAGACCTGGGCCCGCAGCCGCACCGCCGCCTCCGCCGTGTTCCGGGATTTCACCGTCCGCACGGCAGCCGGTGAGGAGGTCCTCCGGGCCGAGGCCAAATTCGCCCTGCTCAACCGGGAGACCGGCCGCCTGGAGCGCATCACCGACGCCCTCTACGCGGGCTACCATCCCGAGGACCGGGCCGTGTTTGCAGATCCCCTGCCCCGGCTGCGGCCCCCTGCGGCCTTTGAAGACGCCCAGACCCTGGCCCTGCGCCAGAGCGACCTGGACTACAACGGCCACGTCCACAACACCCGCTACCTGGAATTCGCCCTGGAGGCCCTGCCCCCCGGCCGGGAGTTCACCCGCCTCTCCGTGGTGTACAACCGCCCCCTGGCCGCCCAGGAGACCGTCACCCTGCGCCACACCGCAGCGGGGGAGACCCACACCCTGGGGGTCTTCGCCGGGTCGGATCTCTGCACCCTGCTGGTGCTGGAATAGTCCCGCCCGTCCCCGGCAGCGGGGGCTTTTGGCCGGAAAATTTTTTGAAAATCCATTGTCAAAACCCCCGGTTCGTGCTATGATACTTTCATAGTGAATAAAATGCGGGAGAATGGCGTTTTCCTCTTGCGCCGGACTCCCATCCAAATTCACGGAAGGGAGGAAATGCTGTGAACCATCCTATGCTTCTGTCCGTGGAAACTGCGGAGCCGGGCATCCTGCAGGTGGTGCTCATGGGCATCATCACGGTGTTCGTGGTGCTGGTCTGCCTCATCGTCCTGATCAAGATTCTGGGCGCCATCATGACCCACCTGGCCCCCAAGTCCGCCCCGGCCCCTGCGCCCCAGCCGGCTGCTCCGGCCCCCGCGCCGGCCGCTCCTGCCGCCGACAAGGGCCCGCTGGTGGCCGCCATCGCCGCCGCCATCGCGGAGGACATGGGCACGGATGTGGACCATCTGCGGATCCACTCCATCAAGCGGCTGTAAGGCCCCGCCCGTCCCTACCGATCCTGCCTCATTTTCAAATTCAGAAAGGAAATCACCATGAAAAAGTATCAAGTCAATGTCAACGGCACCACCTATGAGGTCACCGTGGAAGAGATCAAGGGCGGCGCCGCCCCAGCTCCCGCTCCCGCTCCGGCACCCGCCGCAGCCCCTGCTCCGGCCCCGGCCCCTGCGCCCGCTGCCGGCGCCGGCGAGCCCATCAACGCTCCCATGCCCGGCACCATCCTGGATGTGAAGGTCTCCGCCGGCCAGGCGGTCAAGTCCGGCGACGTGCTGATGATCCTGGAAGCCATGAAGATGGAAAACGAGATCATGGCCCCTCGGGACGGCACCGTCACCTCCGTTTCCGTCTCCAAGGGCGCTTCCGTGGAGAGCGGCGCACTCCTCTGCACCCTGGCGTAACACCCGCATGTGATGCAGAATTCAATTTTCAACAAGGAGTGACAAGCCCTCATGGAAGCAATTAACCGGTTCCTGGAAAGCACCGGCTTCGTGACCCTCGCCCAAGACCCCCTGTGCCTGGTGATGATCGCGGTGTCCTGTGTGCTGCTCTACTTAGCCATCGTCAAAAAATTCGAGCCACTGCTGCTGCTGCCCATCGCCTTCGGCATGCTGCTGACGAACCTCCCCGGCGCGGGGATGTACCACGCCGAGTTCTTCGCCAACGGCGTCATCGACTGGGCCGAGCTGGGCACCGGCCACGGCGGCCTGCTGGACTACCTCTACCTGGGCGTCAAGCTGGGCATCTATCCCTGCCTCATCTTCGTGGGCGTGGGCGCCGGCACCGATTTCGGCCCCCTGATCTCCAACCCCAAGACCCTGCTTCTGGGCGCGGCCGCCCAGCTGGGCATCTTCATCACCTTCGTGGGCGCGCGGCTGCTGGGCTTCTCCGGCGCTGAGGCCGGCTCCATCGGCATCATCGGCGGCGCGGACGGCCCCACCGCCATCTACACCACCGCCCAGCTGGCCGCTCACCTCTTGGGCCCCATCGCTGTGGCAGCCTATTCCTACATGGCCCTGGTGCCCGTCATCCAGCCGCCCATCATGAAGGCCCTCACCACCAAGGAAGAGCGCCGCATCAAGATGAAGCAGCTCCGTCCCGTCTCCAAGACCGAGAAGATCCTGTTCCCCATCGTGGTCACCGTCTTCGTTTCGCTGATCGTGCCCTCTGCCGCTCCCCTGGTGGGCTGCCTGATGCTGGGCAACCTCATGCGTGAATGCGGTGTCTCCCAGGTCGTGGAGCGCCTCAACAAGACCGCCCAGAACGAGCTGATGAACATCGTCACCATCTTCCTGGGCATCTCCGTGGGCGCCACCGCCACCGCCAAGAACTTCCTCAACGTCCAGACCCTGGAGATTCTGGCCATGGGCGTGGTGGCCTTTGGCTTCGGCACCGCCGGCGGCGTGCTGCTGGCCAAGCTCATGAACGTCTTCTCCAAGGAGAAGGTCAATCCCCTCATCGGCTCCGCGGGCGTTTCCGCCGTGCCCATGGCGGCCCGGGTGTCCCAGGTGGTGGGGCAGAAGGAGGATCCCTCCAACTTCCTGCTGATGCACGCCATGGGTCCCAATGTGGCAGGCGTCATCGGCTCCGCCGTGGCGGCCGGCGTGCTGCTGGCCCTGTTCGGCTGATTGCGATAGGAGGACTGAATTATGGCTAAAAATCCCTTAAAGATCACCGATACCATCCTGCGGGACGCCCACCAGTCCCAGGCGGCCACCCGCATGAAGCTGGAGGACATGGTGCCCATCCTGCCCGTGCTGGATTCCATCGGCTACTGGTCCCTGGAATGCTGGGGCGGCGCCACCTTCGATGTGTGCATGCGCTTCCTCCACGAGGACCCCTGGGAGCGGCTCAGGACCCTGAAAAAGGGCCTGCCCCACACCAAGCTGCAAATGCTCCTCCGGGGCCAGAACCTCCTGGGCTACCGGCACTATGCCGACGACGTGGTAGAGGCCTTCTGCAAGAAGTCCATCGAGAACGGCATCGACGTGGTCCGCGTGTTCGATGCCCTCAACGACCCCCGGAACATCGAGGCCCCCATGAAGTACATCAAGGAGTACGGCGGCCTGGCCGAGGCGTGCATCAGCTACACCCAGAGCCCCGTCCACAACGAGGACTACTTCGTGCGCCTGGCCGTGAAGCTGGAGGAGATGGGCGCCGACACCATCGCCATCAAGGATATGGCGAACCTGCTCCTGCCCTATGACGCCTTCAAGCTGGTCAAGCGCCTGAAGGAGAACGTCAGCGTGCCCATCCATCTCCACACCCACAACACCACCGGCACCGGCGACATGACCAACCTCATGGCGGCCCAGGCCGGGGTGGACATCGTGGACTGCGCCCTGAGCCCCCTGGCCAACGGCACCTCCCAGCCCGCCACCGAGTCCATGGTGGCCACCCTCCAGGGCACCGACCGGGACACCGGCCTGGACCTGGAAAAGCTCTCCCAGGCAGCCGCCCACTTCCGGGACGTGGCCGCCAAGCTGGATATCGACCCCAAGGTGCTGCGGGTGGACACCAACACCCTGCTCTACCAGGTCCCCGGCGGCATGCTCTCCAACCTCATCTCCCAGCTCAAGCAGGCCAACGCCTCCGATAAATACTACGACGTGCTGAAAGAGATCCCCAACGTCCGCAAGGACTTCGGCTATCCGCCCCTGGTCACCCCCACCAGCCAGATCGTGGGCTCCCAGGCCGTGCTGAACGTCCTGGCCGGCGAGCGGTACAAGATGGTCCCCAAGGAGTCCAAGGGCCTCCTGCGGGGCGAGTACGGCCAGCTCCCCGGGGAAGTCAACGAGGAGGTCCGGCGCAAGTGCATCGGCACGGACGAGGTCATCACCTGCCGTCCCGCCGACCTCTTAGAGCCCGAGATGGAGAAGCTCCGGGCAGAGTGCCGGGAGAAGCACCTGGGTCACTGCGAGGAGGACGTGCTGAGCTACGCCCTGTTCCCCCAGGTGGCGGCCCCCTTCCTCCAGGAGCGGGACGATCCCCAGCCCAAGCAGGCAGAGCCCGCCCCCGCTGCAGCCCCCGCCCCGGCCCCCGAAGACCCCAACAAGGTCCATGTGCTGGTGGTGGAGGACCTCACCGGCGGCAATTTCTAAGTCAAACGCGCGCAAAGGCAGACAGAGCCCCTGCTCTGCCTGCCTTTTTTTGCGTTTGGGGGACCTGTGCCCGCCCAAAATCCCCTTGAAACTGCCGCTGGGTGCAAAAAACCGCCTCCAACCTGCCGGTGGGCGCAAAAAAGGGCTGGAACCGCGCCGGAAGGGCCCCAAAACCCCGGTTTTCGGTCTTGTACGGGCCTAAAAGGGGGTTTTTCGGGACGGAACCGGGCTAGTTTTGGGCAGGAAAGAGGCCCCGCTCTGCCTGCCTTTTTTTGCGTTTTGGGGGCCTGTGCCCGCCCAAAACCACCTTGGACCTGCCGCTGGGCGCACAAACCCGCCTTCAACCTGCCGCTGGGCGCAAAAAAGGCCTGGAACCGCGCCGGAAGGGCCCCAAAACCTCGGTTTTCGGTCTTGTACGGGCCCAAAAGGGGTTTTTTCGGGACGGAACCGGGCTAGTTTTGGGTAGGAAAGAGGCCCCGCTCTGCCTGCCTTTTTTTGCGTTTTGGGGACCTGTGCCCGCCCAAAACCCCCTTGAAACTGCCGCTGGGCGCAAAAAACCGCCTCCAACCTGCCGGTGGGCGCAAAAAAGGGCTGGGACCGCACCGCAAGGGGCCAAAAACCCCGGTTTTCAGTCTTGTACGGGCCCAAAAGGGGGCTTTTCGGGCCGGAACCGGCTGTTTTTACCTGTTTTTGGGCGTTCAAGGGGCGGTTTTGGGCAAAAAAGAACCCTTGTACCCGGGGTTTTTGAGGGGTGGGGAGGCTTGGATGGGGAGAGCGCCCGGACGGCTGGAACGGGCCCGAAACCCGCCGCAAGGGCGCCGCAGGGGGACAAAACTCCCGGTTTTCCTGCAAATATTCAGCTCTATGCAGGATTTGTGCATAAATATGTATTTGTTTCCCTCCAGAGGGAACAAAAAAGGTGCCGCTGCCCTGCAAAAACGCCCCTGAACGTGCACGAACCCGCCGGTATTCAACCGCTATTCACACCTTTTTTGGGGTCCGGACCCCTTTTTTGGCCCATCTGACCCCCTGCGGGGAGGGGGAGAGGGAGGCGGGGGACGGGCGCGTTTTTTCTGGAAAAGAATATTTTGTGAAAAGCAACCCATTGTTTTTTGAGGGCTGCACTTTCTCGGCGCGGGTCCACCTGTTTTGGGGGGGGCACTGTCCCGGCAGGCACCCCCCTGCCGGTGGGCCGGCGAAGGGAGAGAGGCGGCGGGAGAGGGGTCCGGCCACAACGAAAAGCAGGAGCTCGATGGGGAGTTCCTGCTTGTTCTGCCGCCGGGGGGCGGTGGGTCGATTCATGGACTTCGTGGGGCGATCCGGCAGTCAACGCGCGGGTCACCCACGGTCCTTCGGGATGGACGGACGCCTCTGCATGGACCCGCTCCCAGACGAGTTGGCCCAGCTGGGCGGCGCTACTTTTTGGGGGTGGACAGGCGGGTGAGGAGCACCACGATGAGGGCGATGAGGATCATCACCACGAAGATGCCCAGCATCCCCTTGCCCAGGATGGTCATGGCCTGCCAGACGGGGTCCTGGCCGACGACGAAGGTGGCGGTGGGGCCGTCCGGCCCGCCGATCACACCGATGCTGGCAAGCAGCGCGGTCAGCATGAGATCAAGTTGCATGGTTCACCCTCCTGTCACATGAAGAAGCCCAGCACGATGCCGCCTGCCACCGCCGAGGCGATCTGCCCGGAGACGTTGGCGCCCACGGCGTGCATGAGCAGATGGTTCTGGTTGTTTTCGGCAATGCCCATTTTCTCGATGACCCGGGCGGACATGGGGAAGGCGGAGATGCCCGCCGCGCCCACCATGGGGTTGATCTTCTCCTTGCTGAAGAGGTTGAGGAGCTTGGCAAAGAGCACGCCGCCGATGGAATCAAACACGAAGGCGAACAGGCCCAGGGCCATGATCATCAGGGTCTGAAGCGTAACGAAGCGTTCCGCCCGCATGGAGAAGGAGATGGTGAGGCCCAGCAGCAGGGTGATGAGGTTGGCCAGGTCGTTTTGGGCGGTCTCGGACAGGCGGTTGAGCACGCCGCACTCCCGCAGCAGGTTGCCGAACATGAGGAAGCCCACCAGGGACACGGAGGCAGGTGCCACCAGGCCCGCGGCGAAGGTGACCACGATGGGGAAGAGGATGCGGGTGGTCTTGGTGACGGCGGCGGGGCGGTAGGTCATGGGGATGGCGCGCTCCTTTTTGGTGGTGACCGCCTTGATGGCGAAGGGCTGGATGATGGGCACCAGGGCCATGTAGGAGTAGGCCGCCACGGCGATGGGCCCGATATAGTTGGAGTGGAGGACCTGGGACACCAGGAGGCTGGTGGGGCCGTCCGCCGCGCCGATGATGCCGATGGAGACCGCGTCCCGGATATCAAAGCCCAGCAGCGCCGCGAAGACGATGGTGAGGAAGATGCCGAACTGGGCCGCCGCGCCGAAGAGGAACATCTTGGGGTTGGAGAGCAGGGGGCCGAAGTCGATCATGGCGCCGATGCCGATGAACAGCAGCAGGGGGAAGGCCTCGGAGGCCTCGATGCCCACCTCGAACAGCCACTGGATGATGCCGTGGGTCTCGCCCACGCCCTCCATATACTGGTTGAGGACCCCGGAGAAGGGGAGGTTCACCAGGATGGCGCCGAAGCCCATGGGCAGCAGCAGGGCGGGCTCGTAGTCCTTTTTGATGGCCAGCCAGATGAGCGCCCCGCCCACCAGGTACATGACCGCCTGCTGCCAGGTGATGCTCAGCAGGCTCTCGTAGAGAAATTCCATGTTTTCCTTCCTTTCCTTTTGGAGAGCAGCTCCCGGCACAAAAAAACGGCCGGCCGGCGCACCGAAACCGCGGAGGGACCCTCCGCGCGTGCACCAGGTCTGGTCGTTTGAAGCTAAACCAGGGATTATATGGGCGAAGCCGCCGCACCCAGTGATTGTTGGCCTAGCTGCAGCCCCGGGGGACCGGCGGCTGCGGACTACTCCCCTTGTGTTAGGGCCATTGTACCATGTTTGGGCGGGGTTGTCAAGGGGAAGGGGACGCAAAAGGACCCCCGGAGCCCGGGGGCCCTGGGGGTCCAACAGATCACTCTTGGACTTCTTCGAAGTCTTCCTTGCCGGCGCCGCAGAGCTCGCAGACGAAGTCCTCGGGGAGGTCTTCCCACTTGGTGCCCTGCTCGGCCTCGTCATAGACCCAGCCGCACAGCTTGCAGATGTACTTTTTCATGGGGGCGCCTCCGATCACTTGAAGTAGCGCTCCAGCAGGCCCTGGAAGGCCTTGCCGTGACGAGCCTCGTCCCGGGCCATTTCATGGACGGTGTCATGGATGGCGTCCAGGTTCAGGGCCTTGGCCTTCTTGGCCAGCTCGAACTTGCC
>CANRPD010000036.1 GCA_947632385.1 uncultured Clostridia bacterium | reverse complement strand
GGGGCAGTGCATTTCGACTCGGCTTCCTTTCAAAAAGCGGATTTTAAGGGTTCGAATCACCGAAAAGTCTCAAAAGGACCTTCTGGGATCCAACAATTTGACATCTGTTGTACGGCACCCTGGGTGCCAAAAAACCCCGGAATTCCGGGGCTTTTTGGGCTTGGATCTAAATTATGTCGCTAACATGGTGACCCATCGGGGATTTGAACCCCGGACACCCTGATTAAAAGTCAGGTGCTCTGCCAACTGAGCTAATGAGTCTCGTGGGCTGTCCGGCCGGACAGCCCCATTATTATAGCAGGGAAGGGACCCGCTGTCAACCGGAAAATGCAGATTTTCCGGTCATCGGGCCACGAGATGGCGGGTGAGGCTGGCGCCGTCCTGGGGAAGGCGGCCAAAGGCCAGGGAGAGGTCCAGGCCGGCGTGCATCAGCAGGGCGCCGGAGTAGACCTGGCCGGTGGTCTCGTCCGTGTAGAACTTGTCCGGGTCCAGGCCCTTGAGGCGGCGGGGCTGGTAGAAATTGTCCGGGCGGCGCATCACCACCCGGGTGAACAGGACCTCTGAGCGGTCGGGGCTGACGAATTCCCAGTCGCACAGGAAGGGGTCCTCCGTGGGGGCGGTGAGGCGGTAGAAGTCCCCCTCGTGGATGAGGTCGTAATAGCGGTGATAGGCGGCCACCTGCTCTTTGACCGCGGCCTTTTCCGCCGGGGTGAGCTTGCCGGGGTCCAGCTCGTAGCCGAAGGTGCCGCACAGGGCCACGTTGCCCCGGGTCTCGATGCCGGTGCGGGGATTGGCGGACACGTGGGCCCCGATGGCGGAGATGGGATAGCACAGGGAGGCCCCGAACTGGATGGTCAGCCGCTCGATGGGGTCGGTGTTGTCGCTGCCCCAGATCTGGGGGGAGAAGTACAGCATGCCGGGGTCGAACCGGCCGCCGCCGGAGGAGCAGTTCTCCAGCAGGATGTGGGGGAAGGCCCGGGTGATCCGGTCCATCAGGTCATAGACCCCCAGGACATAGCGGTGGAAGAACTCGCCCTGGCGCTCTGGGGGCAGCTGCAGGCTGGCCGCCTCGGAGAGGTTGCGGTTGCAGTCCCACTTGATGTAGGCGATGTTGGCGGAGGACAGCACCCGGGTCATCTCCCCGAAGAGATAGTCCCGGACGTCCCGGCGGGTCATATCCAGCACGCACTGGTGCCGGGACAGGGACTTTTCCCGGCCGGGGGCGCACACGGCCCAGTCGGGGTGGGCGCGGTAGAGGTCGCTGTCCGGGTTGATCATCTCCGGCTCGTACCAGATGCCGAACTGGACCCCCAGGGCGTTGACCCGGTCCACCAGCTGTTTGAGCGTTCCACCCAGCTTGGCTTCGTTCACCTGCCAATCCCCCAGGGCCCGGTGGTCGTCGAAGCGATCGCCGAACCAGCCGTCGTCCATCACCAGCAGGTCGATGCCCAGCTCCTTGGCCTCCCGGGCGAACGCCACCAGCTTGTCCCCGTCAAAGTCGAAATAGGCGGCCTCCCAGCTGTTGATGAGCAGGGGGCGCTTTTTCTTGGCCCAGGGGCTGCGCATGAGGTGATTTCGGTAGAAGCGGTGGAAGGTGCGGCTCATGCCCCCCAGGCCCTGGTCGGAAAAGACGGCCACGGCCTCCGGGGTGGTGAAGGACTCCCCGGGCTCCAGCAGCCAGCGGAAGTCCTCGGGATCGATGCCCACCAGCACCCGGGGGCAGCCCCGGGTATCCGTCTCCAGGTCCAGGGCGAAGTTGCCGCTGTAGACCAGCTGGAACCCGTAGACCTCGCCCGTGTCCTCGGTGGCATCCTTGGCGGCCAGGGCCAGGAAGGGGTTGTGGTTGGGTCCGGTCATCCCCCGGCGGGAGCGGATGCCCTGCCGGCCGTGCATCAGGGGATCCCGGGCGGTGGTGTTCTCCTTGGCCCATTTGCCCCACAGGTGGACCAGGTCGAAGTTCATGGTGGGCAGGTCGAAGCAGGCGCTGTAGGCCCGCTCCAGCACCACGGGGGCGGCCCCGGCGTTTTCGATGCGGGCACTGCGGGTGAGGACGCCGGCCTCGGCAAAGACGGTGTACAGCAGCTGCACCCGGACCCCGGTCACCGGGTCCTCCAGGTGGAGGGTCAGGGTCTCGGCCTCGTCCTCGGCGGCGAAGGCGGCGGGCAGGCCGGGCAGGGCCGGCTTGCCCCGGGTGACGGTGTAGCCCGTATAGCGCAGGTCCGTCACGGAGTTGCCGTCGGCATTGCGGACGGACAGGGCGGAGATGCGGAAATCCCCCGCGCCGTTGGCGGGGTACTCCAGGGGGTTGATGTCCAGGGAGAAGAGGGGGTCCTCCACCCCGGGGGCGTAGGGGCTTAGGGAATCGAACCAGCCCCGGTACAGCAGATACCGAAGGTCGGTGTCGGGGACGGGAGGACCGAAATACAGGTGGGTGAGGTAGCCCGGGCCGAACACGCCCAGGGCGTAAGTGAGTTTGTCGGTATCCAGCTTGAAAATGCCGGTCTGCTCGTCAAAACGGATGGACATAAGGGGGCTCCTTTCTCAGTTTCCGGAGGGGTTGAGGAAGGTCTTTTCGCCGGTGAGGGCGGCCAGCACCAGGCGGTAGAGGCCTTCCGGGTCTGCGTAAAAATGGGCTTCCAGCACCTGGGCCTGGGCCCGGTCCGGGGCGTACAGCGAGACGGTGAGGAGGTCCAGGTCCCCGTCGCACACGCGGCACCGCACCCGAAAGCCTTTGGCTTCCTCGGTGATCTCCACCCGGTTCTCCCGCAGGGCGCGATCCCGGGCGGCCAGCTGCATGGCGGCCCCCAGGGCCTTTTCCCGGACGGAGAGGGGGAGCTCGGTGCCCAGGGTCTGGGCGATCTCCTCCCCCGGAGGGGTCAGGCGGAAGCGGCCCTGGGGATCTGCCGTCACGTTGCCCTGGCGCTCCAGGGCGGTGAGGGCGTCCCCCACCTCGAAGAAATTGGCCAGGCCCCGGCTCTGGGTGATCTCCCCCAGGTCCTGGCGGGTAAAGGTGCCGCCGGCGTTTTTGAGGATCACGCACAGCAGGATGCGGATGTCGTTTTGATTCCACAGGCCGCCGGGCTCTACGCCGCCGGTGAACGCATTGGGCTCCATGGGTTCGTCCTCCTTTGGGGTGGGATCAGACCTCGGTGAACTGCATCAGAAAGCCGTGGGGCAGCAGCTTGGAGAGCAGGTGGTAGAACTTGTACAGAATGTGGCGGGTGTAGACCATCCGGCCCTGCTTGGCGGCCCGCAGCGACCCCGCCGCCACCTGGGCGGGGGATTCCTTGGGGAGCCAGTCGATGAGGCGGGAGTGGCCCTCCGGAGCGCCGGCCACGTACCAGAAATCGGTCTCCATAGGGCCGGGGCACACGGCGGTGACCTTGATCCCCCGGGGACGGAGCTCGTCGTGGAGGGCTTTGGAGAGGGAGATGACGAAGGCCTTGGTGGCGCTGTACACGGACATGCGGGGGCCCGGGCAGAACCCGAAGGCCGAGGCGATGTTGAGCACCAGGGCGTCGTCCAGCATATAGGGCAGGCACAGGCGGGTCAGGGCGGTGAGGGCCCGGCAGTTGAGGTCCACCATGCCCAGCTGGCCCGCCAGGTTGGCGGAGAAAAAGTCCGTGACCTTGCCGACGCCGGCGCTGTTGACCAGCACCTTGATCTCCGGGTTCTGTTCCTTGAGGAGCTGCTCGAACCGGTGGAGGCTCTCCTCCTGGGCCAGGTCCAGAGAAATGGCCGCCACGGTCTTGTCCGTGTGGAGCTGGGCCACCTGTTTGAGGGCCTCCCGGTCCCGGGCGATGAGCCAGAACACGTCTACCGAGGGATATTGGGCCAGGATGGCGTCGATGTATTCCCGGCCCAGGCCGCCGGTGGCGCCGGTGATGACGGCAGTGACCATGCGAATCTACTTCCTTTCTCCAGGGCAGAGGGCCCGGGGGCCCTGCGGCTGCTTTCTGGTACGATTGTACTTGATTTTTAGCCCCTCTGTCAATCTTTTTGTCTTTTTCTTTGCAGAACGCTTTTCCCGGGGGGCGATTTGTGCTATACTGAGAGGGTATCCGAAAAAAACAACAGAGAGGACGACCGCCCATGAAACCCAAGCGCGCTGCCGCGGCCCTGCTGGCCGCCTTGCTGCTGCTCACCTGCTGTCTGCCTGTTTTGGCGTCTGAGCCCACCCAGTGGAAGGGGGAGGACTATACCTTCACGGTCCCCTCGGCGTTCATCTATGCCTTTGGCCCCGACACTTCCGGCGACGATCCCACCTGGGGGCTGGCGGGGGTGACCAGCGGCCAGAACCAGGTCCAGGAGAACGAGGAATACGGCGTGGTGGTGGACCTCTATTCGGAGGGCGGAGCCATGAACATCAAGGTGATGTCCCGGAGCAACGAGACCACCCAGGAGATCTTCGACCTGCGGGAGATGGCAGAGGAGGACAAACAGAGCTTTTTGGACAGCCTGCTCACCGTCCAGGTGGACGAGATTTCGGTGGAGCGCCGGTTCGTGGACATCCACGGGCAGCCGTTCTACTATCTGCGCACGGACGGGTCCTCCGAGACCTATGGCGACGCCCATGAGATCATCTACGGGACCCTGTTCAACGGGCACACCCTGAATTTCGACATCCACGCCTCCACGGAGCTTGATCCCACGCTGGTCTCCCTGCTGGAGGAGCTGGTGCAGTCCGTGGAGATCACCCAGCGGCTGACCCGGGAGGAGGCGGCCCAGGCCGCGGACACGCCCCTGTCCCCCCAGCAGTACGCCCCCATGCTCATCGTGGTGGGGCTGTTGCTGTGCATGGTGCTGGCGCCGCTGATCTATGTGCCGGTGCGCCGGCGGCTGGACAAGAAGAACAAGGCCCGCATGACGGCCCTGCTGACGGAGCACGAGCGGCGGTACCACGGGAAGCCCTGGGAGGTGGGCTCGCTGCTGTACGCCAACGCCACCGACTGCACCCGGGAGACGCTGCACACCTTCAGCCTGTTCCACGCCTATGTGAAGCAGATCCGGTCCGTGGTGCTGGGGACCGTGCTGTGCGTGCTGATCCTGGTGACCGCCTTCGTTTTCCGGCTGGAGTGGTGGATCAAGCTGGCCTCCGTGGCGGTGACGGTCTACTTTGCCTACCGGGTCATCTCCGCGCCGGGTACCACCGAGCGGATCCAGCGGAAGGAATACAGCCGGGGGCTGTCCTCCACGGCCCAGTATATGTTCTATGAGGACGGGTTCCGGGTCTCCGGCGTGCAGCCCATGTCGGTGTATCCCTATTTCAAGATCCTCTCCGTGCGCCGGTGGGACCGGTATATCTACCTGTATACCGACGCGGACAATGCCTGGATCCTGGACAAGAACGGGTTCTCAGTGGGCGAGGCCGACGCCTTTGTGGCGTTCATCCGGGCCAAGGTGGCTTCGTTCCAGGAGAAGGGAAAGGGCCCCGGGAAGCAGTGAGGGCCGGGGAAACAAGATCCAACACAAAGGAGCGGACGGTATGAACGAAACGAGACCCATTGGGATCCTGGGGGCCATGGCGGTGGAGATCGAGGCGCTGCTGGCCGGGGGAACGGTCCTTTCGGCGGAAGAGCACGCTTCCATGACCTTTTACCGGGTGCGGTTCCGGGAGGTCCCCTGCGTGGTGGTGCAGTGCGGCGTGGGGAAGGTCCACGCCGGGATGTGCGCCCAGGTGCTGGCCGACCGGTACGACCCCCGGCTGATCCTCAACATCGGCGTGGCCGGCGGGACCGGGCCCCAGGTGCACATCGGGGACCTGGTGGTGGCCAGCCACTGCATCCAGCACGACTTCGACACCACGGCCATCGGCGAACCCATGGCCACCCTGACCCTGCCGGGATGCGGGATGCTGCGGGAGCTGCCCTGCGCCCCGGAGGCGGCCCAGGCGCTGCTGCAGGCCGCCCGGGGGCTCTACGGGAACGCCCACCTGGGGCCCGTCGCCTCCGGGGACCGGTTCGTGGCGGACAAGGCCCTGGGGGCCCAGCTGTACCAGTCCTACGGCGCGCTGGCCTGCGAGATGGAGGGCGGCGCGGTGGCCCAGGTGTGCCTGCTGAACCACATCCCCTGCGCGGTGCTGCGGGCCATCTCCGACGGGGCCAACGACGACTCCCCCACGGATTTCCCCGCCTTTGCCCGGGAATCCGCCTATAAGGCCCAGCAGCTGCTGGCGGCGGTGGTGGGCAGTCTGTAAACAAAGCGAACGAGACCTGCAAAAAAGGAACATCCCGGCGGGGGTGTTCCTTTTGGTCGTGCGAACCGATGAGGCGGCCGCGGCCCAGGGGGCGTTACAGGATGCGGATCACCGCGATGACCTTGCCCAGCACCTGGACCCGGTCGGAATAGATGGGCTCGAAATCCGGGTTCTCGGGCTGCAGGCGCACGGCGTTGCCGCCCTCCCGGTAGAAGCGCTTGACGGTGGCCTCGTCGTCGATGAGAGCCACGATGATGTCCCCGTTCTGGGCATCCGGGGTCTGCTCGGCGATGACGTAGTCGCCGTCCAGGATCCCGGCGTTGAGCATGCTGAGCCCCTGCACGTGGAGGGCGAACAGGTCTTTGCCCGCCTGCTCCGGGAAGGGGAGGTAGCCCTCGATGTCCTCCACCGCCAGGATGGGCTGGCCTGCCGTGACCCGGCCCAGGATCGGCACCTGGGCAGGGACCACCGTGCCCTCGATGCGGATGGAACGGTTCTGCCCGGCGCCCCGGGTGATGTACCCCAGCCGCTCCAGGGTCTTCAGGTGGGCATGCACCGTGGAGGTGGAGCGCAGGCCCGTGGCCGCGCAGATCTCCCGCACAGTGGGGGGCACGCCGCTGGGCGTCTGTTTCCGCAAAAAATCATACACTCTCTGCTGGCTTTCCGTCAATCTTTCCACTGCCTGCACCTCCGTATGTCCTCTGTTTTCCGTGGGGTCTGTTTAGACACAATCATTATACCACACTCGAGTGGGGTTTGTAAACGTATGTTTGAAAAATTTTTGAAATTTTTTGAAAAAAAGTCCTTGTGTGAGAAAAATTAAAAGTTTGTTCACAAACGCTTAACAATTTCCAAAAATTCTATTGTATAATCTTAATCATACACGGGGTGGGCCGCACCATCCTCGTTGTATATGTTCTACCCCTCCTCAATATACCCCTCAAGCAAAAGGGAAAAGGCCGGTGTTCGCACCGGCCTTTTCCTGTTGTCGGGGGAAAACGGCTAGGGCTCCAGGGGGCCATCGCCCCGGAGGGGACCCACATATTCCATGTGGGGGAAGATGATGTCCAGCACCGGATCCGGGAAAGCGGTATCGAAGAAGACCCGGACGGGGTCGCTGGCGGGGACGTGGTTGATCCGCTCGCTGCGGCGGTAGACGGCCCCGGCGGAGAGGAGGATATCCAGCACCATGAGCACGGTGCAGACCGCGGTCAGCGTGCGGCCCAGCTTTTTGGGGATCTTCTGGACGGTGCGGGAGATCACGGGGTAGAGGTCCTTGACCCAGACCAGCCCCAGGACGCCCCAGAAGAAGGAATACATCAGGTTGGTGCGGCCGCCCAGGCTGAGCATGGAGCCGGAATACTCCCAGGAGACGGTGCCGAAGATCATCTGCTGGATCACGCTGCAGAAGTACTCGAAGCCGCCGCCGATGACCATGCTGGAGAGGAAGATCAGCAGGTCCCGCTGGTTGTACATCCGGTAGAGCACCAGGGTGAACAGCACGGCCCCGAAGCCGTAGACCAGGATGAAGGGCCCGAAGACCAGGCTGACCCGCAGCTCGAAGCGATGGGGCGGGAATACCAGGGCATAGAGGGTCTCCAGGACGCAGCCCACCACGCTGCCGATGAGGAAGATCCAGAAGAGCTTGGAATAGCACAGGCCGAAGGCGAAGGGCTTTTCGGCCCCCTCGGGGAGCTTTTCCTCATAGGCGGCCACCGCGGCCTCGTTGCGGCGGCGCAGGGCCTCGGAGGAGCGGCGGCGGAACACGTCGATGTTCTCCCGGAGGAGCTCCAGCTCCCGGTTATGCCGCAGGGAGCGCAGATCGGGGAAGGCCTTGAGCAGGCGGCGGTGGAGGGGATTGGCATGGACGACGGCCTCGTACTGGGCGCGGAGGGCCTGGACGTTCTGCTGGAGCTCGTCCCGCTTTTCCAGGGCAGCCTCGGTGCCCTTGAACAGGGCCTCGCCCAGGCGGTCGGAATCGGTTCGGATCCGCTCGGTGAGGACCTCCAGGTTCTTGAGGCGGCGGTTGAGGCCGATGATGGCCGCCACGGTGACGATGAAGTCTGCCACGGCCAGGGCCAGGAGGACCGACAGGAGCACCCACCCCAGGGTCTTGGGGATCCAGGAGACCATCCGGCGGGTCACGGGCACCAGGAAGCGCACCACCAGCGTGCCGGCCACCGCCCACAGCAGAGAGAATTTCAGGCAGATGTAGCCGTTGAGGTTGTGGGGTTCATTGGAGTAATCCCACCATTTTTGATGGAAGATCTTTTCCAGCAGGAAGCCCGCCAGCCACTCCAGAGCCGAGCCCACCACCATGCTGCCGATGAGCAGGGCCGTGGGGTGGTTCCCAAAGGGGTGGAGGATCCAATCGATGAGCACGACGCCGAACCCATAGATGGGGCAGAGGGGGCCGTTGAGAAAGCCCCGGTTGACGAAGCGCTTCTCCACCAGGGCGGCAAAGACCACCTCTCCGCACCAGC
Organism: uncultured Clostridia bacterium; assembly: GCA_947632385.1. Lineage (GTDB taxonomy): Bacteria > Bacillota > Clostridia > Oscillospirales > Acutalibacteraceae > Acutalibacter. The sequence goes on along the minus strand of CANRPD010000036.1, from coordinate 14,486 downwards.
CCAAAAAGGCAAAGAGAAAGAAGATCCACAGGTAGGTATACATCAAATCACTTCCCGATCCACATACTGCGATATAGGATAGCAGACTCAGCGGGTCCCCGTCAAGAGGCAAAACGCCTCCGGCAGCCGGGCCAGCAGGTCGGTGGGCTGCATGGAGCGCCGGCCCAGGGACCGGGCGCAGAGATCGCCGGCCAGGCCGTGGATATACGCCCCGGTGACCGCGGCATCAAAGGGAGGCGTGCCCTGGGCCAGCAGGGACCCGATGATCCCCGCCAGCACGTCGCCGCTGCCGCCCTTTGCCATGCCGGGATCGCCGGTGGGATTGACCGCCGTGGGGCCGTTCGGGGCGGCGATCACCGTGGCGGCCCCCTTGAGGACCACCACCGCGCCGGTCTCCCGGGCCTTTTCCCGGGCGGCGCCCAGCCGGTCCCGCTGGATCTCGGCGGTCTCGTCCCGGCACAGGCGGGCCATTTCTCCGGGATGGGGCGTGAGGACCAGAGGCGCCTGGGCGCGGGAGAGCAGCTCCGGATGGCGTGCGCACCAGTTGAGGGCGTCGGCATCCAGCAGCAGAGGCACCCGGCAGTCTTCCAGCAGCAGGGGCACCAGCAGCCCGGCCAGGTCCCCCAGCCCGCAGCCCGCGGCACAGGCCGTGGCCGACGCCAAAGCGGCCCGGAGGCGCTCCCGGAGGGCTTCGGGATCGTCCACCGGCAGCAGGGTGAAGACACATTCCGGCAGAGCCGGGGCCAGAACGGGATACAGGCGCTGATCCGCGGCGATGCGCACCAGGCCGACCCCGGAACGCAGGGCGGCCCGGGCCGCCAGGATGCACGCCCCGGCCATGCCCACGCTGCCGCAGACCAGCGTCAGCGTGCCCAAAGTGCCCTTATGGGCGTCCGGGGCGGGAATGTGCAGGGGGGCCGCCGCCCGGCGGCGGTCGGTCTCGAAGAGCTGGGCCGACCGGTCCGCAAACAGCGCTGACGGCACGCCCAGGGAGGCCACCTCTACCGTCCCGCAGAACGCCCGGGCGGGGTAGCTCACATGGGCGGGCTTTTTGCCGATGAGGGCCACGGTGACATCCGCCCGAAAGGACCCGGCGCAGGCCCGGCCGGTATCGCACTCCGTGCCGCTGGGCAGGTCGGCGGCGATGCGCAGGGCGCTGGAGGCGTTGGCAGCGGCCAGCAGCCGGGCTGCCTCGGCGGGGAGCTCCCCCCGGAAGCCGAACCCGAAGACACAGTCCACCGCGACCTGGGCCTCCTGCAGGACGGCCAGGGCCTAGAGCTCATCCCGGATGATCTGGACCTGGGGCGGCAGCTGGCCAAAGGCCCGGCGGGCCAGGGCGGACTCGGGCTCTCCGCAGGGCAGGAGCACCGCGCACCGGGCTCCCTGCCGGGCCAGCCGGGCAGCACAGAAAAACCCGTCGCCGCCATTGTTCCCTTTGCCGCAGAGCACGGCCGCCCGGCAGCCGCGCAGGGGGCGGATGCGCCGGGCCACCGCCTGGGCAAGGGCCTGCCCGGCGTTCTCCATCAGCTGCTCCAGAGAGACGCCCTCCGCCACGGCGGCGTCCTCCAGGGCACGGATCTCCTTTTTTTGGTACAGCTTCACGGCGATCCCTCCTTTTGGGGATTGACAAAATCGGGTGTACGCAATACAATGGAACGGTAAATGGTCTTCGGGGCAAGGTGGAATTCCTTACCGGCAGTGATGAGCGGCAGCTCTCAGTCTGCGAACCCGGCAAATGCCGGGCCGAACCGGTGGGACTCCGGTACCGACGGTCAAAGTCCGGATGGAAGAAGGCGGCGTTCGGCCCCCAAGACGCGGTATCGCGTCTTCTTTTTTGGGGAAAACGCCCTCCCAACGGCTCCCTGCCAAATGATTTGAAGGGTGGTTCTCTGTATGAAGTACGTCAATGTCCGCAAACTCACCGTCACCGCCATCATGGGGGCGGTGGCCTCCGTGCTGATGTATCTCAGCTTCAGCACGCCGGTGATCCCCAGCTTCATCAAGCTGGATTTTTCCGAACTCCCTGCGCTGATCGCCGCCTTTTCCATGGGGCCGGTGTCCGGCGGGGCGGTGTGCCTCATCAAAAACGTGGTGAGCGTGCTGTCCACCTCCACGGCCGGGGTGGGAGAGCTGAGCAATTTCCTGCTGGGGCTGTTTTTCGTGGTGCCCGCCGGGATCCTCTATCGGCGGATGAACTCCCGCAAGGGCGCGCTCATCGCCTCTCTGGTGGGGGCAGCAGCCATGGCAGTGCTGAGCCTGCCGCTGAACTATTTCGTCACCTATCCCGCCTACTCCACCTTTTATCACCTGCCCATGGAGACGATCATGGACATGTACCGGGTCATCAACCCCCACACCGAGACCCTGTTCCAGGCGCTGCTGTGGTTCAATGTGCCCTTCACGTTCTGTAAGGGCCTGTGCGACGTGGCCATCACCTTTGCCGTCTATAAGCGGCTGTCGCCCATCATCAAGGGAACGGCGGGCTGAGCGCCTTGGACGCTGATTTGGATATATGCAAGAGAACCGCATGCGCTCGGCTGATTCCGAACATGCGGTTCTTTGTCGTATACGGCGGGCCGTGGGGCCGCTTCGGCTCAGTTCCTGCCGAACTTCTCGAACCGCAGCGGGCGGGGGATGAACCGCTTGACGGCGTCCAGGAATTCCTCGTCGGGGTTGAAGATCACCAGCGTTTTGCCGGTCTTCTTGCTCTGGACGATCATATACCAGCTGTCCCGGCGGTCGGTGTACTGAGTGGCGAAGATCCGCTGGTCGAAGGAACGCTGCTTGAGCCGCTCCTCCTGCTCCGGATAGCGGCCGATGTCCTCGCAGGTGTCGCACTCAAAGGCGGTCATGCGCTTGCGGGAGGACCGGTTGATGATCTTGTCCACGGCCACAAAGCCGTTGGTGATGCTGTATTCGTACTCCAGCAGGCGGGTGCCGATGAGCTTGTAGGCGCCGAAGATGGCGCCGGCCGTCACCAGCAGGGTCACCATGGGGTTGCCGAACATCAGCGTGCCCACCACAAAGCTGACCACGGACAGCAGCAGCGCCGCCACCAGGATCCCCGCCACCAGGGCGTAGTCCACACCGGTCATCTTCCGTTTGATCATCCGTTCAACAAACACATCGCCCATGGCGCAGCACTCCTTTTTCATGCGGTTTTCTCCTATTATACCGAACATCCCCCAAAAAAGCAACAAAAAAAGGACCGCCTGCGAAAAACACTTGAAAACCCGGGACCTTTATGATATGATGATTGGTAGCGGCTTTTTCGCCGCCGGTTGGACCGTGAAACGCAGCAAACGCCGAGATGAAAGAAAGTACCTCCGATGCCGTCTGAACAGAGAGCCGCCGCCTGGGCTGGAAGCGCCGGCGCGGATGGGCGGAGGGAAGTTCCTTTCGGAGCGGCGGGGCTCAAAGGGCTCAAGGCCCCGGTAGGCCCCGACGGCAGGCACCGTTACAGCCAGCAATGAGGGCGGGAGGATCCCCGCTGAACTTGGGTGGTACCGCGAATGTTTTTGGACTTCGCCCCTTGGAACGTGGAAACGCCGGGGCGGATTTTCTTTTTCCCCAGAAAGCTCCGGGAAAGCAACCCAACAGAAAGGATCGTGAGACCATGAAAGAAAAGATCGAAGCGCTGCGAGCCCGCTTCGAGGCGGAGCTTTCCGCCGCCAAGACCAGCGAGACCCTGGAGAAGCTCCGGGTGGGCTACCTGGGCAAAAAGGGCAGTGTCACCGAGCTGCTCAAGGGCCTCAAGGACGTGGGCGCCGAGGAAAAGCGGGAGCTGGGGCAGCACATCAACGCCCTGAAAAAGCAGGTGGAGGAGCGCCTGGCCGCCCAGGCCGAGGCCCTGAAGACCGCTGAGGAGAACCTGCTCATCGCCTCCGCCGAGCAGTACGACGTGACCCTGCCCGTCAACGAGGCCCAGGGCTCCTACCATCCCATCACCGTGGTGCAGCGCCAGCTGGAGGAGATCTTCACCTCCATGGGCTTCACCGTGGAAGATTACCCGGAGATCGTCACCGACTACGAGTGCTTCGAGGCGGTGAACGTGCCCAAGGACCACCCCGCCCGGGACATGCAGGACACCTTCTGGCTGGACAACGGCCAGCTGCTGAAGACCCAGACCTCTGCGGCCCAGAACGCCATCATGAAAAAATACGGCGCGCCGCTGCGGGCCATTTTCCCCGGCAGGTGCTTCCGCAACGAGGCCACCGACGCCAGCCACGAGAACACCTTCTTCCAGATGGAGGGCATGATGATCGACAAGAACATCTCCATCTCCAATCTGATCTACTTCATGAAGACCATGCTGTCCCAGGTCTTCGAGCGGGACATCCAGGTGCGGCTGCGGCCCGGCTTCTTCCCCTTTGTGGAGCCCGGCTTCGAGCTGGACATCTCCTGCCTGATCTGCGGCGGCGAGGGCTGCCCCACCTGCAAGCATTCCGGCTGGCTGGAGCTGTGCCCCTGCGGCATGATCCATCCCAACGTGCTCCGGGAGGGCGGCATCGACCCGGAGGAGTACACCGGCTTTGCCTTTGGCCTGGGACTGACTCGCCTGGTGATGATGAAGTACGGCGTCAAGGACATTCGGGACCTGAACAGCGGCAACCTCAAGGCCCTGTCGCAGTTCAAGCACGAATAAACGGGGAGAGGAGGAACCATACATGCTGATCTCAATGAACTGGATCCGGGATTTTGTGGATCTTTCCGGCCTGGAGCTGGAACCCCTGATCCGTCGTTTTACCCTTTCCACCGCCGAGGTGGAGGACATCTTCCACATGGGGACCGATCTGAAAGACGTGGTGTCCGCCCGGATCCTGTCCGTGGCGCCCCATCCGGATTCCAAAAAGCTGCACCTGCTCCGGGTGGACGCCGGCGACCGGGTCTATGATGTGGTCTGCGGCGCGCCCAACGTGCGGGAGGGGCTCCTCGTGCCCTTTGTGAAGGAGGGCGGCCGGGTGGCCGGACAGGACATCGCCTGCGCCGCCATCGCGGGGTACGAATCCCACGGGATGTGCTGCTCGGAGCACGAGCTGGGCATCTCCGCGGACCATTCCGGGCTGATGGAGCTGGATCCCCAGACCCCGGTGGGCGTGGACCTGACGGAGCTCTATCCCATCCGGGACATCGTCTTCGAGGTGGACAACAAGTCCCTGACCAACCGCCCCGACCTGTGGGGCCACTACGGCATCGCCCGGGAATTCGCCGCCCTGACCGGCCGGCCCCTCAAGCCTCTGGAGACCGTGGCTCTCTCCGCCTTTGACGCGCTGGAGCCCATCGACATCCAGGTGCTGGACCGGGACCTGTGCTTCCGGTATTCCGGGATCAAGGTCCGCAACATCACGAAAAAGGTGAGCCCCGTGGAGATGCGCATCCGGCTGTTCTACTGCGGCAGCCGGGCCATCAACCTGCTGGCCGACCTGACCAACTACCTGATGCTGGAGATGGGCCAGCCCATGCATGCCTTCGACAGCGCCAAAGTGGACCGCATCGAGGTCCGGCGCTTTGACACCCCCTTCTCCTTCCAGACCCTGGACGGCCAGGAGCGCTCCATCGACCCCAACACCCTGATGATCTGCTCCGGCGGCCAGCCCGTGGCCGTGGCTGGCATCATGGGCGGCCTGGCCAGTGAGATCGAGGATGACACCGACAGCCTGCTGCTGGAATCCGCCAACTTCGACGCCGTCAGCGTCCGGCGGTCCGCCGTGCGGCTGGGCCTGCGCACCGACGCCTCCATGCGGTACGAGAAGACCCTGGACCCGGAGATGACCGTGCCCGCCATCGGGCGCTTTTTGAAGCTGCTGCTGGACATCGACCCGGACGCCCAGGTGGTCTCCCGGCTCACCGACGTCTACGTGAAGCACTACCCCACCGTGACCCTGCAGTTCGACAAGGCCTATGTGGACCGCTACACCGGCATCCAGATCTCCGACGGGGAGATCCTCACCACCCTGGGGGCCCTGGGCTTTGCCGCCGCGCAGGACGGCTCCGGCTTCACCGTCACCGTGCCCAGCTGGCGCGCCACCAAGGATGTGACCATCAAGGCGGACATCATCGAGGAGATCACCCGCATTTACGGCTACGACAATTTCCAGATCTCCACCACGGTGAGCCCCCTGGCGCCCCGGAAAAAGAGCGTGGAAAATAAAACGGAGAATTTTGCGAAAGATATTCTGGTCCAGCGGTACCGGCTCCACGAGATCCACTCCTACATCTGGGCCGACGCCAAAAAGAGCCGGGAGCTGGGCATCCCGGTGGAGGACAACGTGCGCCTGGTCAGTCCCCAAAGCCCGGACAACGAGGTCCTGCGCACCAATATGGGTCCCACGCTGCTGGGCGTGCTCCAGGAGAACCGCTCCTTTGCCGCCGATTTCGGCGTGTTCGAGGTGGGCCGGGTGTGCCGGGGCAAGCGCCCCGACGGCTCTGCCATCGAGCGCAAGGTGCTGGGCGCGGCGCTGTTCAGCCGGGTCCGCGGCGAGCGGGAGCTGTACTACGCCCTGCTGGAGACCGTCCTGACTTTGGGTCTGGAGATCAAGGGCCTGGAGCCGTCCTTTGCCAACATTCCGCCCGCCCACAGCTTCCAGCATCCCCGCAACACCGCCCAGATCACCTTTGCCGGCCAGCCCATGGGCTGGGTGTGCACGCTGCATCCCGCCGTGGCGGCCCGCCTGGACCGCCGGGGCGTCGCCGCGGTGCTGGAGCTGGATCTGGACGCCTTCTCCGCCCTGGAGCCCCAGGAGCTGCGGTACCGGGAGCCCTCCCGCTTCCCGGGGATCGACATCGACCTCTCCCTTTCCCTGGCGGAGGGCGTCACCTTCGGCAGCCTGCAGCCCGCCTGGGCCCAGGTGGACCCCGCCCTCCTTTCCGAGGTGACCCTGGTGGACACCTTCAGTTTGGGCGGCCAGCGCAGCATGACCCTGCGCTTCGGCTTCTCCTCCCGGGAAAAGACCCTCTCCAAGGAGGAAGTCCAGCCCGTGGTGGACGGCATCGTGGCGCAGCTGGCCCCGCTGGGCGCCAAACTGCGGGCCTGAACCCGGGAAATCGCGAATTGCTCTTGCATTCCGGCCGATTTTCCGGTATGATAAGTAGGAACGAGAAAGGCAGGTGTTCCGGATGAATGATGAATTCTCCCACAAGAGCGGCAATACCATCGAATTCTCCCTGAATCAGTCCAAGGAGGAGGAGATGAAGCGGATCCTGCTGCTGGTGTACGACGCGCTCAAGGAGAAGGGGTACAATCCCATCAGCCAGATCGTGGGATACCTGCTCTCCGAGGATCCCACGTATATCACCACCCACAACAACGCCCGCAGCCTGGTGCGCCGCATCGATCGGGACGAACTGCTCAAGGCCGTGGTGCGCTCCTATCTGGGCGAGTGATCCCGCGAAATACCCAAAGAAAGGAAGCGTGACCCATGAGCGAGCAGACAAGACCCAGCTTCCCCACCTACAAGGGCAAGCCCCTGGTGCGTTCCGGGGATACCATCTACTACGGCAGCATGGCGGACAAATACGTCATCAAGCTGGATATCAAATCCAAAAAGCAGGTGGGCGACCTGGAGGTGGCGGACAAAGTCGTGGTCCAGCTGATGTACACCGACCCCGAGATCCGCACCCGCAAGCAGATCGTCAAGACCAGCGAAAAAAGCGGCCTCTACCTGGCCCTGGATATCGCCGAGGCCTGGCTCAACCGCGCGCTGGCCGAATGAATCCCACGAAAAAAGCCCCCGCTTTGGGGGCTTTTTGCTTGCTGGGACCCTTATAGGTAGATGCGCACGGAATCCCCATCCTTCTCCTCCACCTCCACCAGCGGCATGCCCTTCAGCACCCGGGCAGACCGGCGGAGGGCGCCCAGCAGCTTCCTCCACTGCGCAGCCGTCCACTTCCCGCTGGTCCGGTGCAGGATCGACCCGGCGATGGGGCTGAGCAGCAGCCGGGTGGGCAGCAGGATCCGAATGGGCCGGGCTTTTCCCTGCCCGCGGATATAGATCCTCATACGACCTCGATCACCACGGTCTCGCCGTCTTGGGTCTCGATCTCCACCAGCTTGCCCACCGCGCCGCTCTCCACCAGCCGCACGATGGCGCCAAAGTCGATCTTGGAGAGATCGGCGCCGCCGAAGCTCACGCTGTCCATGGAGGCGCCCACCTCCAGCACCACCTTGACCAAGGCCAGGGGAATATTGACCTTCACCTTGTCTTCGGGGCCGTCCACGTTGATGCGCAGGACCATCTCGTCGAAATTCCGCTGGGCCGCGGGGAGGTACCGGGTCTCCGGCTCCATGCCGAACAGGCTGTCGATGGTCACCCCGAAGGTCCGGGCCAGCGGGGGCAGCAGCGCCACGTCGGGCATGGATTCGTCCCGCTCCCACTTGGAGACGGCCTGGGCCGTCACCCCCAGCTGCTCGGCCAGGGCGTCCTGGGTCATGCCCTGGGCCTTGCGCAGCGCGTTGATCTTCTCACCGAATGTGCTCATACAACTTCTCCTTGTGCGTTTGATTTTTCCCGGCCGGTGAGAAAAGCATACCACTTCGCCATCCCCCTGTAAAGCGACCGTTCGTTGAAGCACCGAAAGTCTTCTGAATCGGCGGTTGATTTTCGGCACAACCGGTGGTTGTGTGGCCGCCCCGCCCCTGCCGGCCCCCGGGACCCTCCGGAAAAATTTCAAATGGGTATTGACAATCCCGCCCGCCAATGCTATAATACGGGAGCACTGAGCGGTTGCCCGGTGCGCAAAACGCCTGTGCAGGTATGGCGGAATTGGCAGACGCGTATGGTTCAGGTCCATATGAGCGAAAGTTCATGCAGGTTCAAGTCCTGTTACCTGCACCAAGCAAGAGACAAGGCCTTTTGGCCTTGTCTCTTGCTTTATGCAGAGGACTTGAACCTGAGAAGGGCACTGGTCGCCAGTGGCGACCGTCCAGCGCCGGTCTACGCTCCGCTTCGGTCGGTCCTGGGCGCGTCCCACCGGGACGCAGGACCCGAGCCGGCAGGCGAGTCCTGAGCGTTCGAGGAGCGGCGAGCCCGGGACACCACAGTGAAGCTGTGGGGTGGGCGAGCCAACAGCGTGCGCAGCACGCGGTCAAGTCCTGAACTCTGCGTCCCGTCGCGGCGAGCCCTTGGGACTTGGCGCGATTTGTTTTCACAAATCACGGCGTCGCGTGTCGGACTGCGAAAAGCTGCGAAGCAGGTTTTCTCTTATCCCCCGGCGTCCGCTGCGCCTCCGGTTCTGCGGCTTGCTCCCGCCCCTTTTTTCCCCCTTCCGGTCCACTTCCGGCACGATTTCGGCCCCTTCCTTCCCCTTCCCGACATTTGTTCAAATATGAACAAATTGTAAATTTTAAATTTTTTTCAAAAAAGTTTCCCTCCACAGGGAAACTTTACCCCTTTTAATAGGGGATATATGGAGGGGTCTGTGCCCAGACCGGGCAAGTCGCGGTCCGTAGCCGGACTGGCTAAGTCGCGCCTCGCGCGTCCCGCGCTGATGCGTGCTAGAAAATGGTGGGTAGTCGCGCCCTCTGGTTCCCAGTAGTCCAAAGTCGCGCCCCAGTTTCTGCTCCCGTTCAGTGGTCCCTCGCGTCCGGCCCCTGCCGGGGCAGGGCAAGTCGCGCCTCGCGCGTCCCGCGCTGATTGCTACAAAAATCAAAGCAAGCCGTCGCGCCCTTGAACCTGCACGAGCCGCGAATCAAGGTCCCGCACCCCCAACCTGCACGTTTCTCACCAAAACCCCTGCTTTCCCAACCTCAGCCCGCCCAATTCCCCCTTTAACCCAACCGGAACCGCACCTCGCCCCACCGAAAAAACTCATCTCGCCCGCCCCACCCGCCTCCCCCGTCTCGCCGCCTGCCTGCGGCAGGCGCTTTTGCTCCGCAAAAGTGGGCGTGGGGCAAAACCCATGCCCCACGCCCCGCGAGACGGCAACCCAGCCCCAGCCCCACCCGCACCTTGACAACCGCATACCATCCGCAATCGCCGTGCCCAACGTGCACGAACCCTGCCGCAACCCCCTCCAAACCCCCGCGAACCCCGCCCGCACCCCGCCAAAAGCTGCTTGGACCCGCCCACAGATCCCCAGCGGCTTGACAAACGCCGGGAAAAGGGGTAGTATCTACCGGAAAGGAGCGAGAAACATGCAGATCACATCGACGATCCACAACATCGGCGTCAACGACCGCGCCGTGGACTTGTTTGAAGGCCAGTACCGGGTGCCCAACGGCATGGCGTACAATTCCTACCTGATCTTGGACGAAAAGGTCGCCGTGCTGGACACGGTGGAGCAGAATTTTGCCGGCCCCTGGCTGGAGAACCTGGCGGCGGCACTGGGGGGCAAGACCCCCGATTATTTGATCGTTCAGCACATGGAACCGGACCATTCCGGCAGCATCCAGGCGTTTATGAGCACCTATCCCCAGGCGGTGCTGGTGGCCTCGGCCAAGGCGTTCCCCATGCTGGCCAACTTTTTCGGTGAAGATTTCGCCCACCGCCGCCAGGCCGTGGGCGAGGGAGACCGCCTCTCCCTGGGCGGCCGGGAGCTGACCTTCATCACCGCGCCCATGGTCCACTGGCCGGAGGTCATCATGACCTACTCGCCGGCAGACCGGGTGCTGTTTTCCGCCGACGCCTTCGGCAAATTCGGCGCCCTGGACGCCGACGAGGAGTGGGACTGCGAGGCCCGGCGGTACTATTTCGGCATCGTGGGCAAATACGGCCCCCAGGTGCAGGCGGTGCTGAAAAAGGCCGCCGCCCTGGACATCGGGACCCTGTGCCCGCTCCACGGGCCCACCCTCACCGGCGACCTGAGCCACTACCTCTCCCTCTACGACTGCTGGTCGTCCTACGGCGTAGAGAGCGAGGGCGTGGTCATCGCGTTCACCTCGGTGTACGGCCACACCCGCATCGCGGCGCAGCTGCTGGCCCAGGAGCTGGAAAAGCGGGGCTGCCCCAAGGTCGTGCTCCACGATCTGGCCCGCACGGACCTGGCCGAGGCGGTGGAGGACGCTTTCCGCTACGGCAAGCTGGTGCTGGCCACCACCACCTACAACGCGGACATTTTCCCCTTCATGCGGGAATTCATCCAGCACCTGAAGGAGCGGAATTTCCAGAACCGCACCGTGGGCCTGGTGGAAAACGGCTCCTGGGCGCCCATGGCGGCCAAGGGGATGCGGTCCCTGCTGGAGGGCGGCAAAAACCTGCGGTTCACCGAGACCACAGTGCGCCTGCTCTCCGCGGTGAACGAGGAGACCCGGAGGCAGCTGGCGGCGCTGGCGGAGGAGCTCATGCAATGATCGCCGGGAAACGGGCCCACCGGCCCGTGCCCCGCCGGCCCGCGCCCTTTGGGGCGCGGGCCGCTTTTCCCCCTGGGGGGAAAAGCAGCCCCGCCGCAGGCGGGGCTGCGGGGCCAGCCGGTCGCTGGCGGGAGGCTGATCGGTGGGGGGTCGCTCGCAGGGGGGCTGGTCGGTCGGCGGGATGATGCTTGCCGACGGTCAGCCGGTCGGTGGGTAGCTGTTTGCCAAAGGGTGCCTGCTCGCCGGCGGGAAGCCGCCGCGCGGCGCCGGTGCGCAGCACCGGCAGCGAAGCCCCCCAAAGGGGGGCTTCGCCCCGGCCGAAGGCCGGGGGCCGCGCGGGCCTGCAAAAAAGCAACCCCCCGGCGGGATGCCAGGGGGCCGCAGACGAAGCTATTGGGACTGTGCCGGAGCTTACTTGGCCCGGGCTGCCTCCGCCTCGAAGATCACCTTCAGGATGCGGTAGGAGCAGGCCTGCAGCTCGGCCTTGGTGATGGGATAGGCCACCTCGCCGGGCTGGGCGCCCACGCTCTTGATGATGGTCTCCAAATCATGCTCGTTGCCGGGCATGGTCAGGTCGTTGCCGGCCTTGATGCAGCCCGCCGCGTCGGAGGGGCCGTACTTGGTGTCGGGATTGAGCGACCCCATCATGCCGGTGGTGCCCCAGTCGGTCATCACCAGGCCCTTGAAGCCCCACTCGTCCCGCAGCATGGCGGTGACGGTGTCGTGCTTGTTGGCCGCGTGCTCGCCGTTGATCAGGTTGTAGGAGGTCATCAGGCTCAGGGGCTGGCTGTGCTTCACAGCGATCTCAAAGCCCTTGACGTAGATCTCCCGGATGGCCCGCTCGGAGCAGTGGGCGTTGTTGGCGTAGCGGTTCTCCTCCATGTTGTTCAGGGCAAAGTGCTTGATGCAGGTGCCGCAGCCGGGATGGCGCTGGACGCCGTCGGTGTCCGCAGCGGCGCACAGGCCCGCCACCAGCGGATCCTCGGAGTAGTACTCGAAGTTGCGGCCGCACAGGGGGTTGCGGTGGATGCACATGCCGGGAGCCAGCCACAGGGTGACGCCGAACTCCTCCATCTCGCCGCCGACGATGTCGCCGGCCTCCTCCACCACGTCCATGTCCCAGGTCTGGGCCAGCAGGGTGGCGATGGGGATGGCGGTGCAGTACTGGTAGTAGTCGGAGGCGTCCGCGGGGCGCTCGGGCTTGGGCGGCTGGGGCATGCCGGGCATCATGAACGGGCTGTCGCCCAGCTCGGGGATGGGGGTGCCGTCGGCCTTGGCCACGAAGTGCTTGGTCAGGCGCAGGCCCGCAGGGCCGTCCGCCAGGGCGATGTTGGGGATGCCCCGGCTCTCGATGAGGTTGGAGGTGGTGTCGCCGGCGGCGCCGGGTACGGCGTTGCTGGCCATGCCCAGGTTGGAGTTGGCCCCGATGCCGCTGCCCCGGGCGGTGCCGATGCACAGGTCGGCCATCTCTTCCACGGTGAGCTGCGCCACCAGCTCCTCCAGGGTGGCCTTGCCGGTGAGCACGTCGGTCATGGTGATGGTCTCGGCCTTGTCGGTGGTCATCTCGGCGGGTGCGCCGGAGTAGGTGATGGTCTCGGTGGGGATCTGGGCGGGATCCAGCAGGATCACGGGAGCGGCGGCCTTTTCAGCCTCTTCGCCGGCATAGCCGTAGGGGGCGCCGGTGGGATGGAGCATCTCCATCTCCTCGTCCAGAACGGCCTTGTTCTGCAGCTGGGAGACGATCTTCTTCTCCGGCAGCTCCAGGGCGGCGGCCACATGGGTGGAACGGGAATCCTCGCCCACACGGACGAAGTACTTGCCGGGCTTGAGGACATAGCAGGCATGGGTCTCGCAGTAGGAGGCCATGGTCTTCACGGGGAAGCGGACGGTGACGGTCTCGGAGGCGCCGGGGGCCAACTCACCGGTCTTGGCAAAGCCCTTGAGCTCCTGATAGGGGGTCTCCAGGTGCCCCTCAGGGGCGGAAATGTACACCTGGACCACCTCTTTGCCGGCATATTCCGTGCCGGTGTTGGTGACGGTGGCCTTCACCACCACTTGGGCGTCCTCCACGGACACGGAATCGGTGTGGATGGAGAAGGTGGTGTAGCTCAGGCCGTAGCCGAAGGGATAGGCCGGAGCGACGTTGAAGGAATCGAAGTAGCGGTAGCCCACGTAGATGCCCTCGCGGTAGTACTCGTCATCCACGTTGCCGTTGACGTGGCTGAAGGTCTCGGCGCAGGGGTAGTCGGTGTAATTCTCGGCCCAGGTGGTGGTCAGGTGGCCGGAGGGATTCACCTTGCCGGAGAGGACGTCCGCCAGGGCGTAGCCGGAGATGTTGCCGGCCTGGCTCATGTTGAGGATGGCGCCCACATGGGGGCAGGCACGCAGGAACTTGGTGTCGATGACGCCGCCCACGTTCAGGACCACCACCACCTGGTCATAGACCTGGCCCAGGGCGGTGATGTTGGCCTTTTCCTCCTCGAAGAGCTCGTAGTCGCCGGCCTCGGGCTTGCGGTCGCCGCCCTCGCCGGAATCCCGGGAGATGACGTACACGGCGGCGTCGGCCTTCACGGCCAGGTCCTCGGCGGTGATGGCCACGGGGGCGGGATCCTTGTAGCCGTGGCCCAGGATGAAGCCGATGGCCTTCCGGGGATCCTCCGCCATGGCCTCGGCCACCAGCTTCTGGAAGGCTGCCTGGGCCTCGCCGCAGGCCGCGTCGTAGCGGTCCAGCCACCCGGTGCTGACGATCTCGTAGCCGGCCTCCTTCAGGCCCTGCTCCACGTTGACCACCGTGCGGGAGTTCACGTCACCGGAGCCGGTGCCGCCCTTGATGGTGTGGCGCACGCCGTTGCCGTAGGCCGCCAGGGTCTTGACGCCCTTGAGGGGCAGGACGCCGCTGTTCTGGAGCAGCACCATGCCCTGGGAAGCGATCTTCCGGGAACGCTCCATGTTATGGGTCTCCCGGGCGCTGACCTCGGGAGATCTGCTTGCGTACAGTTTTGCCATATTGATCCTCCTTGTTTCACCTGCAAAGCATTGTGCGGTTTGCAGAAAATGTCCGATTTCATTTTACCATAACTGGTTATTTTTTTCAAGGCCCTCGGCGGGCGGGAGCGGATGAATTTTGTAGTGCTACAATACATATTGGACAAGGGAGCTGGGAAGTTCACAAAAAAGAGAAGAAGGAACCGGCCAAATC
>CANRPD010000035.1 GCA_947632385.1 uncultured Clostridia bacterium | reverse complement strand
CCCACGCCGAGATTCAGCGTGGTCGTCGTTTTTCCGACACCTCCTTTCTGATTGCAAATGGCAATCGTTTTACAGTTCTGCATAGGCTTTCCTCCTTTCCTAAATGGTTTCATAACCGCTGTTACGGCTATGTAAAGCAGGATGTTACAGCATTATATATTTGAAATTCGGGCAAACAAAAAAGGCCGAATTCTCTTTCCAGATCTGAAAGAAAATTCGGCCTGAAGCCTCATATTCAGTTTCCGTTAGTTCGACTCCTGTCAGTTAAGCTGACCAGAGTTTTTCGAACGAAAAACGTGCTCTTCTGCCCGCCTGCTTTCTCTCCGCAGGTTCGACTCCTTCCCGGCACGTTTTTTATGAAAAATGGGCCTTTGAAACACCATGCAGAAATCTGCTCTGAAAAGTGCGAAAAGCCCCGAGATTTCGGGGCTTTTCAGCACTTGGGCTATTTTGCTGTCCAATCATGGTGGAGATGGCGGGAATCGAACCCGCGTCCGAAAGAAGATTACCGGGGCTTTCTACGAGCGTAGCTTTTGGTTTGACATTCCCTCCGTCGGACGTTCAAAAGCAAACTTCTGACTTTAGTAGCCCTTTGTTCATGACGGAGTCAAGGGCGTCGCTCCGCTCACGTTCACCGCTCATCGACGCTTCATCCCCGGCCGCGGTACTCCGAGGTGAAACGGCTGCTTAGTTAAGCAGCGAGAGCAACAGAATTGTTGTCGTTTAATTTGAAAAGTTGCGGTTTATTCAAGCGGTCCCGCACCGCTGCTCGCTTACCAGGGCTCTCCTCCCCCGTCGAAACCTTTACATCCCCATGTAAATATTCAGTATAGAGGATATTATAACATGTTCCGGCAAAATGGCAAGGAAAAGTTTATGGGATCCGAAAGAGTAAAAATCATAAAAGGATCGCGCACAAATCTTCGAGATCGTGGATGACATACTCCGGCGCGCCGATCTCCACCGGCATCTCAAAAAAACGGTTGGGCGGAAACCAAACAGCCGGCATGGAAGCGTCATGGGCACAACACACATCAAAGGGATGATCCCCTACATATACGCAGTCCGAGCAGGAAATACCCAGTTTCTGACAGGCAAACTCCACTATTTGGGGATCGGGCTTATACGGACCGACTTCCTCAGAGATGACAATGCACTCGAAAAAAGAAGCAAGACCCAAGTCTGACAATGTTTGACGGATTTCCGGTCGATTGTTGCTGACGATCCCCAAACGAACGCCTCCATCCTTGAGACTGTTTAAGGTCTCTATAGCATGGGCATCAGCCGATACCGACAGGAATACCGACGGGATAACACAGCGAAAAGCGGTTCAGACAGGCTGTTGTCCATCGGCAAAAACTGACGGTACACGGAGAGCAGTCCAGCAAAATACTTCTCGTCGCTGGCACGGATCCCCCGTTTCGTTTTCCTTCTGGATCTGCCTTCCCTGCCAGATCTCGCTGGAAGCATAGGCACGCTCCACAGCTTCCATCGTCACCTCTGGGTGCGCAGAGACGACCACTTCGTAGACTATTTCAGTCAAAGAGGGCTCCGTACGCAAGAGTGTTTGATCCAAATCAAACAGAACACAAGAAAACAATGGGAACTCCCCTTTCTCCGAAACGACCCCACTCAACCCTGTCGGACCCGTTCTTTCATAGCCCGCTCGATATCCCGTTGCGCCGAGCGTTTGGCCAAATCGGCCCGCTTGTCATAGAGCTTCTTGCCTTTGCAAAGTCCAACCTGTACCTTGACCCGTGAGTCCTTAAAATAGAGCGACAAGGGGATCAAAGCATATCCCTGCTGTGCAACGATGCCATACAGCCGCATGATCTCACGCTTGTGGAGCAGCAGCCTGCGCACCCGCATGGGATCCCGATTGAAAATGTTGCCAAAATCATATGGGCTGATATGGCATCCGTTCAGAAGCATTTCCCCTTTGACCACCGAGCACCAGGCATCTTTCAGGTTTGCCCGGCCCTGCCGCAGGGACTTGACCTCTGTACCGACCAACTCGATACCAGCTTCGATCGTTTCCTCCACGAAATAGTCGTGGTAGGCTTTCTTATTGGTGGCAATGGTTTTGATACTGGCTTTTTCAGCCACGACTATTTCCCTCCTTTGTGGTTATACCAGGCTTTATAGCTCTTGTCGGCCCTCCAAAGCACGCTGAAGGGTCACTTCATCGGCATATTCCAGATCGCCGCCAACTGGGATGCCGTACGCAAGACGGGTGACTTTGACGCCCAGCGGCTTGAGCAATCGGGACAGGTACATGGCGGTCGCTTCCCCTTCTACGGTGGGATTGGTGGCCATGATCACTTCCTCCACGGTGCCGTCGATGCGTGCCAACAGTTCCTTGATCTTCAACTGGTCAGGACCGACCCCAGACAGGGGTGAGATACACCCATGGAGAACGTGATACTGGGCGTTATAGTCTCCGGCACGTTCCAGAGCAAACACATCCTTGGGTTCTTCCACCACGCAGATGACTGATTTCTCCCGATTCTCGCTGCGGCAGACCGGGCACAGGTCGCCATCGGTCAGATTACAGCACACCGAACAGTAATGGATCTTTTCGTGAGCCTCCACAATGGCAGCGGCAAAGCTTTCTGCATCTTCCCGGGACATATCCAACACATGATAGGCCAAGCGCTGTGCATTTTTATGTCCGATGCCCGGAAGACTTTCAAATTTTTCCACCAGCGCCTCCAGGGGCGGAACATGATATCTCGCCATTAGAACAACCCCGGCATGCCCATTCCGCCCGAAACCGCAGACATTCTGGCTTCCCGCTCTTCTGACGCAGCACGAAGAGCCCCGTTGACTGCTGCTGTGACCAGGTCGCCCAGCATCTCCGCATCCTCAGGATCAATGACCTCCGGATCGATCTGGACAGACACGACTTCCATCTTTCCGGTCACCGTTGCTTTCACGGCATCGCCCCCGGCTGTGGAAGTATATTCCTTTGCTTCCAACTCAGCGGTAATGGCCTCCATCTGCTCTTGCATTTTCTGCGCCTGACGGGCCAGCTGCTGCAGGTTTCCGGCCCCGCCGCCGTATCCTTGGGGTAATCTTGCTTTCATGATGATTCAACCTTTCCGTAGAATTTATTCAGTGTCATCGGGAGTAGGAGGATTTTCTTCAATGACTTCGATCCCAGCGTTCTTCGCGCGGAGCGTCAGTTCTTCCAACGGGTCTATCGATTCTTTCGGGTCTCGTTTTCTATATGGGCCCAGATTATATGCTCTGCCTGTCACTTGGCGGATCACATCCCGAATGCGTTTCCGCTGCTCCGGACGCTTCAAGAGATCGAAAGCGATATCCGGTGCATCGATGAGCATGTAATCTCCACTAATGTACGCCGTTGAACCGGAAAACGCCATTGCCACGCTTTTTGTTGTATCCCGAATGGCCTGAAGCACTTCCGGCCATTCCCGAAAACGTTTGGCTTGAGACACCAACGCGTCCATATCCACTGACTGTACCCGTTGGGGAGGCTTTGCGGGAGGCGTTGGTTCTGCATGCACCTTTGGCTGCGGTGTCGGTTCCTGCAGATCGGCAACACTGGGTGCCCCATCAAACAAAGCAGCTTTTTCCGCAGTCAAATCCTCTAAAGGCAAATCCTGTTGTGGCTCGACGGCCGGTTCCGGTACAGATTCCTTGGAAAGCGATCTCACCGGCACCTCAGGCTCAGTCATGGAAACCTCCGTTACACGGAGCCGAGTTTTCCGTTCCAAAGCCTCGATCCGGCGCACCAGTGCATCTCCAGAGGTATCCAGCTCGGGAGAGCACAGCCGCACAAATGCCATCTCCAATTCCACCCGCGGCGTGGCATATCGCATTTTATTCAGAGTTTCCTCAAATGTGTCCAGCCCGTGGAGAATGGTCGATAGACTGCTCTGGGCTGCCTGCCTGGTCATCGCTTTCTCCTCTTCCGCAGAAACTGCCAGCATGGAAGAAGCATTCCGCATGGTCTTGAAGATCATCAAGCCGCGGAAATACTCGGACAGCTCCTCGCACAGGCGGCTCATATCCTTCGATTCACGGTGCAGCAGATCGATCACCGACAAAGCCGCAGCACAATCTTGTTGGAAGATGGCTTCGCTCAGTTCCCATAAATAGTTCCTGGCGGCGACCCCTGCCGTCTGGTTCACTGTTTCCAGAGTAACAGGATTGGATCTGCCCAGGCATTGATCCAACAGAGAAAGGGCATCCCGCATGGCACCGTCAGACAAGCGGGCGATGAGCAAAGCTGCTTCCCGATCAATGGCAGCATCCTCTTTTTGGGCCACTTCACTTAGCCGGTCGGCAATGGCCTCGGGTGAAATGCGCTTAAACGTAAACAATTGGCACCGAGAAAGGATGGTTGGCAGCAGCTTATGGATCTCCGTCGTGGCCAGAATAAAGATCACATGGGCAGGAGGCTCTTCCAGCGTCTTGAGCAGTGCATTAAACGCCGCCGTGGAGAGCATATGGACCTCATCAATGATGTAGACGCGGTATTTTGCCGTGGCGGGTGTAAAACTGGACTCTTCGATCAAGGACCGGATGCTGTCCACACCATTGTTGCTGGCAGCATCAATTTCCACAACGTCCATGATGGAACCGTCTTCCAATCCCCTGCAGATCTCGCATTCCCCACAGGGATCTCCGTTGATAGGATGTAAACAGTTAACCGCACGGGCCAATATCTTCGCACAGGTGGTCTTCCCCGTTCCACGGGAACCGGCAAACAGATAAGCATGAGCGATCCGCCCACGCACCAGCTCGTTCTTCAGAGTGACCGTCACTTGAGGCTGGTCCACTACATCCGAAAAGAAACGTGGCCGATATTTCCGATAGAGCACTTTATACATCCTGTTCCCTCCCGGCCATGTGATCCAGTGAAAACACAAGGCAGAAGCCCGGTAGAATATGAGAACGGACAGGCGATCTGCATCGCCCGGAAGCCCCCGCTTAATGCTGCTCGGTCCCCCGCCTGACATGGTTCACGGTGTTCCGCCGCGCAGACCTGTCCGCTCCCATATTCCACTGTACCACTGCCTACCTGATTATTATACCTGCATTCTCTTGAAAAAACAAGAGAAAATTGCTATGATAACGAAAAAGCCAAGAAAGTGAGGCGTTCTCATGCCAATTCGGAAAGCTACATGGGATGATCTCGAACAGATCAATGGGCTCTATGACCAGGCCAAAGCCTTTCTCCGCGCACAAGGGCTGGACCAATGGCAGGATGGCTACCCCAATCGAGACACAGCGAGAGCAGACATTGCCGCAAATAACTGCTTCGTATTCGAAGAGGATTACCGCCTTTTAGGAACAGCATGTCTTGCTTTTGGGCGAGAACCCACCTATGAGACAATCGATCAAGGGCAATGGCTCTGCGACCCGCCAATCTACGGTTTTCTCCATCGGATCGCCGTGGCAGCAGAAGTCCGAGGAAAAGGGATCGCGTCCCAGTTTTTTGTTCTGCTCAAAGAACAAGCCAACGAAAAAGGCATCACGGTGATCCGCGGCGATACCCATCGAGGAAACCTCCCCATGCAGCGCGTCATGGAAAAAAGCGGTTTGGAATATCGTGGGATCATCTATCTCGAGAACGGGGACGAACGCCTGGCCTATGAGGGAACCCTCGATATTCATCCCCGGAGCCGTACGTAATATTGAGGGGAATTATTGGGTTCCTTCCGCTCGCTTTTGATCTCAAACAGATCCAAAGAATCCAAAAATGGGGTCAGTTTTGAAAACCCATAGTTTCGGACATCAAAATCCGGATACCGTTTGGAAAGAAAATTGCCGACTTGTCCGATGAGCATCCAATCGTCCTCGTCGGAATTCTCCCGAACGATTGACCGCAAGGCCCGCCGCAGAGTCTTCAGACTGGTCTGAGGTTCCTGTCGGTCAGCAGCGGGATTTTCCTTTTGTTTCGGTTTTGCCGCCGTTTTTACGGCGGTTTTTTTCGTCTTGCTCCCGGTCTTCTTCCCGTCAGACTTTGGTTCGTCGTCGGATTCTTCTTCCTCTGCTGTCGCCAGGATATCCAAATATTTGAACTTGTTGCATGCTGCGATGAACGAATTGGGCGTTTTGCTCTCCCCCATACCGATGACCGTCATCCCGGACTCCCGCAACCGCGCAGCCAACCGGGTAAAATCGCTGTCAGAAGAGACTAAGCAGAAGCCCTCCACCTGCCCCGAATAGAGGATATCCATCGCATCGATGATCATGGCGGAGTCCGTTGAATTTTTTCCGGTCGTATAACTGTATTGTTGAATGGGCAGCACGGAGTTATCCAGAAGCGTGCTCTTCCAAGAAATCAGCGCCGGATTGGTCCAATCTCCGTAGATCCGCTTATAGGTAGCGATGCCGTCTTTCGAGACCTCATCCATAATGACTTTTAAATATCGAACGGATACATTATCCGCATCGATCAAAACCGCAAATCGGGAATCACTGGGCATTTTCTTGCTCCTTCACTTTGTCTTTATTGGTTGATTTTATCCATCTCCTGCAGCGCCCGGTTCAACCGCCCGGATTCCTGTTCCAAGGAATCTCGAAGCTGCCGGCGCAGGGCCTGCAGTGCTTTCACATCTTCGATCAATTCGTCCCGCCGACGCTCCATATCCTCCACAGTCAACCGTCGATCCCGCATCAATTCGGTCTCAAAAGCAGGATCGTTCAACCGATCCAACTCTCGCTGCAGGCTGTCTCTGGCGGCCCAAAGAGAATCCCGATCGGTTTCCAGCTCATGAATATACTGGTCTGCTTCTTCCTGCTTTTTTTGTGCAAAGGCCTGATGCGCCGCCAGCTCGACCTCCAAGGACCGTACCTTTCGATCTGCTGCCGTCTGCTGTTCTTCCAACATCTTGCGCTGCTCGGCCAGTTCTTCCTCTAATTGACGGATTCGCTGCACATCCTCCCCAGAGGCAACGAAAGCGCCTCCGCTCGAAGTCCGCTCCGACTTCAGTTTTTCCACCAGTGGCAACAGCCTTGCATTCTCCTCACAAAGTTCACGCAACCGTTCCAACTGCGTGCGGAGAAGGGAATTCTCTGCTTGCTGCTCTACCCATTTCCGTTCTATCGTAGCCGCTTTCTGCTCTTTCTGTGCAACTGCAATTGTATAATTCTCTACCCGTACAGCCAACTCACTGTTTTTTGCTTTCTCTTGTTCCAGTTGCAGGCGAATCGTTGTCAGCGCATCCCGCTCCCGAGCAAGCTCCTCCGTTTGCCGATCCAGGTCTGCGTCCGACTGCCTGGAAAGAGAAGTAACAGACGCTGTCAGCGTCTCGATTTGAGCAGTCAGTTCACTGTTTTTTTCTTTCTCGTGTTCCAACTGCTGACGAACCGCTGCCAACGCATCCCGTTCCCGAGCAAGCTCCTCCGTTTGCCGAGCCAAGTCATCGTCTGATTGATTGGACAGAGTGGTAGCAGCTGCGGTCAGCGCCTCGACCTGTGCGGTCAGCATCCTGGATTTAGCCTGTTCACGTTCCAATTGCTCCAGCAATTCCTGGCTGGCTCCTTCTCCAGGCTGTTGCTCCTCTAACTGCTGGCGCAGCTGCTCACATGTTTGCTGTTCACGGATGAGTTCCTCTTTGAATTCGTCCAATTCTCCTAGATCACGTCGCAAGGCCTCTATTTCCGTCAGCAGCTGAGTCCTTTCTTCGTATAGGGAATCCATTTTTCGGAGGCTGGCCTGTTCGCTCTTATGGGCTGCTGACAACTCTAAAGCATTTTGCTCAACCGCCTGCATCAGTTCTTCCATAAAGGCGTTCACCTGAGCAGCGTCACACCACCGCCCCAGGGTCCGGAATTTCACGCCTGCAAGGGCTTGCTTATTGAGTTCCATACCTTCACTCCTTTGAATGGAAATAGACGGAAATCATGTCTTGAAATTGCTCCCGGCTGTACAGAGCATTCAAAGCATCCAGCAGTCCGTTTGCAGAGAGCCGTTCTGGTAGATCAAGCATTTTCTGCAGTTCCCTTCTTCGAACAGAAGAATCATCGCAGCCGCTCAGTCCTGCTTCGTACAGATCCAGTTTGGTGATCTGTTCTCTGTTTGGTCGAACGGACTCATCTGCTTCCAATGTCGCCCCCGCACGGAGCAAAGCCTTCCGCAAAACATCCAAAGACATGCCCTCCACGCCCAGCTTTCCTTCTTTGGACGGGTGGCTTTTTCTCTTTTCTTTTCCCTGTACATCCGGGATATAGGCGTGTTTGACCTGTTCCTTTGGCAACAAGGAAGAGAGCTTCCCGCGGATGACAAATCCTGCCCCATCGCTGTCCAGCAGCAAAACCAAGCCGCGCTCCCGTCCGAGCCTGCGGATATAGTTCAGCTTTTCCGAATCCCGAAAGATACCAAACCCCTCTGTCTCCACGATGAGGCTGTCCAACAGGCCGGAAAGTTTGTTTCGATCATATCTTCCCTCTACCACGACTGCTTCTTTGATCCGGATCATGAGGCACGTTCTCCCTTGGCAGTCAGAAGCAAACGGGCAATCAGTTCTTCCAGAACGATCCGTGCGGAAAGGCGGGAGCTTTTCAGAGTGATGTCCGCATCCAACAGCAAATTCAGGCTTTCCTGCAATACGCCCGACCGCATGCCACGCAAATTGCGCGATGCATTGCGCAATCGAAATTCCCGCCCTTTATATTCCCCGAAAAGTGCCGCATCGGAAGCGGTCATTCCACTTTCTAAGGCCGTTTGAATCCGGTACATGTCAATATAGGCGGATGCCAGAGTAGACAAAATCACCACGGGCTCTTCGTTCTGCGAAAGCAGCGTATCCAGATACAAAAACGCATCTTCATACCGTCCCGCCATCAACGCATCGCCCATCTGAAATATGACGACTTCCGTGTTGCGATAGGTCATCGCATCCACTGTCTCCCGTGTGATCGTTTGCGTCCCCTGCCCCAGCGTAAATGCGCACAACTTTTCCAATTCGTGACTGAGCAGGGTCACGTCTCGTCCAGCGTAGTCGATGATCCGTTTGGCAACCGGTCGCTCCAGTATACACCCGTTTTTTTCAGCCTGGTGCATCAGTCTGCGCAAAAGGTCTCCGTCCTCTCGAGTACGAAATGCGACCAATCCCCCTGTTTCTCCTGCCTTTTTAAGGAAATTCCGCAATTTCGCCCCAGGCCGCCGCAGATCCTGTTCTTCCGTTGGAAACCACAGGACCAGTGTGGTCGTCTCCGGAAGGGTGTCAAACAACTCAAAAAGCTTTCCGGTCTCAATCGCATCCAGTTCCTCCACCGGAAGATCGGACACCGCAACACATTTGTGCTCCGAAAAAACAGGCAACGCAAGAGCAGCATCCGCCACGGCATCCACAGAAGCCGTGGCAGGGAATTCGTTGCGGTTGAACTCTGAAAAAGCTTCGCCGGATGCCTTTTCGATCAGTCGACGGGCTGCACTGCGAACCAGAAATTTTTCCTCACCGTAAAGCACATACAAGCTGCGGAGAGTATCTCTGGAAAGCTCTTTTTTAAATTCACCCTCAGAAAGCTCGGGCATCTGTCTCCCCCCTAAACCGTACGGTCCCCTGTCCGTCGATATCCACAAACAGCCCGGCATCTCCAGGAACCAGATATTTGCCGGCCGAGACAGGTTCTCCTTCATCCAACCTGGCCAACATATCCTGCTCTCCCGTGTAGATGACGTATTCTCCCGACACCTGGCTGTCCGGTCGGTCTGTAATAAGCAGCTGTGTTCTGCTTTGCGATGTACTTCCGGTCTCAACGGTCACCTGCACTCCGTTGATCACCATATCCATCCTGGAAAGTCCTTCCGAACAGGATACCTCCACATGGTCCAGAATGGTGAACCGATCCCCAAGGGACACATTGCGCACAGAGATATTTTCTGCTGCACGCTGTAAAGGACCATACAGCATCTCATCTTCCGGGATGAAGATCTGCCCAGTCTGACACTGCCCGAGTACCGCTTTGGCTGCCTCCGTCCGATCGCGTTCCGTATCCGCCAAGCATACGGTTTCCACCACACGGACATTTTTTCGCTGTAAGAGTTCTGCAGCACCTTCTCCGTCGAAACCGCCCACACAGAGGACAGCAGCCCGATCGTTACGCAGAACAATCACAGAAGAAGAATCTCCCACCGTGGCCAAAGTAATGGTCTCTTTGGATACAAAGAGCTGAGCAGCCCATGCAAACCCCAGGACAAACACAGAAAGGAAAAAGGCCAAGAGTGCGCCTGAACGATCCCGGTGAAACGAGATCGCCATCCAAACCAACAGGAAACAGCCTCCCAAGGCCACCAACCACACGGGATCCGAAAGGTCCAGGAAAAAAGAGGGCTGACTGTCCAGCAGATCCTTTAAAGACAGAATGCCCTCAGACAGCCACCCGGAAACAAACACAAATGGCAATGCAAGTCCCTGGAAAATGGGAAGCAATCCCAATACCGCACCGGCCAACGCAAAATAGACAAGCAGCTGGCAAGGAAAGATCAAGAACAAATTGGCAAGCGGGGTAATCACGGGCAGTCCACGGAAAACAAGCGCTTGAATGGGCAAAGTCCCCAACAGGGCCCCGAACGTCATGCCCAGGGAATTCCAAAAAACAGAAAGGAATCTTCCGGTGCCCGTCGGAATGCGAAACAAACTGCGCAGCCCTTTGGATATTCCTCCTGCAAAGAGCAGCACACCCAATGTGGCTGTCACAGAAAGTGCAAACCCCAAATCCCCGCCGGAAAAGGGATTCGTTGTACACAGGATCAAAACAGCCAACCCCAACGAGTTGACAGGATCCGGTTCTCTACCTAAGCTGTCCCCCAACAGAAAGATCAAATACATGATCCCGCTGCGCACAGCAGAAGATGGAAAACCGATCATCGCCAGAAAGAATATCAACGCCCCTGCTGAAAGCCCATTGCGGACATTCCGATGAAACGGCAGTCGACTCATCAGCAAACGGATCAGCCCGGCCAGGGCAGCCATATGCACGCCTGAAACCACCAGCAAATGAGCGGCTCCCACGTTCTGGAAAGAACGGTACAAGGTATCGTCCAACTGTTCTCGCTGCCCCAGTAAAATGGCACGGATCAAGCCTGCATCCCGATGGGGCAGCAGCTTTTCAAAGTTGCGCCCGATCTGTTCTCGCAGGCGCACCAAAAATTCAGCAGGGGATGACCCAGCATCCGGCAAACAGAATGCATCCCCGGACAAAGAAGCACCCAATACAATGCCATCGGCAAAGCGAGAATTACGGACAGAAAAGAGCCCGCCTGTCCCGTCAAAGGAATAAAACCGCACATCACACTCCAGCAGATCATACGGTTCCAAATCCAGCGGCTGATAGCACCCCAAGCGAACCGTAAACGGCTTCATATCCAAGGTCTGTCCTTCCAACCGCACGCGCCGTACACGGAGAGAATAATATGTCCGGCCGTATGCCTGTTCAGGATAATCCAGGATCTGACCCCGCACCACCGCGCGCCTGCCATCCAAATCTACATAAGGAGCGACCCGGGTGGCCATGGAGAAAGAGAACCATCCGAGAAAGATTGCCATGCAAAACAGTCCCGCCAGAAGTGAAGGGAAAATCCTCTGTGCTCGTTCCCAAAGGACTTGTTTATGCTTTTTGAAAACGATCCATCCCACCAGGGATACAGTCCCCAGGCACAAACACACCCAAGCCGCCACCTTGGCAACATTGCTCCCTAAAGCAGAGCCCATTGCCAGAGTGATCAGGGCGGTAAAACCCAACAGGGCAAATGGCCGATTCACGGAAGAAAATCAATGCAGGAACAGCGGCAAGGGCTCCAGATAGAGGATATCGGTCCGATCTTTGGCATCCCCTTCAGCCAGAACGCACGCTTTGCCTACCACATTGGCACCGATTTGCTCCAACAGTTCTTCCAGCGCAGTCAGGGACTCGCCGGTGGAAATCACATCATCTACGATCAAAATCCGCTTTCCGCTTAAGTTCTCGCAGTCTGCTTTGGACAGATAGAGAGTCTGAACATGGTCGGTAGTGATGGATTTGACCTCCACATGGATGGGGTCCTGCATATAGGCCTTGATCCCTTTCCGAGCCACCACATAATTGCGGCATCCGATGCGGGCCATCTCATACGCCAGAGGGATCCCTTTGCTTTCTGCTGTGACGATCACGTCGTGCGCCGGGCATTTTTCCATCAATGCCTTGGCAGCACATTCCGTGACCTCCACATCACTGAACATCACGAAGCCTGCGATATCCATGTGTTCGTCGATCGGGCAGATCGGCAATTCCCGTTCACATCCAGCGATGTTGATCCGATAAACGTCTCCCATGATAAAAACCTCCCAGTAAATAAAAGAATCTCACAAATTCGCGTCCACAGGGAAAGGGGGCCAGCCCATTTTACGCTTTCCCAACAGATGGAAATGCAAATGCTGCACACTCTGCATTCCGTCTTCTCCACAATTGTTCACGATGCGAAAGCCCCGTTCCAGGCCCAGCTCCGCGACCAGTTTGGCGGCTACTTCAAAGATATGTGCAACGACGCCGCTGTTTTCTTCCGTGATCTCTGCCGCAGAACGGATATGCTCTTTAGGGATCAGCAAGACATGCACGGGAGCCTGAGGATCCAAATCATAAAACGCCAATACCGTATCATCTTCATATACCTTGTTTGTAGGGATCTCTCCTGCGGCGATTTTGCAAAAAACACAGTCATTCATTGAAGAACCCTCCTTCAAACTACCGCCAAATGATCTCGTACCAGCTCGGGAACTGCCTCCAATGCTTCATCCAGCTTGGTCAGATCTTTGGCGCCGGCCATGGCAAAGTCGGGCCTGCCTCCTCCGTTTCCGCCGGTACGCATGGCGGTCTCCTTTACCAACTGTCCTGCTTTCAGCCCCTTCTCCTGTGCAGCTTTACTGCAGGCAGCGGCCAGCGTTGCCTTTCCCCCACTGACACCGGCGAACACTGCGGCCACCGGTTCGTTGAACTCCTTAACCTTGTCACACAGGGCCCTCAGGGCATCGCTTTCAGTGCCGGACAGCAAAGCGTAGACCACACGCACGCCGCCCACCTCCTGTGCATTCTGGAAAACGCCGTCTAAGGAGGCAGAAGCCACTTTGGCATTGAGTGACTCGATGATCCGATCCTTTTCCTTCAACTCTCCCATCACCTGGCGGGCGCGTGCCGGCAGGTCTGCAGGGTTGAGTACCTTGAGGGCAGACGCAGCCTCGTTCACCACAGCGGCGTGGGACGCCATCAAGGCCAAAACCCCTGCCCCGGTGACGCCCTCAATGCGACGGACACCCGAAGCCACGGAGGACTCCGAAACGATCTTGAAGAGGCCCAAACGGGATGTGTTGTCCATATGGGTCCCCCCGCAAAACTCCATCGTGAAACGATCCTGTGTGCTCACGACTCGGACGATATCCCCGTATTTCTCTCCGAACAGAGCCATCGCACCCAGTTTGCGCGCTTCCTCAATGGGCATCTCCTCCACGGAGACCGGGACCGCTTTCAAGATCTCTTCGTTGACCAGCAGCTCGACCGCAGCCAGTTCTTCCGGAGTCATGGCCGAGAAATGCGTGAAATCGAACCGCACATGCTCTTCATTGACCAATTGACCGGCCTGCTCCACATGATCTCCCAGTACCTGACGCAGTGCAGCCTGCAGCAGGTGGGCCGCTGTGTGGTTCCGCATGATGGACTTGCGACGCATCGTGTCCACCGAGGCAGACACGTCATCCCCCACGTTCAGTACGCCTTGAGAGATCACCGCCCTGTGCAGGAAAACGCCCTCATGCCGCGTGGTATCCACCACATCGACGGTGACCCCCTCTGCTTCCAGAACACCGCTGTCCCCGACCTGACCGCCGCTTTCTCCATAGAACGGCGTGGTATCCAGCACCACGGAGACTTCTTCATCCTGAAGCGCGCTTTCGACCTGCGCTCCCCCCTTGATGATCGCCAACACTTTAGCAGAAGTCTTGAACTCAGAATATCCGGTAAACACGGTCTGGGGCAGGCCGGATACCGCGCCGCCTTCACCCTTCCAGGCATCGGCACCCGCGTCCTTTCGTGCGGCGCGGGCACGTTCTTTCTGCTGCCGCATCAGTTCATGGAAGCGTTCTTCGTCCACCTGCATGCCTCGCTCTTCCAAGATCTCTCGGGTGAGGTCCAACGGGAAACCGTAGGTATCGTTGAGCATAAATGCACTGTCGCCGGAGAACACCTTGGAGTCGGCACGGTCAATAAACTGATTGAGAAGTGCCAGGCCCTGGTCAATGGTCTTGGCAAAGCTTTCCTCCTCAAAGGAAATGATCTTACGGATCGTTCCCTGTTTTTCCAACAATTCTGGGTAAGCCTGCCGGTTCTCAGCGATCACCGCATCGGCAAGCTCCACCAAGAAGGGGCCATTGATACCCAAGAGTTTCCCATGGCGTGCCGCTCTGCGCATCAGTCTGCGCAGCACATATCCGCGTCCCTCGTTAGAAGGAAGGACCCCATCTCCCAGCATAAATACCACAGAACGGATATGATCGGTGATGACACGCAGGGAGATATCTGTCTTCTCTGCCACTCCGTAGGCAACACCGGAGATCTCGGAAACCTTTTTGAGGATGTTCTGAATGGTGTCCACCAAAAACAGGTTATCGACATCCTGCATGACACAGGCCAGCCGCTCCATGCCCATGCCTGTGTCGATGTTCTTCTGCTGCAACTCGGTGTAATTCCCATTGCCGTCGTTATTGAACTGGGAGAACACTAGGTTCCAGATCTCTACATAGCGGTCACAGTCACAGCCTACATCGCACGTGGGTTTTCCGCAGCTGTGCTCCGGGCCCCGATCAAAGTAGATCTCGGAGCAGGGGCCGCAGGGACCGGACCCGTGCTCCCAAAAATTATCTTCCCGACCCATCCGGCGCATATGGCTTTCCGGAACGCCTACTTCTTGCGTCCAGATATCCCAAGCCTCGTCATCCTCCTCGAACACGGTGACATAGAGCTTCTCTTCGGGCATTTCCAGCACTTGGGTGAAGAATTCCCAAGCCCAGGAGATCGCTTCGCGCTTAAAATAATCACCAAAGGAAAAATTGCCCAGCATCTCAAAGAAGGTCCCGTGGCGGTCGTCGATGCCCACGCTGTCGATATCCGGAGTCCGGATACACTTTTGACAGGTCGTCACCCGTCTGCTGGGGGGCGTCGTCTCACCCGTGAAGTATTTTTTCATAGGCGCCATGCCGGAATTGATGAGCAGCAGGCTGTTGTCGCCCTGAGGGATCAGCGAAAAGCTGGGCAGCCGGAGATGCCCTTTGCCTTCGAAAAATTTCAGGTATTTCTCCCGCAGTTCGTTAAGTCCTGTCCACTGCATTGTTTTCAGATCCTTTCTCTTTTCAGGTTCTACAATGGTCTGCGGTACCGCACTCCGCCAGCACAAGCCGGCCCTTTTCAAAAAAGATAAACCTGTCCTTCCCACATGGGACGGACAGGCCGTGGTACCACCCAAATTGCAAAGCAAAAGAGCTTTGCCACTTTAATCCGTTAACGCCGGAATACGCCTCCGCTCATCGCGGTGGAACGCCAAAAAGCACCGCACATACGCGGTGGGAGCGGCCTGCGTTCCCTTCCGGACGGTTTGCACCTGCCACCGTCTCTCTGCATCGGAAAACCGAACGCATCTTCTCCGCGCAAATATCCTATCTGATTCTCATTCATTATAAAGCCTCCGCCGCTTATTGTCAATCATTTTCGCGGATTTTTGAACCACAGCGTTGACTTTTCTCACCCACACAGGTATACTTACCAAGAGTCCAATTGAGATCCTTTTTGGAGGAGGACAGATACCATCATGGAAACGATCCAGAATCAAAAGAGCGGGTTTTACCGGCAGATCACCAAACTGGTGATCCCCATCGTTCTGCAAAATCTGTTGAGTGCCCTGGTCAACTCTGCAGACGTGGTCATGCTGCGTTTTGTAGGCCAGTCGGCCATTTCGGCGGTATCGCTGGCCGCTCAATTTGCCAGTATCCTGTTTATGGTCTTTTACGGACTGGGTACCGGGGCCACCATGCTTTGTGCCCAATACTTTGGCAAAAAAGACTTCAGGGCCATCGAGCTGGTGGAAGGCATCGCTCTGCGCTTCTCCGTGATCATTTCGGTGGTGTTCGCCGTTTGCGCGCTGCTGATCCCGGATTGGATGATGCGCATCTATACCCATGACCCCGAGCTTGTGGAACTGGGTGCACGCTATTTGCGCATTTTGAGCGTGGCCTATCTGTGCTGGGGACTCATCGAGATCTATCTTTCCATCCTGCGCAGCATCGGCCGGGTGGCGATCTGTACCGCCCTCAATACCATTGCATTCAGCTTGAACATCGTACTCAATGCTGTATTTATTTTCGGCTGGCTGGGTGTGCCGAAAATGGGCGTAGAGGGCGTAGCCATTGCCACTTCCATCTCCCGGCTGGTGGAGCTGATCCTCGTGTTCCTGGTATCCGCTCGAAGCCCCAACGTCAAACTCAGGTTCTCCTACATGTTCAAACGCAGCAAAGCGTTGTTCGGCGATTTCATGAAAATGTCCGTCCCTGCGCTGGCCAACGATGTGGTCTGGGGCTTGGGGTTCTCCATGTACTCTGTGATCATCGGACAGTTCCTGGGCAGTGACGTGGTGGCTGCCAATGCGCTGGTCAGCGTGGTCCATAGCTACGGAACGGTGCTCTGTTTTGGTGTCGGCAGTGCCGGCGGGATCCTGCTGGGGCAGCTCATCGGCGACAACAAGCTGGTCGAGGCCGAGGAAGGAGCCAAGAAACTCATGAAGCTCACCGTGATCACCGGAGCCATTGGCGGGCTGCTCATCCTGATCGTCACTCCGTTCGTGGTGCGCTTCGCCGGGTTCAACGAGGTGGCCACCGGCTACCTGCGCACCATGCTGCTGATCAACACCTACTATGTCATGGGCGCTGCAGTCAACACCACCCTGATCGCCGGCGTTTTCCGGGCAGGCGGCGACAGCAAGTTCGGTTTCTGGTGCGATTTGATCGACATGTGGGGCTACGGTGTGCCTCTGGGCTTTTTGGCCGCTGCCGTGCTCAAACTCCCGCCTATGTGGGTCTACTTCCTGCTGTGCACCGATGAATTTGTGAAGTGGCCGTGGGTCTTCAAGCGGTACCGCAGTCGCAAGTGGCTCAAAAACATCACCCGAGAGGATTACGAAGATCCAGTTCCCCCAGAAGCCGCATAATAGAAAGCCCCCGCCTGGGGGCTTTTCTTACGGGATCCTTACACGTTTCTGTTCCTTTTCTGACTTTTCTTGACTCTTTCTACGGGATCAACTATGATTGGAAAAAAAGCAGTGGGAGGGTACCGTATGGTGGAAATCCTTACGAACATCTGGGAGTATTTCCTGGAAAACCCGTTAATCGGGTGGATAATGCTCCTGACCGTTCCCATTTATGATTTGATCCACCGGGGACTGATCCGCACTGGAAAGCTCCGCTGGACCGGAGCGCTGCGGGAAACGCTGCTGCTACTGTTCGTCCTATACTGCGCAGGCATCCTGGCAGTGACGTTCCTGCCTTTCGAGCTCACCTTCTCGCCCAGCTACACCTTCCGTTCTGCGCTGTTGGAGACGGTTCAGGGCACCTATACCGCCGGAAGTTGGCACTGGACGATGTGGCTCTCCAATCTGGCCCTGTTTTTTCCTTTTGGGCTGTTTGTGTCTCTGCTGTGGCAGCGAACAGCCGGCAAGACGCTGGCTCTCTCTTTGGGGACGATCCTTTGCGTAGAAGTGTTGCAGCCCTTTGCGGGGAGGAGCTTCGATGTAGATGATATCCTGCTCAATTTCCTGGGCGCGGAAGTCGGCATCGGCCTGGCTATGGGCCTCAAGGCGCTGTTTCCCGGGATCAAAAAGAAACTCGCTGGTTAATGCGACCTTGGCCTGCCAAAGTCATCAAAACGGGCCCGCAGAGCACGCTCGGTGAGGATCATCGGCAAAAGCAAGAACACCATCTGCACCATCATCACGCCAAGACCTGCCCAGCCAATCGTTTCAACATCTTTTCCCCAGAAGAAAATCATGACAACAACCGAAATGGGCAGGAGCACCCAGCCGAGGATCCACCAGAGACGCCCAAAAAACCGATGTGCATATACCCAGGTCTCCTGACTGAGCATGGAGCGCCGGGTGCGATAGCCCACGGTCCCGTTGATCTTGCGGGGACCGCCCTTCTCAAACCACCGGCCAAAGGCGATCATGGAAACCGGCAGCAACAAAGCCATGACCAGCATATAGGCCCAAAAGAATCCACTCATTCAAACCATCCTTTATGCTGACGAAAAGCCACCCATCCCGCAAGAATGGGCGGCTTTTTCGGTCCATCCAATCACGGCAGCTGATTGCCCGCCGCAAGGTACAGCGCATACCAGTCTGCACGTTCCAGCTCCACATCCGCTCCGGAGGCGATCTCCTGGAGGCGCTGTGGATTGGTCGTCCCCGCAATAACCTGCATTTTGGCAGGGTGACGCAGCACCCAGGCTGCCGCGATAGCGGTTTTCGTCACGCCATACTTTTCACCCATCTGCTCCAAACAGGCATTGAGTTCAGGGAATTGTGGGTTGTCGATAAAGGGTCCTTCAAAGAATCCATATTGGAACGGAGACCAGCACTGCAGCGTGATGCCCTTAAGTCGGCAGTAATCCAACACTTCACCGTCTCGGTCAGCCGCATGGGGAAACTCCGTATTGGCGCTTAGAGCGTGGTCGATCAATCCCGTACACTTGAGCCCGAACTGCATCTGATTGACACACAACTTCTGCCGGACCCCGCTCTGCAAAAGTTCCAGCTGTCGAGTACTGAAATTGCTTACTCCAAAGTGCAGCACCTTGCCAGCGGACTCCAGGGCGTCAAACGCCTCGCCCACCTCTTCCGGTTCCATCAGAGCATCCGGTCGGTGCATCAGCAGGAAGTCCAAATGGTCAGTGTGCAGACGGCTCAAGATCCCGTCTACACTCTCCAAAATGTGTTGTTTGGAGAAGTCGTACTGGTTCTTGCCGATCCCACACTTGCTCTGCAAAATAAGCCGGTCTCGCAGGCCAGGCTCCTGGGCAAGCACCTGGCCGAACAGCGCCTCGCTGCGGCCACCGCCGTAAATGTCGGCATGGTCATAGAAATTGACCCCCACCTCCAGGGCGGCGTGAATGTATCGGGACAGCTGTTCCTCTCCCATAGCCGGGATCCGCATGCATCCCACTGCCACGGCAGAAGCCAGGACTCCGGTACCGCCAATATCGATCATCTTCATGTCAGAATTCCTTCTTTCTCATCACGAATAACAAAAGGGCGGAACAAACTGCCCGGTGAGGTCCAAACCCCATTCCGGGAGCCTTTCCCCCCCCACAGCAAAAAAACTGAAACTCTTACTGGATGGAGCAGTCCAAATACTCCTCCAGCTCTTCGTCATCCCGCTTTTTATCCAAATACAGGAGCAAAGCGGTCAGAGAGGCCACGATAGAGGCTACCGCCACCACGATCCCGATCAGCAAAGCCAGTTTACCGCCCTTTGACATAGAAGACACCTCCATAAAAACGATCCAAAAACCATCGTCCATTTCTGTTATTATACCCATTCCACAAACGAAAGTCAACAGGCACTTGCCGTTTTTCAAGTTCTCAGGTGAATTTCAGGGTACAAAAACAAGGAGGGCGCTGGCCCTCCTGCTTTTTCATCGACTGAAAGAGAAATCCCCCCACAGTCGTTTAGGCATTGAGCTTCTTATCCAGAGCAGCCTTCTTGCGAGCGGCGGTATTCTTGTGCAGAATGCCCCGGGCAGCTGCCTGATCGATCTTTTTGACGGCAGTGCGAACCGCCTCAGCCTTGTTCTCGCTGCCTGCGTCTACAGCAGCCACAGCTTTCTTGATCTCGGTCTTCAGCTGAGAGCTGGCAGCCTTGTTCTGCTGGGTCTTGGTGGCGATGACCTTGACGCGCTTCTTAGCGGATTTGATATTCGGCATGAGTGACACCTCCTTGCCTTTCGATTCAGCAGGAATTATGATACCACACCGAAACAAAAAAAGCAAGGCTTTTTTCATTTTCTTCCGATTTGAAATTGACAAAACTTTTTCCCTGCGGTACAATACAAGAGCACCTGCCCCAGCAGGAACCCGATTTGTCTGCGTAGCTCAGATGGATAGAGCGACCGCCTCCTAAGCGGTAGGCCGGGTGTTCGAATCACCTCGCGGACGCCAGCGCCGGAACGAAGACCTTCTTCGTCCCGGCGCTTTCTGTTTGCTGAATGCCAACACTCCAGTCATGGAGGAGTTGCTTGGCAAGGAGGAAACTATTGTGAGGTACCTTTCGGCTTTTCCGCCACCAG
This sequence comes from uncultured Clostridia bacterium, assembly GCA_947632385.1. Lineage (GTDB taxonomy): Bacteria > Bacillota > Clostridia > Oscillospirales > Acutalibacteraceae > Acutalibacter. Next base: position 3,984 of record CANRPD010000035.1, on the reverse strand, counting down.
CACGACTGTGCTCCCTTTGCGCCAGACCTCCCGAACGTTGATGAAACCGGCCGCTCGGAGCATTTTGATCTGATTCTCCTCGGTGCAGGGTGTGTCAAAATGGTACTCTTCCCGATCAGAAAGACCCTGTTCCCGCTTCAAGCGTGCATACTCGGCAAACAAGCTGTCCTCAACCGCCTGCGGGTCGGGCACTTCACCCGGAGGAATCATAAAATCACATTCCACGTAGACGCCGCCAGGCCGCAAAGCGGTCAAAATACGCCGGTACAGTTCCGTTTTGACAGCATGAGTGTAGTGATGCAGGGTCATGACGGTCATGGCTGCATCGAATCGCCGGGTACCGAAATCGTAGTCGAAATAGCTCATCTGATGGAGTTCCAGGTTCCGATCCGGATATTTCTTACGCAGCAAGGCCAGCATTTCGCTGGAACAATCCACACCCGTGACGCAGATCTCCGGAAAACGGCGGAATACAGTCTCCAATTCCAGACCTGTTCCGATCCCCAGATCCAGCAGGTTTTCACAATGCTCCGGCAGAAATTCTCCCGGGATCTTTTTGCTCTCCAGACCGCCGTCGATGCCGTTAGTATGCACCACGTCATAGGTGGCCGACCGCGCATTAAAAAATGCGGACATTTCTTCCAGTTTTTGTTCCATATCCATTCTCCTATTTTGGTTTCATAGCCCCCTGTTAGGGGGTCGGTGGTCTCTTAGTTTCCTCCTGTTCCCGTTCCAGGCGGGAAAAAGCCAAGAAGGCCATCTCATGACGTTTATAGACTTCTTCAGGGGGCAACACAATGCCGTTCGAGATCAACTGAGAGGCCATCCCATGGGAAAACAACCAGACATGGATGAAGACGCGCTGGGCAGATTCCGGTCCCAGTTGTGTCAGGGCGGCCACGTTTTCGATGGTCTCCCGGTTCCACCATGCATGGGCGATCTGGTCGAGATCCGCTCCCATCATACAGCGGTCCAGGAACAGGGATCGGAAAAACTCCGGCTCCTGCCGTGCAAACTCTACATAAGCTGTTCCCTGGGTGATCAGTCGATTTTGGGGATCAATGTGTTCGTCCATAAATCCATTGTAGATCCGGTCCAATTCTTTTCGCACTGCTGTTTTCAGATCCTCCATATTCTTGAAAAGCCTGAAAATGGGATTGGTAGAACAATGCAACGCAGCAGCCAGGGAACGGGCATTGAGTTTTTCGACCCCCTCGCTGCGGATCAACTCCACCGCAGCGGAAAGGATCTTCTCACGGGTCATCTGAGCTTTGGGCGGCAAAAGAAAGACCTCCTTTTCTGTCTGAACAGAGGATCATAAAAAATCAAATGTTACATAACGTACGATATATAACAGTTGTTATTTTATCAGATGCCCTGACCCTTGTCAAGTGGTTTTCCCAAAAAATAGTTGAATCACCAATCAAGCTGCCTCACCTTGACAGTTCCCCAGTTTCGCGGTATGATTATTGTAGAGGTATAATGGACAGGAACAATCCTGTTTGACATACATTTTTTCTGCGCTCCTCAGGTTCGTTTTTATACGACTCCACTTGATCACACGATGCCCCGTGAAGAGATGCGACCATCCCCCTGAGGTCGCTTTTTCATACAAACGGTTTTTGAATTTGATGCGGAGGGATTTCCATGAAGGTCATCCATCTAATCGGCGGCGGTGACACCGGCGGCGCCAAGACCCATGTGCTCAACCTGCTTCGGGAACTCAATGAGCATATCGATGCTCGGTTGGTCTGCTTCCGCAAGGGAGACTTTTCCGAGGATGCACAGAAAATGGGCATCCCGATTACCGTGATCGAATCCGGCAATCCGGTGGTCGGCTTTCAGGAGCTGAAAAAGATCCTTCGGCAAAACCCGGTAGACATCATTCACTGCCACGGTGCGCGAGGCAATCTGATGGGAAATCTGATCAAAGGCTTTGCCGGCGCGCCGGTCGTCACAACGGTTCACAGCGATTACCGCCTGGATTACTTGGGCAGGCCTGTTGCGCGGCTCTCCTACGGCACCACCAACATGCTGGCATTGCGTCGGGTAAACTATTACATTGGCGTAGCCGATCCCATGACAGACATCCTGATCGAGCGGAATTTTCCAGCAGGAAGGATCTATACACTGTACAATGGCATCGATTTTAAATCCCCTCTCCCCTGCCGGTCACGGGAGGAATTCTTGGATTCGTTGGGCATGAAGGTCTCCCCCGACGACGTCATTGCGGGTATTGCTGCCCGAATGAATCCAGTGAAGGACTATCCCACGCTGCTGCGGGCCATGAAGCTGGCATGTGAAAAAAATCCCCATCTCAAGCTATTGGCAGCAGGGGATGGCGAAGACCGGGAGAAGCTGGAAAACATGGTCCGGGAACTGGGACTGACCGACAAAGTATTCTTTGCCGGATGGATCCAGGATATGAACTCCTTTTACAATGCGATCGACATCAACCTGCTGACGTCTATCTCGGAATCCTTCCCATATGTGCTCACGGAAGGGACCCGGATGCACCGTCCCACCATTGCCTCCAATGTGGGCGGTGTACCGGTGCTCATCGATGATGGATACAACGGACTGATCTTTACCCCGGGAGATGAAAAACAGCTGGCCCAGCATCTGCTCACACTGGCCTCCGACCTGGAATTGCGCACGGTCATGGGGGACAGACTGTATCAAAAGGCTCGGGATAATTTCTCCATTGACCGAATGGTCGCCCATCAGATTGAGATCTATGAAAGCATTCTGGCACGGGAAAAGCGGCAAAAGAATTTGAAGCGGGACGGTGTGGTCATCTGCGGCGCCTATGGCTACGGAAATGCCGGAGACGAGGCGATCCTGAGCTCGATCATCGACTCGGTTCGGGCTTTGGACCCCTATATGCCCATCACTGTCCTGGCGAAGAACACACAAAGCGTCAAAAAGCGGTACCGAGTCGATTCCGTCTATACGCTAAACCTGCTGAAAATATTGTGGATCATGCGAAAAACCAGGCTCTACATCAACGGCGGCGGCACTTTGATCCAAAACTCCACCAGCCATCGAAGTCTCTGGTATTATCTATTCACCCTACGAGCTGCTAAGGCACTTGGAAACCAGGTGGATATGTACGGCTGCGGCATCGGCCCTGTCAGCGGCAGGCGGAACATTCGGCTGGTCAAGCAGGTGCTCAAGCACTCTGTGGATGCCATCACCCTCCGGGAAGAAGATTCCATGCGGGAACTGGAATGTTACGGCGTACAGGGACTGGAGATCGGGTTGAGCTCCGACCCTGCTTTTGCGCTGAATCCCGTCTCTGAGGACGAACGGGCAAGATATTTAAAAAACCGAGGGATCGATCCGGACGGGAAGTACATCTGTTTCATGCTGCGCACTTGGTACGGGTATGACAAACACATAGATGCCTTTGCTCAATGCGCCCGATATGCTTACGAACAGTACGGATTGACACCGATCTTCCTTTCTTTAAACATCTCTACGGATATCCGAGCCTCGAAACCGGTATGCAGCTCTCTCGACATCCCCTATTTCATTCTCGACGACTTTGCCAAGCCCGAACTGCTCATTGCCCTGCTGTCCAAAATGCAAGCCATTGTGGCCATGCGGCTGCACGGATTGATTCTGTCTTCCTTTAGCGGTGTTCCCATGGTCGGTGTCGCCTACGACCCCAAGATCGGCTCCTTCCTGCGCTATTTGGGATCTGGGGTGAATGTCGAGTTGAAAGAAGCATCGGAACAGAACCTCAATCATGCCCTGGACCAAGTTCTGCAGGAAGAGTCGACCCGTGGAGAGCGTATTCGCCGGGCGGAAGAATTGAAGGAAAAAGAAAAAGGCAATATCGAAGCTGTCAAAAGGCTGTTGGAAAAGAGTTATCTAACGAAATAAACAGAAAAAGCCGGCGTGGATGCACTGCCCCAGATTATACAGACAGCACAAAAAAGCCTCTAAGCAGGAAATATGAAGATTTAAGCGGAGTGGCGC
>CANRPD010000034.1 GCA_947632385.1 uncultured Clostridia bacterium | reverse complement strand
ACGCCCAGGCGGTCCTGCTGGAAGGCGTAGATCCGGGCCCGGGCGGGGGTGGGGGGACCGTCCTCCTCCTGGGCGGGAACGGACATGTCGATGGTGAAGATCTCGCTGAGGCCGTCGGAGTCGAAATCGGAGACCACCATCTCTCCGTAGTTGCCCAGGGCGTATTCCAGGACGGTGCCGTCCCGGTAGACATAGGCGGCGGCTGCGGCGGTGCGGCCGGTGGCGCCGGTGCTGCCCCAGCCGATGACCACGTCCTGGGCGCCGTCGCCGGTGAGGTCGGTGAAATAGACCCGGTCCACCTGGAGGGCGGTGTTCCGGAAGGAGGCGGCCGTGCCCCAGACGCCGTCCTCCTGGACCAGGAACTGGACCTCCACGCCGCCGGTGGTGCTGTCCGGCACATAGAAGCCGATGGCGTCCTGCTGGCCGTCGCCGGTGAAATCCTGCATGGTGATGGCGGAGCGGTAGCGGCCGCTTTTGGGATAGACGAAGGAGATGTCGGCGCCGTCGTTTTGCAGCAGGCGGTAGATGGCCTGCTGGTCGGCGGTGGCGGTGGGCGGGGCCATCAGGGTGCCGGGATCGAAGGCGAAAAAGCGCCCGCAGCCGCCCAGCCCCACCAAAAGGGCCAGCATCCCCGCCAGCAACAGCCCCCTGCGGGCCCGGCGACTCCTTCCAACGGCCACGGCGCACCCCTGCTTTCTGCAAAATTCAACACATTTTTTGGTGGAAAAACGGATGTATGGAAACAGTATAGCACAATTTTCCCAAAATGTCATGAACAACCTGTAAAAACCTTTTCGGGAAAGCGGGGGCGCATTGACTTTTTGCCGGCGGAGGGGTACAATTTGCGGCAGATAGGAGGGAGAACGGTGCCCAGATTTTTTGTGGAGACGGAGCCCCAGGGGGAGGTCCTGGTGGGCGGCGAAGCGGGGCGGCACATGGTGCGGTCCCTGCGGATGCGCCCCGGAGAGGCGGTGACCCTGTGCGCCGGGACGGGGAAGGATTTTTTCTGCACGGTGCTGGAGACCGGGCCCCAAGGGGCCCGGGTGCGGGTGGACCGCACGGCGGACAGCGTGACGGAGCCCCGGGTGCAGATCACCGTGTGCCCGGCGTGGCCCAAGGGGGACAAGCTGGAGACCGTGGTGCAGAAATCCGTGGAGCTGGGGGCGGCGGAGATCCTGCCGGTGGTGAGCCGGCGGTGCGTGGCCCGGCCGGACCCGGCTGCCCTGGAAAAGAAGACTCAGCGGCTCCAGCGGATCGCCCTGGAGGCCGCCCAGCAGAGCCAGCGGGGGAAGATCCCCCGGGTGCTGCCGGCGGTGGAGCTGCAAACCGCCCTGGAACGGGCGGCCCGGGAGGGCCGGGGACTGTTCTTCTACGAGCACGGGACGGGCAGCCTGCAGAAAGCCCTGGAGACCGCCGGGGACCGGCTGTTCCTGTTCATCGGGCCGGAAGGGGGATTCGACCCGGAGGAGGCCCGCATGGCCGAGGAACTGGGCGCTGCTCTGCTGACCCTGGGGCCGCGGATCCTGCGCGCGGAGACGGCGCCTCTGGCGGCCCTGGCGGCGGTGCTCTATGCCCGGGGGGAATTCGAGGGGCGAGGGGAGCCCGCGGACTGAGTGTGCTGTTGAGCACCGGATCGGAAACGACAAAGGAGGAAGACCCATGAAAGTGGTGTTGGTCACGGGGGCCAGCGGGGGCATCGGACGGGCGGCGGCCCTGCTGCTGGGCCGGCAGGGAAGGAGCGTGGCGCTGCAGTACCGCACGAACGAGGCCGCGGCCCGAAAGGCGGCGGAGGAGATCCAGCGGGCAGGGGGCGAGGCGGCCTGTTTCCAGGCGGACCTGACCCGGGAGGAGGACGTGGAGGCGCTGTTTGGGGGAGCGGAGGCACGGTTCGGGTTCGTGGAGCAGGTGGTCCACTGCGCCGGGACGAGCTGGCGGGGACTGTTCACCGACATGACCCTGGCGGACTGGCGGCAGGTGCTGGACGCGGACCTGACGGCCTGCTTCCTCACCCTGCGGCGGGCGCTGGGGCCCATGATCCGGGAACACCGGGGGAGCATCGTCACCGTGGCCTCCATGTGGGGGCAGGTGGGCGCCTCCTGCGAGGCGGCGTACTCCGCGGCCAAGGCGGGGGTCATTGGGCTGACGAAAGCCCTGGCCAAGGAGGAAGGACCTGCCGGGGTGCGGCTCAATTGCCTGTGCCCGGGGGTCATCGACACGGCCATGAACGGGGATCTCTCCCCCAAGGACCTAGACGCCCTGCGGGAGGAGACGCCCCTGGGGCGCATCGGCACCCCAGAGGAGACCGCCCAGGCCGCCCTGGCGCTGCTGGAGAACCCCTTTATCACCGGGCAGGTGCTGGGGGTAAACGGGGGATTTGTCATTTGACAAAAGCTGGTTTTCCTGGTAGAATGGAAAGGTTAAGACAGTCCGTGCCCGATGGGAGAACGGGCGGCTTTTGGAGAGGGAGAAATGCCATGAGTTTTCAGATCCTGGGCACCGGCAGCTTTCTGCCGGAAAAAGTCATCACCAACGAGGACCTTTCCCACATGGTGGACACCTCGGACGAATGGATCACCAAGCGGGTGGGCGTTCGGGAACGGCGGGTGTGCACCTGGGAGAGCAACACCTATATGGGCGTGCAGGCGGCCAAGCGGGCCCTGGAGAACGCGGGGACCGCGCCGGAGGAGCTGGATCTGATCATCGCGGCCACCATCAGCGCGGACACCATCACCCCGGGTCTGGCGGGGATGGTGCAGAACCGGCTGGGGGCCAAGTGCCCGTGCTTCGACATGAACGTGGCCTGCCCGGGGTTCGTCTATGCCCTGGACGTGGCGGCGGGCTTTTTTGCCCGGGGGACGGTGAAACGGGTGCTGGTGGTGAGCTCGGAGCGGATGAGCGGCCTGCTGGACTGGACGGACCGCTCCACGTGCTGCATCTTCGGAGACGGCGCGGGGGCTGCGGTGCTGGGGCCGGGGGACGCGTATCTCGCCAGTGTGCTGCACACCCAGGGCGGGGACGACATCATCTCCATCCCCACCGCCTGGGACAACTCCCCCTTTTACAAGAACAGCCGGGAAAAGAACGCGGTCCACATGCTGGGCCAGGAGACGTATAAATTCGCGGTGAACGCCATGGTGAACGACATCCGGGCCGTGCTGGACAAGGCCGGGCTCACCGGCAGCGAACTGCGGGCGGTGATCCCCCACCAGGCGAACTACCGCATCATCAACGAGGCCCGGCGGCGGCTGCCGGAGATCGACCCCGACCGGTTCTTTATGAACATCCAGCGGGTGGGGAACACCTCCGCCGCCAGCGAGCCCATCCTGTTGGATGAGCTGGCCCGGGCCGGGGCCTTCGTGCCGGGAGACTACATCCTGCTCTCCGCCTTTGGCGGCGGGCTCTCCAGCGCGGCCAGCGTCCTCCGCTGGACGAAGGCATAAACGGCCCCAGGGGCCGAACCACTGACTCTGTGCAGGAAAGGAAGCAGAAACCATGATCAAAACACCACTTTGCGATCTGCTGGGCATCGAATACCCCATTTTCCAGGGCGGCATGGCCTGGATCTCCGACGGGAAGCTGGCGGCAGCCGTGTCCAACGGCGGCGGCCTGGGGATCATCTCCGCCATGAACGCCGACGCCGCCCACCTAAAGCAGGAGATCGACATCGCCCGGAGCCTGACGGACAAACCCTTTGGGGTGAACATCATGCTCATGTCCCCCTTTGCCGACCAGGTGGCCCAGCTGGCGGCGGAGGAACGGGTGGCGGTGGTCACCACGGGGGCGGGCAACCCAGGCAAATACATGGCCCTGTGGCGGGAGGCCGGTGTGCGGGTCATCCCGGTGGTGGCGTCCGTCTCCATGGCCAAGCTGGTGGCCCGGGCCGGGGCCGCTGCCGTCATCGCCGAGGGCGGGGAATCCGGCGGCCACGTGGGAGACCTGACCACCATGGTACTGGTGCCCCAGGTGTGCGACGCCGTGGACCTGCCCGTGCTGGCCGCAGGCGGGATCGGCGACGGGCGGGGGATCGCGGCGGCGTTCCAGCTGGGGGCTGTGGGCGTGCAGGTGGGCACGCGGTTCCTGGTGGCCGAAGAGTGCGGCGTGCACCCCAACTATAAGCAGAAGGTGCTCAAAGCCAACGACATCGCCACCATGGTCACAGGCAAGCGCCTGGGCCACCCGGTGCGGCAGATCAAAAACCCCTTTGCCAGAGAGTATCAGAAGGCGGAATACAGCACCATGTCCGACGAGGAGCTGGAAAAGCTGGGCAGCGGCGCTCTGTACCGGGCGGCGGTGCTGGGCGACGAGAAGACCGGCGACTTCCTGGCGGGGCAGATCGCCGGGATGGTGGACCGGGAACAGCCCGCCGCCGAGATCATCCGGGAGATGTTCGCCCAGGCTGAAGCCGTTTTGAAGGAGGCGGACAAATGGGTCAGATAGCCTTTGTGTTCGCCGGCCAGGGGGCCCAGTACCCCGGGATGGGGCAGTCGCTGTGTGGGGTGAGCTCCGCCGCCCGGGCGGTATTCGCCCAGGCAGACGCCCTGCGCCCCGGCACGGGGGCCCAATGCTTCTCCGGCACGGCAGAGGAGCTGGCCATTACGGAAAACACCCAGCCGTGCGTCTGGTGCGTGGACCTGGCGGCGGCCAGGGCCCTGGAGGAGGCGGGCGTGTCGCCGGCATTCGCCGCGGGGTTCTCCCTAGGCGAGGTGGCGGCGCTGACCTTTGCCGGAGCGTTTTCCGATGCGGACGGGTTCCGGTTCGTCACCCGGCGGGCCCAGGCCATGCAGCGGGCGGCCCAACAGAGCCCCGGCTCCATGGCGGCCATCCTCAAGCTCTCCAATGAGACGGTGGAGGCCCTGTGCAGCCGGTTCGACCGGGTGTGGCCGGTCAATTACAACTGTCCCGGACAGGTGAGCGTGGCGGGCGAAAGCAGCCAGCTGGCCGACCTGTGCGCCCTGGTGGCCGAGAACGGCGGCCGGGCGGTGCCGCTGAAAGTCAGCGGAGGGTTCCACTCTCCCCTGATGGAGAGCGCGGCCCGGGAGCTGGAGCCCTTTTTGAACGAGCTGCCCCTGGGAGCGCCGAAGATCCCGGTGTATGCCAACTGCACCGCCCAGCCCTATGACGGGGAGGCCAAGGCCACGCTGCTCGCGCAGGTGGTCCGTCCGGTGCGGTGGCAGGAGACGGTGGAGGCCCTGGCGGCCGCCGGGGTGGACACGTTCATCGAGTGCGGGCCGGGGAAGACCCTGTCCGGGCTCATCAAAAAGACGGTACGGGAGGCCCGGGTCTATCGGGTGGAGGATGAAGCCACCCTGCGGGAGACCCTGGCTGCCCTGTCATAAATCACACGAAGGAAGGAAAGCCAAATGAAACTGGAAGGCAAGATCGCCCTGGTCACCGGCGGGTCCCAGGGACTGGGCCGGGCCATTGCGCTGAAGCTGGCGGAAAACGGCGCGGACATTGCCATCGTCTATGTGGGGCCGGACGCCCCCGCCCAGGACACCGCCCGGGAGATCGAGGCCCTGGGCCGGCGGGTGAAGACCTATGTGTGCGACGTGCGGGACCCTCAGGCGGTGGACGCAGCCGTGAAGGCCGTTGGAGAGGACCTGGGCAAGGTGGATATCCTGGTGAACAACGCCGGGGTCACCCGGGACGGCCTGCTGGTGACAATGAAGGAAGAGGACTACGACCTGGTCCTGGATATCAACCTGAAAGGCGCGTTCCATATGATCCGGGCCTGCTATCGGGATTTCATGCGCAAGCGGGCGGGGAAGATCATCAACATCGCCTCCGTGGCGGGGCTGGTGGGCAACGCCGGGCAGGTGAATTACGCCGCCAGCAAGGCGGGGCTCATCGCCCTGAGCAAGTCCGTGGCCAAGGAGCTGGGGGGCCGGGGCGTGTGCTGCAACTGCATCGCGCCGGGGTTCATCGCCACGGACATGACCAAGGACATCAAGGCAGACAACCCCCTGCTGATGCAGGTCCCCATGAAAAAGATGGGCACCCCGGAGGACGTGGCCAATGTGGCGCTGTTTTTGGCCAGTCCCGAATCGGACTACATCACCGGCGAGACCATCCGGGTGGACGGCGGCCTGGCCATGTGAGCGGTCCCTGTTTCCAACCACTTCGAAACCACTTCTAGGAGATGTTCCCACTTGAAACGAGTTGTTATCACCGGCATGGGCGCCGTGACCCCTCTGGGCAACGACGTGGCCTCCTTTTGGGAGGGACTGAAGGCCGGTACCTGCGGCATCGGGCCCATCACCCGGTTCGACACCGCCGAGTACAAGGCCCATGTGGCGGCCGAGGTGAAGGATTTTGATCCTTTGCTCTACATGGACAAGGCGGACGCCCGCCGCCACGACCGGTTCGTACAGTACGCCATGGCGGCGGCCAGCCAGGCCATGGACCAGAGCGGCGTGGCGGGCACCCTGCCGCCGGAGCGGATCGGCGTGTATTTCGGTTCCGGCATCGGGGGGATCGAGACCTTTTCCGAGCAGGTCCAGACCCTGCTGGAGCGGGGGCCCCGCCGGGTATCGCCGTTCTTTATCCCCGCGCTGATCATCAACATGGCGGCGGGGATGATCGCCATCAAGTACGACCTGCGGGGAGCGGCCCTGTCCACGGTGACGGCCTGCGCCACCGGGAACAATGCCATCGGGGAGGCCCTGCGCGCGGTGCGCCACGGTTACCTGGACGCGGTGGTCACCGGCGGCGCGGAGGCTGCCATCACCCCGGTGGGCGTGGCCGGTTTCGGCAACATGAAGGCGCTGTCGCCGGCGGAAGACCCGGCGCTGGCCTGCCTGCCCTTTGACGCCCGGCGGGCCGGGTTCGTCATGGGAGAAGGGGCCGGAGCGCTGGTGCTGGAGGAATACGAGCACGCCAAGGCCCGGGGTGCAGCCATTTTGGGAGAGATCTGCGGGTACGGCGTCAGCTGTGACGCCTACCACATCACGGCACCCCACCCGGAGGCGGTGGGCGGCGCTGCCGCCCTGCGTCAGGCCTATGAGGAGGCCGGCGGGTGGGAGGATCCCGGAGAGATCTACATCAACGCCCACGGGACCGGCACGCCTCTCAACGATTCCAGCGAGACGCTGGCCATCAAAAAGGGACTGGGGGAAGAGGCCGCTGGCCGATGCCTGGTCAGTTCCACCAAATCCATGACCGGACACATGCTGGGCGCCGCCGGCGCCGTGGAGGCCATTGCCTGCGTGCTGGCTCTGCGGGATGGGATCGTCCCGCCCACCATCGGGCTGGAGGAGCCCGACCCCGCCTGTGACCTGGACTATGTGCCGGGCAGCGCCCGGAAGGCGAACCTCCGCCTGGCGCTGTCGGCCTCTCTGGGCTTTGGCGGACACAACGCCTATCTGGCCTTCAAGCCCGCCCCGGACCGGCAGGCGTAAGCAGCAAACGGGAAAGAAGGAATTCCGTATGGAGATCAAAAAGCTGAAAGAACTGGCCGGACTGATGCAGCAAAACGACCTGTCCGTGCTGGAGATCAAAGAAGGAGACACCTGTGTCCGGCTGGAGCGCCGGGTCTCTGAGGCGGCAGCGCCGGTGGAGAAGGCCGCTGCCCCGGCCGCCCAGCCCAAGGCCGACGGCACGCTGGTCACGGCCCCCACCGTGGGCGTCTTCTATGCGTCTCCCTCACCGGAGAGCAAGCCCTTCGTGCAGGTGGGGGACCAGATCCGGCAGGGCGACACGCTGTGCATCATTGAAGCCATGAAGCTGATGAACGAGATCCCCGCGGAGCTGGACGGCACTGTGGCGGAGATCTGCGTGGACAACGGCGAGGTCGTGGAATTCGGGCAGCCGCTGTTCCGCATCGTATAGAGAGGGCCGTGTATGGACAGAGAACAGATCAAGCAGATCCTGCCCCACCGGGAACCCATGCTGCTGGTGGACGAGGTAGAGCTGGTGGAGGGCGAGGCCCACGGCAAGTGTCATATCCGGGGGGACGAGTTCTTCTTGCAGGGGCATTTCCCCGGCAACCCCGTGGTGCCGGGGGTGATCCAGTGCGAGATGATGGCGCAGTCCGCCTGCGCGCTGCTGCTGGATGAGGCAAGGGGAAAAACGCCCCTGTTCACCGGGCTGGATAAGGTAAAGTTCCGCGGGCAGGTCAAACCCGGCGATACGTTGGAAACGCGCTGCCAGCTGGTGCGGCAGCGGGGGATGTTCTACTTTGCCAAAGGCGAGGGCCGGGTCAACGGCAAGCTGGTGGTGAGCGCGGAGTTCTCCTTTGCCCTGGTGGACGGGGAGTGACCGTCCCGGAAAGGAGGCAGACCACTTGTTCACGAAAATACTGATCGCAAACCGGGGCGAGATCGCCATCCGGGTCATTCGGGCCTGCAAGGAGATGGGGATCTCCACGGTGGCGGTGTATTCGGAAGCCGACCGGGATTCCCTCCATGCCGCACTGGCCGACCGCGCCCTGTGCATTGGCGGGGCGCGCCCCAAGGACAGCTACCTAAACGGCAAGGCCATCGTGGCCGCCGCCCTGGCCGCCGGGGCCCAGGCCATCCATCCGGGATATGGGTTTTTGGCGGAAAATGCGGAATTTGCCGCCCTGTGCAAGCAGTACGGGACCACCTTCATCGGCCCGCCGGCCGGGGTGATCTCCGCCATGGGGGAAAAATCCGCCGCCCGAAAGCTGATGCAGCAAAACGGCGTGCCCGTGATCCCGGGGACCGATACCGTGGCCGATTCCGCCCAGGCGGCCGAAGCGGCCCAGACACTGGGCTATCCCGTGCTGCTGAAAGCCTGCGCGGGGGGCGGCGGCAAGGGGATCCGGCTGGTGGAGCGGCCCGAAGAGCTGGAACGGGCTTTTGTCACGGCCTCTGCGGAGGCAAAGACCGCCTTCGGGGACGGGTCCATGTATCTGGAAAAATATCTGGCACCGGTCAAACACATCGAGGTGCAGCTGCTGGCCGACGAAAACGGCCAGGTCGTGTGCCTGGGCGAGCGGGAATGCTCCATCCAGAAGCACAACCAGAAGCTCATCGAGGAGGCCCCCTCTCCTGGGGTGTCTCCCGCTGTACGGGCCCGGCTGATGGAAACAGCCGCTCAGGCGGCCCGGGCCGCCGGGTATGTAGGCGCCGGCACCGTGGAGTTCCTGCTGGACCGGGAGGACCGGTTCTACTTCATGGAGATGAACACCCGGCTGCAGGTGGAGCACCCGGTGACGGAATCCGTGACCGGCATCGACCTGGTCAAGTGGCAGATCCGCATTGCCGCCGGGGTGCCCCTGGATTTCACACAGAAGGAGATCTCCCTGCAGGGGGCGGCCATCGAGTGCCGGATCAATGCCCTTTCCCCCGGGAAGGTGGAATTCCTCCACACGCCGGGGGGACCCTGGGTGCGGTTCGACACATTCCTCTACCAGGGATATGACATCCCGCCCTACTATGACTCCATGCTGGGGAAAATCATCGTCCACTCCTCCACCCGGGAGGAGGCCATCCGCAAGATGCAGTCCGCCCTGTGCGAGCTGATCATCGACGGGCCGAAGTGCAACGTGGAGGAGCAGCTGGAGATCCTCCGGGACGAGCAGTTCCGGGCGGGAGAGTACGATACGGATTTTCTCACCCGGCGGCACGCCCGGTGAGGGGCGCACCCCTCTGAGAAACACGGCCCGCCCATGCGGCTGATCAATCGCCGCCGGACATGGCCGTTTGCCGAAACAATTTGGTTTTTTCACGCTCTACTTTTTTCGGGAGGGCATCCACATGGTCAATTTGATGGGGCTGTTCCGCTCGCCCCAGAACGAGCTGGAAAAGGGCGGCACCGAGGTGGAGGGCATCCGCAACGTGTGTCCCCGCTGCGGGGTGTCCATCACCCTGTCCGAGCAGGAGGAAAATCTCAATACCTGCCCCCACTGCGGGCACCACTTTCGCATGAGTCCCCGGGAGCGCGTGGCCTACCTCACCGACGAGGACACCTTTGAGGAGCTGTTCGAGGAGGTCCGGGGCAGAGACGTGCTGGGCTTTCCCGGATACGAGCAGAAGCTGCGCAACGCCCGGTTGGCCTCTCGGGAAAAGGAAGGGGTCCTCTGCGGCGTGGGCGACATCGAAGGGGAAAAGGCCGCTTTGTTCTTCATGGACCCCAGCTTTATGATGGGCAGCATGGGCACAGCGGTGGGCGAGAAGATCACCCGTCTGTTCGAATACGCCGCCGGGCTGTCCCTGCCGGTGATCGGCTATACGGTCTCCGGAGGCGCCCGCATGCAGGAGGGCATCCTGTCTCTCATGCAGATGGCAAAGACCAGCGCGGCGCTGAAACGCCACTCGGACGGCGGGAACCTGTATATCTCTGTCCTCACAGACCCCACCACCGGCGGCGTGACCGCCAGCTTTGCCATGGACGGGGATATCATCCTGGCCGAGCCGGACGCCACCGTTGGCTTTGCGGGAGCACGGGTCATTGAACAGACCATCCGGAAGAAGCTGCCCCAGGGCTTTCAGAAGGCGGAATTCCTGCTGGAACACGGCTTTGTGGATCGGATCGTGCCCAGAAGCGAACAGCGGGCCACCCTGGCCCAGCTGCTGCGCCTGCACCGGAAAAGAGGGGACGTCCTGTGAGCGCCTATGACAAAGTCCTGCTGGCCCGGGCGAAGGGCCGGCCCACCGGGCTTTCCTATATCGAAAATATCTTCACCGATTTTATCGAGCTCCACGGCGACCGGCGCTTTGCCGACGACCCCGCCATCGTGGGGGGGATCGCCCGGCTGGACGATCTGCCCGTGACGGTTTTGTGCATGGAAAAGGGCAGCGACACCAAGGACCGCGTGCGGCGGAATTTCGGGTCCCCCAACCCCGAGGGCTACCGCAAGGCGTTGCGGCTAATGAAGCAGGCGGAGAAATTCGGCAGGCCGGTGGTCTGCTTTGTGGACACCTCCGGGGCCTTCTGCGGGTTGGGTGCGGAGGAACGCGGCCAAGGGCAGGCCATCGCCGAAAACCTGTTGGAGCTGTCCTCCCTGCGGGTCCCGGTGGTCTCCGTTCTGGTGGGCGAAGGGGGCAGCGGAGGCGCGCTGGCTCTGGCCGTGGCCGACCGGGTGTGGATCCTGGAAAATGCCATCTATTCGGTGATCTCGCCGGAGGGGTGCGCCAGCATCTTGTGGAAGGACGCCAAACGGGTGCGGGATGCGGCCGAATGCATGAAGCTCACGGCGGAAGATATGCTGGAGCTGGGCGTGGTCGAGGAGATCTTCCCGGAAGAAAAAGACCCCACGGCCACTTATGAGGCCCTTGCCGCCGCTTTGCGGGAAGCGCTGCCCCAGCTGCTGGCCCTTTCCCCCCAAGACTTGCTGGAACAGCGGTACCGGCGGTTCCGGCAGTTCTGAACACAGAACCTTTCCCCCACGGGCAAACAGTCCGTGGGGGTCTTTTTGCCGAACACCGGAGCGCACGTGAAAAGGCCGGGTCCCCAGGGATCCGGCCTTTTCACAAGGAGTTATTCAAACGAAGCGACAAATGTCCGATCAGGTGGAAGAGCGGCTGTTGATGATCTTGGAAAGCTCCTCCATAAAGCTGTTGATGTCCTTAAACTGCCGGTAGACCGACGCAAAGCGCACGTAGGCGACCTCATCCACGGACTTGAGCTTTTCCATCGCATAGGTGCCGATCCGCTGAGAAGAGACCTCACGATCCAGAGAATTTTGCAGCAGCGTCTCGATCTCGTCCACGATGCGTTCCAGCGTGTCCACGGACACCGGGCGCTTCTCACAGGCACGCAGGAGGCCGTTGAGGAGCTTGTTGCGGTCAAAGGTCTCCCGGGACTTGTCCTTTTTGATGACGACGATGGGCACGTTCTCAATGACCTCATACGTGGTAAAACGCTTCAGGCACTTCGTGCACTCCCGGCGGCGGCGGATGCGCTCCCCTTCGTCCGTGGGACGGGAATCCACCACACGGCTGTCAGTATGTCCGCAATAAGGGCATTTCACAAGTTTTGCACCTCCCAGTTGGCCTACATAAGACAGTATACATCATTTTTTGAACAAAATCAAGATTCCTGCCCTATTTTTTCGACAAAACTTTTTTGGAGGTTTACACCAAGCCCTGGTTCCAGTCAAATCCCACCGTATTCAGGAAGCTCTTGCAGATGAGGGAACAGCCGATGTAGTTGGGATGGACCCGGTCCCAGGTGATCACAGCGGAATACAAATGCTCGAGCAGCTTGTCAAAGTCTTTTTGCACGTCCACCAGCGGCAGTGCATAGGTCTTGGCCAACTCCCGCACCACGTCGCCCCGCAGATCCAGATCCGCCCGCATGGGGTCCGAAGGATTGGGCTCCAGATAATACGGCGTCATGAGGATCATCCCGCCGGACACCTTCGGCAGGGTCTCCTCGATGAGGCGCGTCATGGTCTCCCGGTACTCCTCCACGGAGACGTGCTGCTCCTTCTGGTGGGGAGAATCGTACTTGCGCCAGACATCGTTGACGCCGATCATCACCGCCACCCAGTCGGGATGATCGTCCAGTACATCCTGCTGCCAGCGGGCGGCCAGATCCCGAACGGAATCTCCGCTGTTGCCCCGGTTGACGACCCGGAGATCCAGCTGTGGATAGAGGGCATCGAAGAAACCGGCGATCATCTGTACATAGCCGTTGCCGTGGGCACCGAACAGCCCCTCGCCGGCCGGACGGGCCCGGGAGGCATCGGTGACCGAATCGCCTGCAATGATGAGCTTGTCATGGGGAGAAAAAAGCATCAGAGTCCACTCCTTTGGTTTGTTGATCTCAGTGTAGCAGATTTTTTCGGGGTTTTCAAGAAAAAAGCGCAAAAAAGCGGCCCGGAGCAGGGTCGCCTTTTCAGCTGATCTCAGATATCCTCGGGCAGAGGAGTCTTCCGCGGGCGGCCGCGCCGCTTCGGCGCCGCCTCCGGGATCTGCGGCCGTTTGGGATTGAAGGTCTCCGGCTGCTTTTTGGAAACGGGCTTCTTCTCCGCAGCAGACGCGGGGACCCGCTTTTCCGGCTTGTTCACCTGCACCAGTTTCCACTGCTGACCGACGCCGTCCACGTCCTCCCAGATTTGGGCGGGCGCGCCGTCCTCACTGGACATATCCACGACATCCAATACCTTGCCGGAACGCACGTTCAGGAGCTTTTTATAGGTGACAGTGACATCCAGGATCTTCCACACCTGACTGGCCCCATCCACATCGTGCCAAGTCTGGGCCCACGTTCCATTGACGGTCCCCTCGTTCATGACATCCAACACCTTGCCGGTGGCCTTGTTGACCAGCTTGACACACGCGCCGGACTTCTCCTTGGTCCACACTTGGTCATCTTTCCCAGTCGGCACATGCTGTTCCACCACTTGGCCATCGCCGGTGCCAGTGACTTGCAGTGCCTTTTTGCTTCTGCGATTTACGATCATGAATTCAGCAGGTTTCCGAGTAGCCATGTGAGCACATCCTTTCAAAAGTCTATGGTTCCATTCGTTCTTTTTACTCTCGTTCAATGGAACATTATACCTGTTTCCCAGCCGTCTGTCAACGGTCAAAACCCGGTTTTTTCGGGGATTATGAAACATTTCTTTTTTGAAATTTGTTTTATTTTGCCTTAAATTGGATAAATTTGATCGAACTTGAGCGATCGGAGCCTGCGGAAGAAAACTTCCGGAAAAAAGCCTTTCCAATCCGGCGCAAATGGTGTATACTGGAAACTGGGTAAACGAAGGAGGCGATTGTTTGGCAAGGAGCCGAAACGCCCGTTCTCAAACGGCGGACGAAATGCGCACACAGCGGACCCGGACCGTCCAGCGGTATCACCCGGACCCCCGGCTGGGGCTTTCCAATCAACAGGTGGAGAGCCGCGTTCGAGAGGGCCTGAATAACGGGGACAGCGGCGTCAAAACCAAGACCGAACGGGAAATCATTCGTGAAAATGTCTTTACGTTTTTCAATATCCTGAACTTCATCCTGGCGGCTGCCGTGATCTTGGTGGGCTCGCCGAGAAACGCGCTGTTTCTGGGCGTGATCTTTTCCAACATCGTCATTGGCAGCTTTCAAGGCATCCGCGCCAAGAGGACCATCGACAAGCTGTCCTTGATCTCCTCCCCCAAGGCCAAGGTGCTTCGCGGCGGGCAGCAGAAAACCATCCAAGTGGCAGACTTGGTGCTGGACGATGTGATGCTGCTGGCCGCAGGAAATCAGGTCTGTTCCGATGCGGTCGTCCTGGACGGTTCCTGTGAGGTCAATGAATCGCTGATCACGGGCGAGTCCGATCCGGTCGTCAAAGCGGTGGGAGACAGTCTGCTCTCCGGCAGTTTTATCGTCAGCGGGAACTGTGCCGCCCAGGTGGAGCATGTGGGCGCAGACAATTACGCCAACCGCATCGCCGGGGACGCCAAGGCCCTGAAAAAGCGCACCTCCGAGATCATGGACTCCATCGATTGGATCGTCAAGATCATCGGCTTTGCCATCGTGCCCATTGGCGCACTGTTGTTCTGGAAGCAGTTCTTTATCCTGCACGATACCTTTCAGAATTCCGTGGTCTCCACCACCGCTGCAGTGGTGGGCATGATCCCTGAGGGGCTGGTGCTGCTCATCAGCTTGGCCTTTGCCGTAAGCGTTGTTAAGCTCTCCGCCAAAAAAACGCTGGTCCAGGACATGTACTGCATCGAAACGCTGGCTCGAGTGGATGTCCTGTGTTTGGACAAGACCGGGACCATTACCGAGGGCAGCATGCAGGTGGATGCTTTTGTCCCTCTGGAGGGGTTTTCTCAGGAGGACATGACGGCTCCTCTCACCGGACTGATCCATGCATTGGCAGACGACAACCCCACTTTCAATGCGCTCAAGGAGCATTTGACCGGGCCCACCGATTGGCGGGCCGCTGAGACCGTTCCCTTCTCTTCTGCCCGAAAATGGAGCGGCGCTTTCTTTCCGGGAAAAGGACTGTATGTCATGGGTGCGGGAGAGTTCGTCCTGCACGAAAAATTCGATTCCATCCGAGAAAAGGTGGAAGGGTACGCCGCCCAGGGACAGCGCGTCCTGGTGTTGGCTCATTCCCAGCAGAATTTCTCCGGGACGGAATTGCCGACCGACCTGGAGACATTGGGGCTGGTGCTGATCAGCGACAAGATCCGGCGGGAAGCCCCGCGCACGCTGCGGTATTTTGCCGACCAGGGAGTAGAACTGAAGGTCATCTCCGGGGACAACGCTGTGACCGTTTCCAATATCGCCCGAAAGGCGGGACTGGAAAACGCCGACCGATATGTGGATGCCTCTACGTTGGAGACCGATACGGACATTCAGGACGCCGTCCGGAACTACACGGTCTTCGGGCGGGTAACGCCCCAGCAAAAGCTGGCGTTTGTCAAAGCGTTGAAAGCCCAGGGCCATACCGTAGCGATGACCGGCGATGGCGTCAACGACGTGCTCGCGCTGAAAGAGGCGGACTGCTCCATCGCCATGGCCTCCGGCAGCGATGCAGCCCGAACGGTCTCCAACCTGGTGCTGTTGGATTCCAATTTTGCCTCTATGCCCCTGGTGGTCCAGGAGGGCCGGAGATCCATCAACAATTTGCAGCGATCCAGTTCCCTGTTCCTGGTCAAAACCATCTTCTCGGCTTTGATCGGTGTGCTGTTCATTTTCCTCAACTATTCCTATCCCTTTGAACCCATCCAGCAGACGCTGATCAGCTCGCTGACCATCGGAGTGCCCTCCTTTATCCTGGCATTGGAACCGAACCACGACCGGCTGCGGGGACGGTTCATCACCAACGTGTTCCGCCTCTGCCTGCCCGCAGCGTTGACGATGACGGTCAATATCATCGCTCTGTGCGCTCTGTCCGGTCCTCTGGGGCTTTCGGGTCCGGAGATGTCTACTTTGGCGATGATCGTCACCGGGCTCACCGGGTTTGTGATGCTGTTCAAGGTCTCGACGCCTTTCAACGGCCTGCGCGGTACCCTGTTCGGCGTGCTGATGTCCGTTTTCCTGGCCTGTCTGCTCTTTGCCCAGGAATTCTTCTCTCTGACCGCGTTCACCCTGCCCATGCTCATCGCGCTGGCGCCTCTGGTGACCCTTTCGATCGTGCTGATGCTGGCGCTGCTCCATGTGATGGATTACGTGATCGTGGGCCTCAACGACCGCCGCCGAGCCCGTCGGGCCCGGCGAATGAAGGTCTCCTCCTAGTCAGCCCGTCACCCGGTCCTTTCACCCACAAATTGGAAGCGCCCGAGTCTGAGACTCGGGCGCTCTGTTGTATGTATCTGCCTGCTGTCAAAGAACAAGCTGTGCCTGCAGAACCCTGTGAAATCTTTATGCGGCCTCGGGCACCAGGGCGACCGCCTGAAACCCCATGGTGGCAAATGCCGCTTCGGAAGCCGCCTTCTCATAGGTCACTTGTCTGCCGGCCATGGGATCGTTAAAGAGATAGCCATCCTGCTCCTGCCCCACCAGCACCAGGCAGTGCTGAGGATAATACCACTGATATTTTTCTTCCGTATCGATGAGCTGCATGGTCCGATCGGGGAACAGGGCCTGCATCCCCACGCTGGCCCAAACGGCCACCGGGATCCCCCGGCTCACGTATTCCTCAGTCAGCTCTTCCAGAGAGTCGACCTGAGGCACCGTGACCGTACAGCTTTGATCCAAGGCACCGTCCGCCAAAGCGGACTGCAGTGCCCGGACGATCACCGGCGCCATACAGCCCCACCCGCTCTCGGTTCTGGGATCTCCCAGGAAAAATTCCCGAGGATCGGCACCGATCAGCATGCCGTTTTCGTCCTCCCAGGGGCTGTCGGCCCTGGGAAGGTATCGGTCGATAAAGCCATCCACAGAGAGCTGGGAACCTAAGTACCGCAGGAGCATCACTGCACTGACGCTTTCACAGCCCGTGGGCCAGTCCTCCTGCTGGTCAATAAACGGGACGTTCAAGGCAAAGTCTTGTGGCCATTCATTTTCCTCTGTGGAAACAGAGGAGGGATTTAAGCGGGAGGAAATTGCCCAAATTTGGTAATTGTTAGTACCCCCCCCCCGGCATTTTTACCAAAATAACACACAAAGCCGTACAGACCAACATCAACGTCGGAACCAGGAAGTTCCGCAGCGATTTCTTCTTTTTTCGACGAACTCGGATCACAGAATGCCTCACCGGCCACACTCCCCTTCACACCCACTTCACAGAGTCCTCTCTCGGACAAAGGCAATATGCCGAACGTTTCGAAAGAGACCCTTTCGAAACGGATGTCAGTTCCATCCATAGGCCTCACAAGGTTTTCGTGACGGGGACTAGAAAAACTGCATGGGATCGACCCGGGTGCCGTACATGTACACCTCATAGTGCAGATGCGGGCCCGTCACGTTTCCGGTATCTCCTTCGTACCCGATGATGGTCCCCTGTTCCACATACTGACCCTCGCTCACCACCAGGCTGCTCAAATGGGCATACCGGGTCGTAAAGGTATCATTGTGGTAGATCAGCACATAATACCCCCAGGACATGCCCCAGCTGTCGTAATCATTGGCCGCGATCACGGTGCCGCTTTCCGCAGCCACCACAGGGGTGCCCCAGTTTCCGGCAATATCCAGCCCCTTGTGTCCCGGGTATCCGCCGTACCCCGCAGAGATGTACGTCACACCGGGCAGGGGCCAAATGGGATTAAAGCCCTCTACCCCGCCGTTGCCGCTCCAAGGGATGGTTCCCCCATTGGCGGTGCCGGCTGCTTCCAACGCCTCCTGTCGGCGGCGTTCTTCTTCCTCCCGGCGCTGGCGTTCGGCTTCAATGAGCTGTTCCATCTCAGCGTCGTTTGCCTCCCGCTGGCTGGCGATCTCCTCCTGCCGGGCTTCGGCATTCGCTTCCTCGGCCTGCAGCTCGGCCAAAAGCTCTTCATTTTCCGCATACAGGGCGTTGAGCTCCTCCAACTGGTTCTCCAGCTCCTTCTTGAGCTCGCCCACTTTCTTCTTGCTTGCCTCGCATTCCTGCCGCTCATCCTGCGTGCGGTCCATATAGTCGCTGATCTTTTCCATCATGGCCTGATCCTGCCGCGCCATGGCGTCCACCAGTTCGCTGCGCTTGGTAAACTCGGTAAAGCTGGAGGAATTGAGCAGGATCTCCAGAGTGCCGACACTTCCGGCCTCATACAGGGTGACCAACCGCTCCTTGAACCGATCCATCGTCGATTGGATCTCCTCCTGAGACTTTTTTAGCGTCAGCGTCAGCACGTCGATCTGTGCGTTCAAATCATCGATGTCCTGCCGCAGCTGGTCCACATACTCCTGCTTGACCTGGATTCGCTGCGTCAGCGCTTCGGCATATTCCTGTTTTTGGGAAATATCGTCTTTGAGTTGTTCGATGCGCTCTGCCAGCTCCTGATCTTCCTGATCCAGCTGCGCCTGTTCCTCTTCGATCTCGTCAATGGTACGGGCCACAGCGGAACCGCAGCTCATCCATACCAAACACAAGGCCAAAACTGCCGCCAAAAAACGACGGCCGGATTTTTTATGCATAAAGGGTCGCCTCCTGAAATAGCAGAAAACCATACTAGATTTACATAACTACACAGAAAGACTACCACACCGGGCCCTCATTATATTTCTTTAAAAGAATCAACTGTAACAGGACTGTAAAAATTCTGCAAACTTGTGCCTGCCGGAAAACTCAGCCCCAAGATATAGCATGTCCTACCGCGGCAAACAGAAAAAGTCCCACAGGGTCTCCAGAAGCTGCATGGGTTTTGTAAAATCGAACTGCTTGTCCACTCCAAAAACCCGAAGCCCCAGCACCGTGGTCCCCTGCGGGCCGGGACGGATCGAGAGCGGCGGCGTGGCATCACACAGATTCAGCCGACGCCCCTGGTGATCCACCGCCACCAAGCCCACAAGCAGGATCCCTACCGCCAACGTGATTCCAAATGCACGCCAGAAGGCCGTCTTTTCCTCCCGGCTGTACCGCGATTGACTTCGAATGTTCCGCATCCAAACGCCTCCCTTATGAGAGGAGTATGCCCCGTCAGCGCAAACTTAACAAGGTTTCTGCCAAAGCTTCTCCAAAAAGGCGGGCACCGTATTTGGCTTCTGACACGGTATTGACCTCCGTACCGACCTCGACCAGCATCGAACCGGGCGTGGCGTTCATATTGTACCGGCTGTCTGAAAAATCCAACGGCCGGGCCAGGCCGGGAAAAAGCCGCTCTGCCGTTTGCTGCACTCGAAGCATCAATCGTAAGTTCTGCTCCCAGTCAGGGAAATCGTCCCAGGAATCATCCCAGTTGCAGCCCGCCAGCAGCATGAATTGCGCCGCTTTTCTGCCGTTGATCGGTACGGTGGGTTTATATTTCGTACCGGTCTCGGTGGTCATGGAATCCCGATGCAGATCGATGGTGACTTGAATGCCAGGATATGCCTCCAGGTTGTTTTGGATCACCTCCCAGGACCGGGAATAGGAACCGTTAAAAGCCGTGTCATTGACCGTGGTGTCATGTATGACGCCGATCCCATAACTCTCCAGCACCTTTTTGAGTTCCTCTCCGGCAGCCACCACGCTCATCTCCCGATTTTGCGTGCGGACCTCCATATCGGTATAATAAAAGCCGGTATAGGTGGGCGAGTACGCCTCGCTGGTATGTGTGTGGTAGATGAGCACCTCCACCGAGCCGTCTCCACGGATTTTAGCGGCGGGCGTCTGGGAAAGCTCCCAGGCCAGGTCTGTATCGGAACCGGTGGTATCCCGGACCGTGCAGCCCTCCACTTCCTCTCCGCCGGAGATCACCGTCTCCACCACCTCGCCCCAATCTCGATCCGGTTCGGGGGTCACAGAGATCCCGGGAAGGGTCTCTTCGTGAAAAGGCGCGATCCCATCGTCCGCCCACGAGAGCGGGGAGAGCAGGTCCTCCGGCAGTTCCGAAGAGGCTGCGGGCACCGGTGAAGCGGTGGGAGAGACGGTCTCGGAGGCTTCCGGAAACCGGCCGCCCCATCTCCAAAACACCACCACAGCCAAGGCTGCAAGCCCCAACAGACAGCCGGTGCGGCCTAAGCCCCGCAGTGCCCGGAACGCTCTTTTCACCAATCGGAACCGCTCCTTCCCTAAATGCTCACCTTTTATGGCTATGCGCACAGCGTACAAAAAATGCCAGCAAAAAAAGCCTCCCGGTGGGAGGCTTTTTTGGAACATTCGGTTATTTTCTGGAAGTCAACTCCAAGGTCATGCCATCATAAGAGACTTCCAAGCCATGGGGACGGGCCCGCGCTTCCAGCTCTTCGTAGAGCAAGTGCCCGTTGTGGGAAAAGTGGTTCATGATCAGGTGGGTCCGGTCATCGGCCAGGCCTATCTCCCGCAGCCTGTCTGCGACCTCCAATACGTCCGGCACGCCCATGTGCCCTTCGGTATGGCTGCCAGCCCGTTCCCCGTTGGTGGTGTCCAGGCTGATTAGATCCGCAGGTTTCTGCTGGGAGAAATAATCCCACACCTCGGGGGCATACCAGCCGCTGTCATGGAGATAGTAGACAGATACCCCGGTTTCGTCCACGATGTGATAGACAAACGGCTCGTCTCCCGGCCCCATGTGATGAGCAGGCAGTGCCGTCACCGTATAGGGCCCCGCATGAACGGTGTCAAATGCCCGCAGAATATGCCAATGCAGGGCGTTGCGGCTTTGATCGTTGATCTCGCCGGATACACACCGCTCAAACAGCTCCTTGGTCTGGGCAGCGCAGTAGATCTCCATCTCCGGGCTTTCCATCACCGGGCTGAAAACAGAGCCCCGAATGGACAACTCCTGAGGGAAAAAATGGTCCATGTGACAATGCGTCACCAGCAGGTACCGCACAGCACTCAGATCCAACCCCTGCTGCAGCTTATGGAGGTACGTATCCGGGGGCAGATCGATGAGCAGATCTCGGTTGACGATGGCCTGGGAACGGGTGCGGATATTTTTGCCTCCGGCAGCGGCCGCCTCTTTGCAGTAGGTACACTGGCAAAAGACTGCCGGCCAACCCTCGGCGGCGCCGGTCCCCAAATACTGGAATTTCATATTCCTTCTCCTTTTCTACGCCGGTTTTACCAACCCAAGGATCTCAGATACTCCCGGCTCAGGGTGATGGCCTCCATCGGCGTACGGCCATTGGACTGATCCTGTTCCACCACGACCCATTTGGCTCCTGCCTCCAAGGATGCCTGGAGGATCGAGGGCATGTCCTGGTCCCCGTGCCCCACAGGACGGAATTCAAAGGAACCGGCGGACGCTTCCTTTTTCTCCACCGTGGTGCCGATGAGCTCATACATGTTGGCAGGACGCCCCTCTTTGTGGAAATCCTTCAGGTGCACCACGGGAGAACGCCCCGTATACTTGCGCACATACGCCGCCGGATCTTCCCCGGCCACCTTGACCCAGCAGGTATCCAGCTCGGTCTGGAGCAGATCGGCGGGAATGGTGTCGTAAATATAGTCCAGCGCATAGCGGCCATCCGGCATCTTGGTGAACTCAAAATCGTGATTGTGATACAGGGTCTGAATGCCATGGGCTTTGCAAACCTTCCCGATTTCCTCAAACAGCTTGACGTTCCCCTCGAACTTGGGAGTCCCGGGGCGATCCTCCTCCATCAGGTACGGGATCGCGATGAACTCCACACCGATCTCGGCATACTGGGAAACCACGCCCTCCATGTCCGCTACCAGCTCCTGGAAGGGCACATGAGCAGACACGGGGATCAGGCCGGCTTCTACAATGGCAGCCTTGACCTCAGCCGCGGTGTGATCGTACAGTCCCGCCAGCTCGACACCCTCATACCCGATCTCTTTGATCTTTTTCAAGGTCCCCAACAGATCCTTCTCCGCATCTCCACGGACAGAATAGACCTGAACGGCAACAGGCAAAGTTTTCATGCGAACGAACCTCCTATCAGTTTTGTTGGATGGTGCTTCTGAAACGTATGATAGTACAAAGGGGTGGGAAAATCAAGTCGCCGGACCAGATTATTTTTGCGGAACATGGCCTTAAAAGATGCTTGGCCGCTTTCAGCGCTCCCTTTCCTGGAACGCGGGGAGGCTGGGGACGACTTTCTGGCTGCACCCTCTTCCCATTCCGCCGAAAAAGTGCTATACTTTGCCTGTTGACCGAAAAAGGAGTCTTTGTATGAAGCGAAACCTGCGATTTTATTTCGCCCTCTTTTTTGCCAAGGGAACGGCTCTGGTTTTAAAGCTCATCCGCCGCAAGGGCACCTCCATGCCCGGCAGCTGGGCATTGATCCTGTGCCCGGATTTCTTGGGACGCATGGAAAAACCCAAGCGTATCATCGGCATCACCGGGACCAACGGCAAGACCACCGTGTCCAACATGGTGGAGGATTCTCTGACTGCTTTGGGCTATGATTTTGTCTGCAACCGTTCAGGTACCAATGTCGGGTCCGGGGTCTCCTCAGCCCTGATCGCCCAGTCCACCTTCTTCGGCAGGCCCAAAAAAGATCTGGCGATCTTCGAGCTGGATGAGCGCAGCGCTCCGCACCTGCTGCCCTATCTGCAGCCGCAGCTCCTGTTGTGTACCAACATTTTCCGAGACAGCTACAAGCGAAACGCACACATGGAGTTCATTTTGGATATTCTAAACGGCAGCATCCCGCCCGAGACCCGGCTGGTGCTCAACGCCGATGATCTTCTTTGCGCTGGGATCAAGCCCGAAAACCAGCGGGTCTATTTCGGCATCGATCCGCAACCCGGAGAGGACAACGTGTGTCGGAACATCGTCCAGGATGTCCGGGTCTGCCCGCACTGCGGTGCCCGGTTGGATTGGGATCTCATCCGCTATCACCATATCGGCCGGGCGCGGTGCCCTCAGTGCGGTTTTTCCTCGCCGCAGGCTCAATACAAGGTCCTTTCCTTTGATCCGGACCATCTGAAGGTGCAAATGGATCTCAACGGTCAGAAGGTCGCATTGACCGTGCCCAACGCCAGCACCATCAACGTGTACAATTCCCTCTCAACGGCCGCCCTGCTGTCGGAATTCGGCATCGAACCCGACCGGCTGGTCCCGGTGATGGAGAAACTGGGCGTCAGTGCCACCCGGTACAGCGAGGAAACGGTCGGCAGCCGAAAGGTCATCCTGCACTTGGCCAAAGGACAAAATCCCATTGCCTGTTCCCGGGCGTTTGAGAACATCCGAAATTATCCGGGCAAAAAAGCAGTCATTCTCTTCCTGGATGACTATTTCGATGCGCTCCACTCCGTGGAGAACACTGCCTGGCTGTTTGACACGGATTTTGAATTTCTCAATGACCCGGGAGTGGCGTTCATCGCGGCGGCAGGCGCACGCCATTGGGACGTCTATCTGCGTCTGCTGTTGGCGGGCGTTCCCCGAGAAAAAATGGGCCATATCGAGGATGTAGAGCACGCAGCGGACCTGGTGGACCCCGCAGGCGTGGACGCCGTGTTCATCCTGTACGACGTATACACCATCGGCCTGGCCAATCGGGTCAAGGAGCAGGTGCGGCGGCAGCTGGCTGCCTGCACAGAAAAGGAGACAGCCCATGAAAATTGAGATCTTGTTTCCAGAGTTCTGCAACCTCTTTGGCGATCTGAGCAATATGCGGTACCTGGAAAAGTGCCTGCCGGAGGCAGCGTTCCTCTCCACATCCCTGTCCGAGGAGCCTCTGTTCCTGCATGAGAAGCCGGATCTGATCTATCTAGGCCCCATGACCGAACGCACGCAGGAAAAAGTCATTGAAAAACTGCTGCCCATGTGGGACCGGCTTCGGGAGCTGATGAACGACGGAACGCCGTTCCTGTTCACCGGCAACGCCATGGAAGTGCTAGGCTCCTATATTGAAAACGAGGACGGGAGCCGGATCGCCGGGCTGGACCTGCTGCCTCTTTCCGCCAAGCGGGACATGCTGCACCGGCACAACTCCACCTTTCTGGGGACGTTCCAGGGCAAACCGGTGATGGGCTTCAAATCCCAATTTACCATGGCTTTTCCCGGCCCCAACGCACAGGGCCTGTTCCCGGTGACAAAAGGGGTCGGGCTCAACCGAAAGTGTCCCTATGAAGGGCTGCACATACACAACTTTTTCGGAACCTATCTTTTGGGACCGGTTTTGATCCTGAACCCGGATTTTACCCGGAGCCTGCTGGCCGCCATGGGTGCACCCGGCGTCCCCCTTGCCTTCGAGCAGGATATGAAAGCCGCCTACGAAAAAAGGCTCCGGGACTTTCAAGAAAAGGGATAGCGAACCAATTGGCATTGGCCAATAGAAACAACTATAAAGACTTGTTCAAGCCAGCCGCCGTGTCAGTCGATGGTTTGCAGGCTGGCTGTTCATGGGTGTGCGGGGCGCTCAAACACAAAAAAGCAGACGGTTTTGCACTGCCCCAGATTATACAGACAGCACAAAAAAGCCTCTAAGCAGGAAATATGAAGATTTAAGCGGAGTGGCGCA
>CANRPD010000033.1 GCA_947632385.1 uncultured Clostridia bacterium | reverse complement strand
CGATTTGGCCGGTTCCTTCTTCTCTTTTTTGTGAACTTCCCAGCTCCCTTGTCCAATATGTATTGTAGCACTACAATCTCCGAAAAGCAGACGTCAAGAAAAACCTTGACAAAGACCTGCCGTGGCGGTATAATGTATCGGTACGGCATGAGGTTGCTTTATGATTGTTGACTTAAAACGCTTTTTCCTGCACGATACCCCCTGGGAGACCATGGAGCTGGATCTGGATTTTTCCGAGGTGGAAGAGTTGGGACGGCCCATCTTTCTGCCTGGGGCGCGGGCTCAAGTGGAGCTCAAGGGTCTGGCGGGGTCGGTTTCGGTCAAAGCCCATGTGGCCTACACACTGGAAAAGCCCTGTGACCGCTGTGGAGCGCTAACCCGCAAAACGTATACCGGGACTTTCACGCATATTTTGGTGCGGGAATTCAGCGGCGGGGAACCGGACGGAGGCGAGTATGTTCTGGTCCCGGACTGCAAAGTGGACCTGGCTGGCCTCCTGCGGGAGGATGTACTGCTGGATCTGCCCTGGAAGTTTCTGTGCAGAGAGGACTGCAAGGGGTTGTGTCCCCGGTGCGGGAAAAACCTCAACGAGGGGCCCTGTACCTGTAGCCCGGAAGTAGATCCCCGGATGGAAGCGCTGCGGGAACTGTTGTAGGTGAGAGCGTTTTTATAGTTGATAAAAGGCAAAAGTCCAGTTAAGGAGGTGTTTCTCATGGCAGTACCCAAGGGAAAACTTTCGAGCGCAAGAAAGAACAAGAGACGTTCCAATGTGTGGAAGCTCCAGGCTCCCGCGCTGGCGAAGTGCCCGCATTGCGGGGAGTACACTGCTCCGCACCGGGTGTGCGGCAGTTGCGGCTACTACAACGGACGGGCCGTTGTGCGCAAGGAAGCGTAAGAACAGGAATCTGGGAGAAAGGGAACGCCGTCCGCGTTCCCTTTTCTTTTCAAATCCATAGGAGGGGAAGGGCGTGGCAGTACGGATCACCGGCGTGGAGCCGGGCAGCCGAGCACAGAATGCGGGGATCCTGCCCGGGGATGAATTGGTGTCCATCAGCGGACACCCCATCGTCGATGTGCTGGACTACCGGTTTTATGAGACGGAGCGTGAACTGGAGCTGGTGCTGATGCGGGAAGGAACACCCTATACCTGCCGGGTGCACAAGCCCCAGTATGCCAGCCTGGGATTGGATTTTGCGACCTACCTCATGGACGGGCAGCATTCCTGCCGGAACAAGTGTATCTTCTGTTTCATCGATCAAATGCCTCCGGGCATGCGGGATACGCTGTATTTTAAAGACGACGACGACCGCCTGTCTTTCCTGTTTGGAAATTACATCACACTGACCAACATTGATGACCGGGAAATCGATCGGATCCTGGCCATGCACATCAGTCCCATCAACGTGTCGGTGCACACCATGGACCCCGAGCTCCGGTGCAAAATGATGAACAACCGGTTCGCCGGGGAATCCCTGCGGCACCTGTACCGGTTGGCGCAAGGGGGCATCCGGCTCAACTGCCAGTTGGTGTTGTGCCCGGGGATCAATGATGGGCCGGAACTGGAACGCACCTTGGACAAGCTGTTCGCCTTGGGTGAAGGGGTCCTCAGTGTGGCATGTGTGCCGGTGGGCCTGACGCGTTATCGGGAGGGCCTGTACCCGCTGACGCCCTACGATCGGGGAAAAGCCGGACAGGTGATCGATATCCTGGAGCGGTGGGGAGAACGATTCTTGGCGGATCGAGGCTCCCGAACGGTGTATCCTTCGGACGAATTTTATCTGCTGGCGGAGAGGCCCTTGCCTCCCCTGGCGTTTTATGAAGATTTTCCGCAGATCGAAAACGGTGTAGGCATGCTGCGCAACTTCCAGGACGAATTTGATTTTGCCTTGGAGACGATGGAAGAAGCCGGGGAGCTGCCGACCGATTTGGAACGGACGGTGACCGTGCCCACCGGCGAAGGAGCTTTTGCGTTCATCAACGAGGTGCTGGACGGGCTGCGGGCCAAATGTCCCGGGGTACAGGTCCGGCTGGTGCCGGTGAAGAACGACTTTTTCGGCGGGACCGTAAACGTGACGGGCCTGCTCACCGGGCAGGACCTGGTGAAAAGCCTGCGGGGTCGGGAGCTGGGACAGGTGGTGCTGATCCCCGAAAACATGCTCAAGGCGGACGAGGACATCTTCCTGGACGACCTGACGCTGGGCGACCTGAGCCGGGCTTTGGGCGTGCCCGCCCGGCGAATGACCGCGGGGGGCGAAGGGACCCTCCGGGCGGTACTGGGGCTTCCAGGCGATGAGGCCCATGGGGGACACCCCTATGAAGGAGTCGGTTTGTAAATCATCAACGAGAGGAAAGAGGGGAAAACCATGGCAAAGTCCATCGTGGCCATCGTGGGGCGACCGAACGTGGGAAAGTCTACCCTGTTCAATAAATTGGCTGGCCAGCGGCTGTCCATCGTGGATGACACCCCGGGGGTAACTCGGGACCGTGTCTTCTCATCGGCGGAGTGGCGTGACAAGAGCTTTATGCTGGTGGACACCGGCGGAATCGAACCGGATACCCACGACGAGCTGCTGGCCCAGATGCGCCTGCAGGCACAGATCGCCATCGATTCGGCACAGGCCATCATTTTTGTCACAGACGTGCGCTCCGGCGTCACTGCGGACGATGAGGGCGTGGCGCAGATGCTGTTGAAGAGCGGCCGGCCAGTGGTGCTGTGCGTCAACAAGTGCGACAGCATCGGTGATCCGCCTCCGGAGTTTTACGATTTCTACACGCTGGGATTGGGGGACCCTGTGGCGGTTTCCTCGGTCCATGGGCACGGCACCGGGGATCTGTTGGACCGGATCTTGGAGTCTCTGCCGGAGGCAGAAGCGGAAGATGAGGGCTACACCATCAAGGTGGCGGTGATCGGCCGGCCCAACGTGGGCAAGTCCTCTTTGGTGAACCGTGTCTCCGGGGAGAACCGGAGCATCGTTTCCGATGTGGCGGGGACAACGCGGGACGCGGTGGATACCACTTTGGAAAACGAATACGGCGTTTTCACTTTCATCGATACTGCTGGGCTGCGAAGAAAATCTCGGATCGAGGACAACATCGAATATTACAGCAACCTGCGCACGGAAATGGCGGTGGATCGGGCAGATGTGTGCGTGATCCTCATCGATGGGACCGTGGGCTTCACCGAACAGGATTCCAAGGTGGCGGGAATCGCTCACGAGGCGGGGAAGGGCTGTGTCATCTGTGTGAACAAATGGGATGCGGTGGAAAAGGATGACAAGACCATGCAGGTGATGCGCAAACAGCTGGAGCAGGACTTTGCCTTTATGTCCTATGCGCCTATGGTGTTTATCTCTGCCAAGACCGGGCAGCGGCTGGACCAGATGTTTGCAAAGATCTGTCTGGCTGCGGAGAGCAATGCGCTGCGGGTGACCACAGGAGCCCTCAACGACGTTCTGGCCCAGGCCATGAACCGTGTGCAGCCGCCCACCGACAAGGGCCGGAGACTAAAGATCTACTACATGACCCAGGCTTCTACCAAGCCGCCTACCTTTGTCTGTTTCTGCAACAATGCAGAGCTGTTCCACTATTCGTATCAGCGGTATCTCATCAATCGGATTCGGGAGACTTTTGGGCTGGAGGGCACGCCGGTTCGCCTGGTGATCCGGGAGCGGGGCGAGCAGAACCAGACCCTGAAAAGTTGATCAACAACGAAGGGGGTAAGACTATGACTGGACAGATCCTGTTGGCGCTGTTGCTCTGTGGGGTGACCGGGTACCTGTTGGGAAGCATCAACTGGGGCATCATTTTGACCCGACTGTTACGCCGGGAGGATATCCGTTCTTTCGGCAGTGGGAATGCGGGGATGACCAACGTGCTTCGTTCGGTGGGAAAGCTGCCCGCCCTGCTGACCTTTGTGGGCGATTTTCTCAAATGCGTGGCGGCCGTGCTGCTTTCCGGCGCATTGATCCGGCTGTTGGGTCCCCTTGACGCTGCTTTTTTCCCGGAACTGGTGAAATATGCCCAGCTGGTGGCCGGCACCGCCTGCGTATTGGGGCACAACTTCCCTGTGTTTTACGGGTTCCGCGGGGGAAAGGGGATCGTCTGCTCTGCCGCCATGATGTCGGTTTTCGATTGGCGGGTGTTTCTCATCATCTTACTCACCTTCGGCATCGTGTTCCTGTGCAGATTCATTATTTCCTTGGCCTCGGTGGTCTGTGCCATCCTGTACCCGGTATACACCTTTTTGCTCTGTTACTTCCTGGATTATTCGGGTTCCCCGCTGGCTGCCCATGGGGACCGGCCGTTCTCATATTTGGTGATCGTCACGCTGGCAGCTGTGTTTTTGGGTGCATTGGCGCTGTTCATGCATCGTGCCAATATCGGACGGCTGCTCCGGGGTGAGGAGAAGCCCATCACGGCAAAGAAGAAGAGCTGAATGCGCTGTATGCCCACTGAGTTTTTTGGGACCCGCAGGGAAACCTGCCGTTTTGCTGCCCGGCCGTTAGGCCGGGCATTTTTCGCATCGCGAAAAGCCGGGGCGCTGCGGCGGCCCGGGCAAAACGGCGGGCACTTGCGGCCTGAACTTGAATCGGGCCAATGAACGATCAGGTGGGAAAACCGATCGCCCGACGGCCCACCATCTCGGATAGCTCCGATCTGCGGATCACAATCATTTTTCTTTGGGCACTTTGAACAATATTATGTAAATCAAAAGGAGCCCGGCGCGGTGGAGATTTCGGCACTTTTTACAAAGTTTGACAAATGGTCGTGTGCAAAGATACGGACTGTTGACTTTTTGGCTGGGATGTATTATTATAAACGGACAGACAAATACTAGCTTTCGCAACGACAACAATCAGCGGGAAAGGCCACGTGTCTTTTCCGGTCAGGAAGTGTGAGCTTTGGATAAATTTGTAATCAGGGGCGGCCGCCGACTGGTGGGTGAGGTGGAGATCAGCGGAGCCAAAAACGCCGCGGTCGCCATCGTGGCAGCCACTGTGTTGGCCGATGCGCCTTGTCGGATCGAGAATGTCCCCGACATCTCCGATGTGCGGGTGATGACCCATTTACTGGAAGAATTGGGCGGGACCGTACACTATCTGGACCGCCATACCATCGAGGTGGATCCCCGCACCATCGATACGGATACCGTGCGGGACCAAAGCGCCCAGACCATCCGGGCTTCGTATTATTTTATCGGGGCGCTGCTGGGACGGTATCAAAGCGCGGTTGTACCGCTGCCCGGCGGTTGCAACTTCGGGGTGCGTCCCATTGATCAGCACCTGAAGGCCTTTGCCGCCTTGGGCGGATCCTGCAGCATGAACGAAGGGCTGATCACGGTCAAGGCCCCCAACGGTATCCACGGTGCCAACATCTACATGGATGTGGTGACGGTGGGCGCGACAATGAACACCATTTTGGCCGCCGTGAAGGCCCGTGGCCTGACGGTGATCGAAAATGCCGCCAGAGAGCCTCATGTGGTGGATCTGGCGAACTTCCTAAACACCTTGGGCGCAGATATTCGTGGCGCCGGGACCGATACCATCCGCATCCACGGCGTTCAGAAGCTGAGAGGCGCCACGTATGCCATCATTCCCGATCAGATTGAGGCCGGCACCTATATGGCGGCGGCGGCTGCCACCGGCGGGGATGTGACCGTGAAGAATGTAACGCCGCAGCATTTGGAGTCCATTACTGCCAAGCTGGAGGAGATGGGTGCGGTGATCGAAGAGGGAGACGACACCGTGCGGGTGGTCTGCAATCGCCCGCTGCGCCGCTGCAATGTACGCACCATGCCCCATCCCGGGTTCCCCACAGACATGCAGCCACAGATCACCACGCTGCTCTCCTTTGCACATGGCACCAGTATCATCAATGACGGCATCTGGGACCGGTTCAAGTATGTGGACGAGCTTCGCCGTATGGGCGCACAGATCACCGTGAACCGGGATATGGCCGTGGTAGAGGGCGTCGATCACTTGAAAGGAGCCACGGTCCGGGCGCTGGATCTTCGAGCCGGCGCGGCGATGGTGATCGCCGGACTGGCCGCCACCGGCGTGACGTATGTAGAGGACGTGCAGTATATCGAGCGCGGTTTTGAACGCATTGTGGAAAAGTTGGTGGGTTTGGGCGCGGATATCTACCGCAGCCAGGCGCCGGAGGGCGTGGCCCTGGGCAAACTGGGCTGAAACGAAAACCAATCAAGAAAACCCAAGGGAAACCCGGAAGGATTTCCCTTTCTTTTTGGCACAGAAGGCTGTTTCAGCCGTTTTTCAGGAGAAGGAGACATAGGATATGGCAAGACTTTGCCCGCTTTTCAGCGGCAGCAGCGGCAACAGTTACTACATAGGCTCCCGACAGGCGGGGCTGCTCCTGGATGTGGGCCGCAGCGCTCGGCAGATAGAAAATATGCTGCGGCTGTGCGGGATCGACCCTTTGGCGGTCAAGGCGATCCTGATCACCCACGAGCACACAGATCATATCGCCGGCGTGCAGGTCTTCGCCCGCCGATACGGTCTCCCAGTGTACGGCTCCCCAGGGACGTTGCGGGCCATGGGCAGCACCCTCACGGAGATCGAACAGCATCCCATCGAAGACACCCAGACGGTGGCAGGCCTTATGGTAACGCCCTTTGCTACCTCCCATGACAGCGCTCAGTCGCTGGGCTTTCTGGTCGAGACGGAGGACCAGCGCAGTTTTGCGTTGGCCACCGATACCGGTGTGCTCACCGAAGCGATCCTTTCTCATCTCGAAGGGGCGGATTTCGCAGTGGTGGAATCCAATCATGACCGGCAGATGCTGCGGGATGGGCCGTACCCGGCCTATCTTAAGGCGAGGATCCTGTCCAGCCGTGGCCATTTGGCCAATGAGGATTGCGCATCCGCCCTGGTCCGGTTGGCTCAGACCGGCTGCAGGAGGTTTTTGCTGGCTCATTTGAGCCGGGAAAACAACACGCCCCAGCGGGCTCTTCAGACCTCTTTGGCGGCGTTGGAGGCTGCAGGGCTGCGCAGGGATGTGGACTTTACCTTGGATGTGGCCCCGCCAGAGAACACCTCCGGGCGGTCGATCCTGTTCTGAGGGAGGTGTGCTATGCTGGAAGTGAGGCTCGTCTGTGTAGGAAAACTCAAGGAACGCTATCTGCGGGAGGCCTTTGTCGAATACGAAAAGCGGTTGAAACCCCTGTGCAGGTTGCTGGTTTTTGAGCTGGATGAGGTCCGTCTGCCGGAAGCTCCTGCTCCCCGGGAGATCGAACGGGCGTTAGAGCAGGAGGGCCAGGCGATCTTGGACAAGTGCAAGGGCACCGTCATCCCTCTGTGTATCGAGGGACGGGAGACCGATTCCCCCGGGTTCGCACGGATATTGGAGCAGGCTATGACCTATCCGGGCTGTGTGACGCTGGTGATCGGCAGCTCTTTCGGTCTTTCCCCCGCAGTGAAAGCGGCCGGACAGGGGCTCTCTTTTTCTCGCATGACCTTTCCTCATCAGCTGGTCCGCATTTTGCTGTGCGAGCAGCTCTACCGGGGATTCCAGATCCTGGCGGGCACAAAATATCACAAATAATGCGGGAACGGTCGGAAAAAAATCTACAGCGGCAACTCTTGCATGTGGACCCGAAAGGGGTATAATGGAGGAAATATCCTGAAATGGGAGGGACTTCCATGTCGGAAACCAATTCTACACAAGTCCATAAACCCTTTTGGACGCTGATCAAAGAGCGGGGTCAGCTGTATCTCATCGACGCCATGAGCGCCATGGCACAGGGTCTGTTTGCGTCGCTGCTCATTGGGACCATCATCGGGACACTGGGTACACAGCTGGGTGTTCCCGTACTCACGGAGATCGGCGATTTTGCCAAGGGGATGGCTGGCCCGGCTATGGCGGTGGCCATTGGCTATGCATTGAAGGCGCCGCCCCTAGTCCTGTTTTCGCTGGCTGCGGTAGGCAGTGTATCCAACAGCTTGGGCGGCGAGGGAGGCCCATTGGCGGTGCTGATCCTTGCCATCGTGGCCGCCGAGCTGGGCAAGCTGGTGAGCAAGCGCACGCGGCTGGATATTCTGGTGACCCCTTCGGTGACCATTCTTTCCGGTACGCTCCTGGCCTATCTCTGCGCGCCGGCCATTGGCGCTGCAGCTGCCAGTGTAGGCGGGCTGATCCGCTGGGCGACCGATCTGCAGCCGCTGCTCATGGGGATCGTGGTGTCCGTGGTGGTGGGCATGGCCCTGACGCTGCCCATCAGCTCGGCGGCCATCTGCGCGGCACTGGGGCTCACCGGTCTGGCAGGCGGCGCGGCAGTGGCGGGCTGCTGTGCCCAGATGGTCGGCTTCGCTGTCATCAGCTTCCGGGAGAACCGGTGGGGCGGCCTGGCCGCCCAGGGCTTGGGGACTTCCATGCTCCAAGTGCCGAATATCGTCCGCAACCCTCGCATTTGGATCGCGCCTACGGTGGCTTCGGCCATTACCGGTCCTCTGGCGACCTGCGTGTTCCACCTGCAAATGAACGGCGCGCCCATTTCCAGCGGCATGGGCACCTGCGGTCTGGTGGGCCAGATCGGCGTGTATTCCGGCTGGGTCAATGACATCGCTGCGGGGACGAAGACGGCCATCACGCCTATGGATTGGATCGGGCTTCTCCTCATCTGCTTTGTGCTGCCCGCTCTGCTCAGCTGGATCATCAACATGGGCCTTCGGAAGCTGGGCTGGGTGAAGGACGGCGACATGGCGCTGGAGGTCTGAACGTGGCGCTGGAATCCTCACGCTTATCGGCAGAGACCATTGCGGCTTTGCTCCTGGAACAGTATGGCCTTCGGGCAGTCTCCGTGGAGAAAACGCAGTTGGGCTCTGCCAACTGTTTTCTGGTCTCCTGCAGGGAGGGCGACTATTTCCTCAAGGAGTTTCAAAGCGCCTATTCCCCGGAGGACCTGACCCGGGAAGTGGAGCTCTGCGCCTTTCTCCGGTCCCGAGATTTCCCGGCGCCCCGGTTCCTGCGCACGCAAGGCGGTGCAGCCTGCTGTACCCATGCGGGGCGAGCCGTGAGCCTACAGGAACGGATCCAGGGAACTGCCTACGGCTATGAAGAGCTTCCATCCAGGCTGCTGCCCTGCCTGGCCAAGACCTTGGGCCGGCTCCAGCGGACACTGCGCGGGTTTCCTCTCCCGGTGCAGATGGGCGAGGAGTGGCTCTCCGGATACGACCCGGAAAGGGAGGCTGCCCGGTACTACCGTCTGTTGGCTCAGGTGAGCAGATCCCCCGAGGACCCGTACCGCGAAGAACTGATGACCGATCTCCAGTATAAGCGGGAGCTGGGCCTGCGCTGCGAGGCATACCGGAACGCCTATGCAGACGTGACGTATACCGCCAGTCATGGGGATTATCAGGGCTGTCAGGTGATCTGGGATGGAGATTCGGTCCGGGCAGTGATCGACTTTTCGGCAGCAGCGACCCTCCCCGCCGTGTGGGAGGTGATGCGCTCCTTTGTGCAGTCCGCCCGGGGCAGCCGGGAAACGCTTCTCGATGCGGAGGGCCTTTGTGCCTATGTCCGGGCTTATCTCCAGGAAGCACCCCTGAGTCGGACCGATCTGCGCGCCATGCCCTATGTGTATCTCTTTCAGTTGGCCCGGAGCGCCTACGGGTACCGGGAGTATCTCACCACCGATTCCGAGGATCGGGAAAGCCTGCTGCGCTTCGCTTTTTGGCGCACGGCCCTGTGCCGGGAACTGGAAGCGAAAGCCCAATCCCTTTCAGAGGCATTGGTACGGCTCCAATGAACACAAAAAGTCCTCCTGCCAGACAGGAGGACCGTTTGAAGACGTTCAGAAAGCACGGCGCACACCTATGGGCCCAGAGGGTAGGACCCTGTAGAGGCCAGAAGATGTTGTTCAAACCGCCCGGACACAGTGTGTCCGGGCGGCTTTTGGTCTCTTTCGTGTGCGAAAAGGAGCTTTTACAACCATCCGCTTTTCCAGAGGGATCGCCTGGCCAATCGGTTTTACCGATGCTTGCCCAGGAAGAACACCGCCATGCAGCCGGGTCCCGTATGGGCAGCGATCACCGGGCCGATGGCGTTGACGATGACCTCCGGAACGTGATAGCGCGTTTTGATCTCTTGGGCCAAGGCTTCGGCCTCTTCGGTGGAATCCGTATGGCTGATGAACATCACCTGTTGGGCGGGATCGGGATCGGCCAGTTCGCCCACCTTGGCCGCCAGGGCTGCCAGGGAAGCCTTTCTGCCCCGGGCGGTGGAGACCTTGATGAGCTTGCCGGCGTCGTCCACGTGCAGCACGGGCTTGATCTGCAGCATGGTGCCCACCACGGCGGTGGCAGCGGAGACGCGTCCGCCCTTTTTCAGGTAGAACAGATCGTTGACGGTGAACCAGTGGCATATCCGTAGCTTGTTTTCCTCAGCCCAATCTCGGACCTCTTCGATGGAGCTGCCCTGTTGGCGCAGCTTGGCTGCCAGGTAGACGAACAGTCCCTGGCCCAGCGAGGCGCACAGCGAATCCACGGCAAAGACCTTGCGCTGGGGATATTTCTCCTGCAGCTCGCCTGCTGCGATCTGGAAGGAGTCATTGGTGGAGGAGAGCCCGGAGGAGAACGCCAGCACCAACAGATCCTTTCCCTGCTTCAGGAAGGTTTCCATGGCCTCCGTGGCCTCGTTCACGTTGACGGCGTTGGTCACCGCC
This sequence comes from uncultured Clostridia bacterium, assembly GCA_947632385.1. Lineage (GTDB taxonomy): Bacteria > Bacillota > Clostridia > Oscillospirales > Acutalibacteraceae > Acutalibacter. The sequence continues at coordinate 13,803 of CANRPD010000033.1, read as the reverse complement.
ATAGATCCCGCCTTTTGCCGGCGGGTGAGCTCCTCCGGGGACATTTCCCGGTTGTCGGGATAGTTCCGGTAGGTCTTTCCGTCGATGGTGAACGCCAGGGGCAAAACCTCCAGCTCCAGTTCGCGGACCAGCTGGTCCGGCAGATCACAGGAAGAATCCGTCATAATGATATAGTCGCTCATTGTCCGCCCTCCAAAAGAATCCATAATAGATTTCCCCCGCACAGGGAATCTTTGTGAAATCTGTCTGACCATCATAGTACCTGATTTTTTCCAAAAAGTCAATGAAAAAACAGGAAAACCGCAAAAAAGGGGCTGTGCCTGACCGGTACAGCCCCCAAACGGTTTCCGTATTCTGCTCGAACCACTTACACTACGCCTTGAGCCAGCATGGCGTCCGCCACCTTGACGAAGCCCGCGATGTTGGCGCCCACCACATAGTTTTTGGCGTGGCCATAGGTCTGGGCGGCCGCATCGGCGTTTGCGAAAATGTTCTCCATGATCCCCTTGAGCTTTGCATCGACCTCTTCAAAGCTCCAGGCGAGGCGCTGGCTGTTCTGGCTCATCTCCAGGGCGGAGGTTGCCACACCGCCGGCGTTGGCCGCTTTGCCGGGGGCAAAGAGCACGCCTGCCTGCTGCAACATCTGGGTGGCCTCGATGGTGGTGGGCATATTGGCGCCTTCCGCCACGGCAATGCACCCGTTTTCGATGAGCTGCTTTGCGTCTTCGGGCAACAGCTCGTTCTGGGTGGCACAGGGCAGCGCGATGTCGCAGGGGATGCTCCACACCCCGCGGCCCTGGTGATACTGGGCGTTGGGCCGGTACTGGGTGTAGACGGAGAGCCGCTGGCGGTTGACCTCTTTGATCTCCTTGACGGCTTTCAGATCGATGCCGTCGGGATCGTACACCCACCCCGTGGAATCGGACAGGGTAACGACCTTGGCGCCCAGCTGGGCGGCCTTCTCTGCGGCATAAATGGCCACATTGCCCGCGCCGGAGATGACCACGGTCTTGCCCTGGATGGAGTGGCCGTTCTTCTCCAGCATGGCCTTGGTGAAATACAGCAGGCCGTAGCCAGTGGCCTCGGTGCGGACCAGAGAACCGCCATAGGGCAGACCCTTGCCGGTGAGCACGCCCTCGTACAGGCCGGTGATGCGCTTATACTGGCCGTAGAGGTAGCCGATCTCCCGAGCACCGGTGCCGATGTCCCCGGCCGGCACATCCACATCCTTGCCGATGTGCCGATACAGCTCGGTCATAAAGCTCTGGCAGAAGGCCATGACCTCCCGGTCGGATTTCCCTTTGGGATCGAAATCGGAGCCGCCCTTGCCGCCGCCGATGGGCAGGCCCGTCAGGCTGTTCTTGAAGATCTGCTCGAAGCCCAGGAATTTGATGACGCCCAGATTCACACTGGGATGCAGGCGCAGGCCGCCCTTATAGGGCCCGATGGCAGAATTGAACTGCACCCGGAATCCCCGGTTGACCCGAACTTTTCCGCTGTCGTCCACCCACGGGACCCGGAAAATGATCTGCCGTTCGGGCTCAGTGACGCGTTCCAGGATACCGTTCTGCTCATACTTGGGGTTCGCTTCGATCACCGGCTCCAAGGAAGTGAGGACTTCCGTGGCCGCCTGGATGAACTCCGGTTCCCCTGGACTTTTCTGTTTGAGAAGCTCCAGTTGGTTCTGTACGTAGGACATGTGGCTTTTCTCCCCTTTGTGCAAGTTTAAATTCGTTTCCTTGCAAAATGCTCTGCTAATAGTAGCACACCACCGCTCAAAATGCAAGACCCAAAGAAAAAAGATTTAAAATCTTCTGCAGCCGGGTGCAAAGCCGCCGATTTTGTGCCGAAAGATGAAAAAATAGTGAAAAAGCCGGGGACCGGGCAGGCTTTTTCGTGGGTTCATCCTATTGACATCGGTCCCGGAAACCCGTAAAATGGTAGACGTGTGAGCAGGCCGCAGGACGGCACTGTAATTTTCTCGGATAGGGGAACCTGAAATGCAAAAAGTCAGTCAGCTTTACGAAGGAAAAGCCAAAAAGGTATACAGCACCGAAGATCCCGAGGTGTACATCGTCTCCTATAAGGACGACGCCACCGCGTTCAACGGCTTGAAGAAGGGCACCATCGCGGGCAAAGGCGTGGTGAACAACCGCATGTCCAACTTCATGTTCAAGCTGCTGGAGAAACAGGGCGTGCCTACCCACTATATCGAAGAGCTCAATGACCGGGAAACCGCCGTGAAAAAGGTCACCATCGTGCCGCTGGAGGTCATCGTCCGCAACACCGCGGCGGGCAGCTTTTCTAAGCGCCTGGGCGTGGAGGAGGGCAAGCCCCTGCTGACCCCTGTTCTGGAATTCTGCTACAAGGACGACGCTCTGGGCGATCCGCTGGTCAACGACTATCACATCCTGGCCCTGGGCATCGCCACCCGGGAGGAGCTGGATACCATCGCCGCCATGACCTTCCAGGTCAACCAGGTGATGCTGGACTTCTTCCGTTCGGTTGGCGTGGATCTCATCGACTTCAAGATCGAATTCGGCAAGACTTCCGACGGGCAGATCATCCTGGCGGACGAGATCAGTCCCGATACCTGCCGCTTCTGGGACGTGAACACCCACGAAAAGCTGGACAAGGACCGCTTCCGGCGGGATCTGGGCGGCGTGGAAGACGCCTATGCCGAGATGATGCGCCGCATCGGCCTGGCCTGAGCCGTTTGGCCCCGGAAAGGAAACCACGACCATGGCAAGAGATGTTTATGAATCCCCGCTGTCCGCACGCTATGCGGGGAAAGAGATGAAATACCTGTTCTCGCCGGACATGAAATTCCGCACCTGGCGCAGGCTGTGGATCGCCCTGGCGGAAGCGGAAATGGAGCTGGGCCTGCCGGTGACGCCTGAGCAGGTGGCGGAGCTCAAGGCCCACACAGACGACATCAATTACGAGGTGGCGGAGGCCCGGGAAAAGGAAGTCCGACACGACGTGATGAGCCACGTGTATGCCTACGGGCAGCAGTGTCCCAAAGCGGCGGGGATCATCCACCTGGGGGCGACCTCCTGCTATGTGGGCGACAACACGGACATCATCATCATGTACGAGGGCCTCAGGCTCATCCGAGACAAGCTGGTGCGGGTGCTGCGGGTGCTGGGTGACTTCGCCCGGCAGTATAAAGACATGCCCACCCTGGCCTTCACCCACTTCCAGCCGGCCCAGCCCACCACGGTGGGCAAACGGGCTACCCTGTGGATGCAGGATCTGCTCATCGACCTGGAGGACGTGGAATACCGGATCTCCAAGGCGTCCCTGCTGGGCTGCAAGGGCACCACAGGGACCCAGGCCAGCTTCCTGGAGCTGTTTGAAGGCGACCACGAAAAATGCCGGACTCTGGATCAAAAGATCGCCGAAAAGATGGGCTACCCCCGCTGTTACGCCGTCTCCGGGCAGACCTATTCCCGAAAGCTGGACAACCAGATGCTCTCCGTGCTCTCTGGCATTGCCCAGAGTGCCGCAAAGTTCTCCAACGACCTGCGGCTGCTCCAGCACCTCAAGGAGATCGAGGAGCCCTTTGAGAAGAACCAGATCGGCTCCTCCGCCATGGCTTACAAGCGCAACCCCATGCGCAGCGAGCGCATCGCGTCCCTGGCCCGATATGTCATCGCCGACGCGGTGAACCCGGCCATGACCATGGCGGGTCAGTGGTTCGAACGGACCCTGGACGATTCCGCCAACAAGCGGATCAGCATCCCCGAGGCCTTCCTGGCGGTGGACGGCATCCTGAACCTGTACCTCAATGTGGCCGACGGCTTGGTGGTCTACCCCGGGGTCATCCGGGAGCGGCTCCTCAAAGAGCTGCCCTTCATGGCCACGGAAAACATCATGATGGACGCGGTGAAGCGCGGCGGCAACCGTCAGGAGCTGCACGAGCGCATCCGGGTACACTCCATGGCGGCTGCCCGGGCGGTGAAGGAAGAGGGCCGGGACAACGACCTGCTCTCCCGCATCGCCGCCGATCCCTCCTTCGGCGTCACTGAAGCGGAGCTGCAGGGCCTGATCCGACCGGAAAAATACGTGGGCCGTGCCCCGGAGCAGACGGAAGAGTTCCTCACCGAGACGGTAGCGCCCGTTTTGGCTCGGTATGCCCAGGTCACGGACGAGAAGGCCGCCATCAACGTCTGATCGACATTCATCCAACAAATACGGAAAGGCTTTGATAGAACATGGTAAAGGCAATCGTAGGCGCCTGCTGGGGCGACGAGGGCAAGGGTAAAATGACCGACCTCTTGGCCGAGGATTCGGATATCGTCGTGCGGTTTCAGGGCGGCAGCAACGCCGGACACACCATCATCAACGAGTACGGCCGTTTTGCGCTGCATCTGCTGCCCAGCGGCATTTTCCGGCAGAATGTGCTGAACATCATCGGCAACGGCGTGGCCCTTTCGGTGGAGAATTTCCTCAAGGAACTGGAAGATGTGATGGCCCAAGGGGTGCCGAAGCCCAACATCGTGATCTCCAACCGCTGCCAGGTGCTCATGCCCTACCACAAGGCGCTGGACGGCATGGAGGAGGCCCGGCTTGCCGCCAAGGCCTTTGGCTCCACCAAAAGCGGCATCGCCCCCTTCTACGCCGACAAGGCCTCCAAGATCGGGTTCCAGGTCAGCGAGCTGTTCCTGCCCGATGACGAGCTGTACGAGAAGATCGACCACGTGCTGGGCGTCAAAAATGTGCTGTTTACCCAGCTGTACCACGTAGAGCCCTTACAGCGGGAGGAGGTCTTCGCCACTCTGCGCAGCTACCGGGATCGGATCGCGCCCTATGTGGCGGATACCTTCCACATCCTGCGGGATGCGGTGAAGGCCGGCAAGACCATCCTGCTGGAGGGCCAGCTGGGCTCTCTCCGGGACCTGGACATGGGCATCTATCCCATGACCACCTCGTCTTCTCCCTTGGCCGGGTTCGGGGCCATCGGCGCGGGGGGCATCCCCCCTTACGAGATCAAAGAGATCATCACCGTGGTGAAAGCCTACTCCAGCGCCGTGGGCGCCGGAGAGTTCGTCTCGGAGATCTTTGGCGACGAGGCCGAGGAGCTCCGCCGCCGGGGCGGCGACAAGGGCGAATACGGCGCTACCACCGGGCGGCCCCGCCGGGTGGGCTGGCTGGATCTGGTGGCCGCCCGGTACGGCTGCGAGGTCCAGGGGGCCACAGGTGTGGGCCTGACGGTCCTGGACGCGCTGGGCTATCTGGACGAGATCCCGGTGTGCGTGGCCTATGAGCTGGACGGCAAGCGCATCGATGATTTCCCGCCCACTGCCGACCTGAAGCGCTGCAAGCCCGTGCTGGAGGTCCTGCCCGGCTGGAAGTGCCCCATCACCGGGATCCGGCGGTACGAGGACCTGCCAGAAAATGCCCGCCGGTACGTGGAATTCGCAGAAAAGCATCTGGGCGTGCCCATCACCATGGTGTCCAACGGCCCTGCCCGGGAGGACATCATCTATCGCAAACCGTAAAGCCCCGGTCCTGTGTCCGGGTGCTGGAGGACAAGAAGCGGAAACTGAAAGAGGAGCTGGATCAGCTCCTCTAAACGCATTTTTATCGGAGGGAATACCATGGAACATCAAACGGGCCACCAGACCGTCCTGGTGCTGGATTTCGGCGGCCAGTACAATCAGCTCATCGCCCGCCGGGTGCGGGAGTGTGGGGTCTACTGCGAGGTGTTGCCCTATTCCACCCCCCTGGCGGAGATCCGTGGGCGGGCGCCCATCGGCATCATCTTCACCGGCGGTCCCCATTCCGTATATGCCCCGGGAGCTCCCCAGGCGGACCCGGCGCTCTTTGCCCTGGGCGTCCCGATCTTGGGTATCTGCTACGGCTGTCAGCTGCTGGCCCATTCTCTGGGCGGCCAGGTAACGCCCGCCCAAGAGGATTCCGCCCGGGAGTACGGGAAAACGGTCACCGCCTTTGACACCGACTGCGCCCTGTTTGCGGGCCTGCCCGCCGAAGGCGTCACCTGGATGAGCCACGGTGACTATATGGCCCGGATCCCGGCAGGGTTCCGGCTCACCGCCCATTCCTCCGCCTGCCCCAATGTGGCCATCGCCGACGAAGCCCGGCGTTTTTACGGCGTGCAGTTCCATCCCGAGGTCAACCACACGGAACACGGCACTCAGATGCTCCGCAACTTCCTCTACCAGGTCTGCGGCGCCGTAGGCGACTGGACCATGGAGGATTACTGCAAGGCCACGGTGGCGGCCCTGCGGGAGAAGATCGGCAGCGGCAAGGTGCTGCTGGCCCTTTCCGGCGGCGTCGATTCCTCCGTGGCGGCCGCCCTGCTGGCGGAGGCCGTGGGCAGCCAGCTCACCTGCGTGTTCGTGGATCACGGCCTCATGCGCAAAAATGAGGGCGATGAGGTGGAGGCGGCCTTTGCCAAGTGGGATATTCACTTTGTCCGGGTCAACGCCGCGGAGCGTTTCCTAGGCCGCCTGGCCGGCGTCACCGAGCCCGAGCGCAAGCGGAAGATCATCGGGGAGGAGTTCATCCGGGTCTTCGAGGAGGAGGGCGAAAAGATCGGCCAGGTGGATTACCTGGTCCAGGGCACCATCTATCCCGACGTGATCGAATCCGGCCTGGGGGATGCCGCGGTGATCAAGAGCCACCACAACGTGGGCGGCCTGCCGGATACGGTGGATTTCAAGGAGATCATCGAGCCCCTGCGGATGCTGTTCAAGGACGAAGTCCGCCAGCTGGGCCGGGAGCTGGGCCTGCCGGAATACCTGGTCATGCGCCAGCCCTTCCCGGGACCGGGCCTAGCCATTCGCGTCATCGGGGAAGTCACCCCGGAGAAGCTGGCGATCCTGCGGGAGGCCGACGCCATTTTCCGGGAGGAAGTGGCTGCGGCCGGCCAGGAATACGCCATGAACCAGTATTTTGCCGTCCTGACGGACATGCGTTCCGTGGGCGTCATGGGCGACAGCCGCACCTATGACTACACCCTGGCGCTCCGAGGCGTCACCACCACGGACTTCATGACCGCGGACTGGGCCCGCCTGCCCTATGAGCTGCTGGACCGCGTGTCCGTGCGCATCGTCAACGAGGTGGGCCACATCAACCGGGTGGTGTACGACATCACCAGCAAGCCCCCGGCGACGATCGAGTGGGAATGATCCTTTCTGCCTGTAAGCCTCCCCGCCCTTTTGCCCCCACAAACAACCCCCTTCGCCATGTCCTCACAGCGAAGGGGGTTTCTGTCGTTTGTTAAACATCCTCACTGAAAAAATCAGAGTCAATTCGTTTGATCTTATAGGTGGCGATGGTTGATACACCGAGGTCGTAATCAATCATTAATTTGGCAAGCTGCTTTCCGTTGACAAGAACAATTTTGCTTTGAAGTTGCTTCGCTGCAAATGCAAGAGCTTCCTTTGAAAACTGGGAAGTGGTAATAAAGATTCCTTTGGATGCTCCCTGGCCGGCTAAAGCACCGAGAAAGGCTTGAATCACAGGGCGTCCCACCACGTTTTCCGATTTCCACTGTTTTGCCTGAATATAGATGGAGTCAAACCCAAACTTATCTGCGCTGACGATCCCATCAATTCCCTCGTCACCAGATTTTACAGTGACCGCTTCGGTGTTATCAGACAGAGAGCCATAGCCCATTTTGATTAACAGCTTAACTACAAGTCGCTCGAATTCATAAGGAGAGATTTGCATGATCTCGTTCATCAGCTCATCCGCAAGTGTGCTGTTCATTTCTTCCAAAGCTGATTCCATCCGCTCCTGCGGACTTGCAGGGTTATTCTCTAGCTGTTCTGATGCCGATTGCACTGCTTCCGTCTGGATGGATTGGCCAAAGAAAGCTCGGAAAGATTCAAATTGGCTCAAATAATTTAAATCGACACAGTCGGGTCCTTGCTGATAGGCCTTCTTTCCTTCCTCAGTCAGACAAAAATGCGCTCTTTTCGGGCTGTCTACAAGACCAGCTTTTTTGAGGTACGATTTCGCCCAACTAACACGGTTTTGCAGTTTGTTTTGTCCGCTGGACAGAGTTTCAGCTCGATCTGTTTCACTGATGTGAAAATCGGCTGCACAATATTCTACCAGTTCTTTCAGCGAGTGGATTTCTCCATCTCCCAGGCATCGGATGATCGCAGGCATGAATTCGTCGTATCTTGGCACAGACATCGGATCCCCTCCCTTTCTCTCATTATGCCATACCCGCCCCTTTTTTTCAACCCCCCGCCCGCCCCGCCCAGCCCCTTGACATTTTACCCTCGTGTGCTATCATGAGGGTACCATCGAATTTGAAAGGAGCGGCACTATGGAACCCTACAAAAACTTCAGACTCTGCGGCTACGTCTACGCCTATTACCTGGACGAAGCGGACGAGGCACGGATCCGCCGGGACATCGACTTCGCCAAGACCTACACCGCCATGGACAAGGTCTACCTGGAGTCCCACCGGGCCCTGGTGGACATCCCCCGGGACAAGCTGCTGCGCGCCAAGGCCCTGTTCGAGGAAAGCGGCTTCCAGGTCTCCGGCGGCATCACCGCCACCGCCCTGGTGGACGAGCCCAAGCCCTCTCTGTTTGACTGCTTCTGCTTTTCCGATCCCCGCCACCGCCAGCGGTTCTACGACATCGTCCGGGAGACCGCTTCCGTGTTCGATGAGATCATCCTGGATGACTACTTCTTCTCCTCCTGCCGGTGCTCCCTGTGCATCCAGCAGAAGGGTCCCCTCACTTGGGAGGAATTCAAGACCCGCCAGTTCGCTGAGGTCTCCCGGGAGATCGTCTCCATCGCCCGGCAGGTGAACCCCCGCTGCCGCTTCGTCATCAAGTATCCCAACTGGTACGAGTCCTACCAGGCCACCGGGTACGATCCCGGCGTCCAGAAGGACATTTTCGACGGCGTCTACACCGGCACCGAGTCCCGTGCCAGCAATTACAACGGCCAGCACCTCCAGCGCTATCTCAGCTACGCCCTGCCCCGCTTTTTGGAGAACACCGCCCCCGGCCGCAACGGCGGCGGCTGGATCGACCTGGGCGGCGCCAGCGGCGACAAGAACATGTGGCTGGAGCAGGCCAACCTGACCCTCTTTGCCAAAATGCCCGAGCTGATGCTGTTCAACTTCGCCACCGTCACCCAGGGAGACAGCCTGCCTCCCCTGGGCACCGACCTCCGCCGGGTGGACGCCCTGCTGAGCCAGGCGGGCGCGCCGGAGGGCGTGGTGACCTACGAGCCCCACGGCTCCGACGGCGAGGACCAGCTGATGAACTACCTGGGCATGTGCGGCATCCCCTTCGAGCCCAAGCCCGCCTTCGATTTCTCCGCCCCCGTCCTCTTCCTGGCGGAAAACGCCGCCTTTGGCCCCGGTGTGGTGGAAAAGCTCAAAAAATACGTGGAAAACGGCGGCCATGCGGTGATCACCAGCGGCTTTTTGAAGGCAGAGTGGGGGAAAGGCATCGAAGACCTCACCAGCCTCAAGCCCACCGGCCGGCGGGTCACAGGCACCCGGTACCAGGTGAACTACCTGAACATCCCGGACGGCGCCATCCACCAGTCGGACCAGCCCATCCCCCTGGAGGTGTTCCAGAACAAGAACAACGCCACCTGGAACGACGTCCTGCTCCATGTCAACGACTTCTGCACCCCGCTGCTCACCCAGGACCTGTACGGCAAGGGCATGCTCAACACCCTCATCGTCCCGGACAATTTCGGCGACCTCTACCGCATCCCCGGCCCCATCTGGAGCTTCATCGCCAAGGTATTCGCCCGGGGCGCCCGGCTGTTCCTGGGTGCCGAGCCCCGGGTCAACCTCTTCCGCTACGACAACGGCGTTTTCGCCGTGTACAATTACCGCCCCTACGGCGCCCCCCTGGAGCTCACCCTCCTGGACGAGCAGGCCGCCGGCTTTGTGGACCTGGAGACCGGTGAGCGGTTCACCCAGCCCCACCATGTGAACCCCCAGCCCCGCCGCATGGGCGATGCGGCCACCTGCCGCCCGGAGCCCCTGGAGCGCGTTTTCCGCCTGCACATCGCCCCCGGCGAATTCAAATTCTACCGCCTTCTCACCGAATAGTCCGTGGCCGGACTGGCCGTTGTCGCGGGGCGCGCGGTCCCCGCGCTTTACGCCTGCTGGACGAAAATGGGTCGTCGCGCCCACCGGTCCGTGCCCGGACGGGGCAAGTCGCGCCTCGCGCGTTCCGCGCTGATAACTGCTGGAAAAAAGTGAGTCGTCGCGCCCGCCGGTCCGTGGCCGGACCGGCCAACGCCGCGCCCCAGTGCCTACTGGAAATCAATGAGTAATCGCGCCCGCCAGTCTGCGAAACCGGCCAAGGGCCCCACCCGCCTCCCCCGTCTCGCCGCCCGCGCCTTCCGGCGCGGGCGCTTTTGCTTCGCAAAAGGGGGTGTTCCTTCAGAACACCCCCGCGAGACGGCCCGTGCCCAGGCAGGGCAAAGCCGCGCCCCAGCGCCTCCTTTTTTTCAGTGGACCGTCGCGCCCGCCGGTGGCCCGGCAGGCCAAGCCGCGGCCCCTGCCGGGGCAGGGCAAGCCGCGCCCCACCACCTACTTTTTTCCAGTGGGCCGTCGCGCTCACTAGTTTACATAATTCCTATTTCATACAACTCAACCCGCCCGGCAAAGTCGCTCCACCGGCCCATCTCCGCTCCAATCCTTCCCGTCGGATTCCGGCCCCTTTTTGCCCCCTTCCGGTCCACTTCCGGTATGGTTCACGCCCAGTTTTGACCCTTTCCCGACATTTGTTCAAATATGAACAAATTGTAAATTTTAAAATTTTTTCAAAAAAGTTTCCCTCTACAGGGAAACTTTACCCCTTTTAAGGGGGGATATATGGAGGGGTCTGTGCCCAGACGGGGCAGTGTCGCGGGGCGCGCGGTCCCCGCGCTTTACGCCTACGGGACGAAAATGGGTCGTCGCGCCCGCCGGTCCGTGCCCGGACTGGCCAAGCCGCGGCCCCTGCCGGGGCAGGGCAACGCCGCGGGGCGCGCGTCCCGCGCTGATTGCTACTTGAAACAAATGACTAGTCGCGCCCTCTGGTCCGCACAAGCCGCGAAAACAAGGTCCCGCGCCCCCCAACCTGCACGAACCCCACAATTTCCCCCTCAAATCGTGCCCGAACCCCGCTCATACCCTGCCCGTGGCCGGACTGGCCAAGCCGCGGCCCCTGCCGGGGCAGGGCAAGTCGCGCCTCGCGCGTCCCGCGCTGACGCCTACTGGAAACAAATGAGTAGTCGCGCCCGGCAGTTCCCAATTTCTGCAAGCACCACCCGCACCCCCCCAATCTGCACGTTCCTCACCAAAACCCCAGCTTTTCCTGCTCCGACCCGCTCAATTCCCCCTTTGAACGTGCCGGAACGCCACACCAGCCCCACCGAAAAAACCATCTCACCCGCCCACCCGCCTCCCCCGTCTCGCCGCCTGCCTGCGGCAGGCGCTTTTGCTCCGCAAAAGGGGGCGCGGGAAAGGTCCGTTCCCGCGCCCCGCGAGACGGCCCCCGACCCGCCCAATTTCCCTCTGGACGAACCCGCCGCGCCGTGCTACAATGGGGGCAAAAGGGGCCGTTTTGCGCCCGCCGGGCGCCCCCCAAAATCAGAGAAAACAGGAGGACGACACCATGGAAACCATCTACACCCCCGCCGACCGGGACGCCCTGCCCCAAACCAAGGCCCTGTATCAGCGCCTCAAGTCTCTGGAAGGCCATCAGGTCCTGTTCGGCCAGCAGGACACCTTTGCCCTGGGCGCCAATTTTGCTCCGAATCTCCCAGAAAACCTAGGCAAAAGCGACATCCGCACCGCCACCGGCCGCTACCCCGGCGTGGCCGGGTTCGACATCGGCCACCTGGAGGTGTACTTCGTGGCCCAGCGGGACCCGGAATTTGCCCGTCTCATCCCCGGAAAAGACCGCACCGGCGGCGATTTCGAGGTGGGCATGAACATCGACAACATCGACTTTTCCGCCATGCGGGAGGAGATCCGGTTCGCCCACCGGGCGGGCTGCGTGGTGACCCTCAGCTGGCACTCGGTGAACCCCCTCACCGCCGGGGAGTACGGCAAGCCCAACCGCACCTGGATCCAGAGCGTGGTGAAGGCCGTGCTGCCCGGGGGGCCTCTCCACGCCCGTTTTGACCGCTATCTGGACGCTTTTTTGGCCTACAACGACACCCTGCGGGACGACGACGGCCAGCTGATCCCCTACATTTTCCGGCCCTTCCACGAGCACAGCGGCGACTGGTTCTGGTGGGGCATCGATTCCGCCGAAAATCCCAACGACGGCACCGCCTGGAGCGGCGACGGCGGCCGCCTCAACGACCCGGAGGATTTTGCCGCGCTGTACCGCTACACCGTGGAGTATCTCCGGGCCCACGGCGCCCACAACCTGCTGTTCTGCATCTGCCCGGACCGCAGCCGCCTGCCCGCCGCCAAGACCGCCGGTTTTGACGAAGAGCTGGCCCAGGCCTGGCTGCGGGGCTACCCCGGGGACGATGTCATCGACCTGTTCGGCCTGGACAACTACGCCGACGCCGGCCGGGCGGACCCCGCCGTGCCGGGCGACGTGCAGCTTCAGCGCTTCACCGGCGCGCTGGAGACCCTGGCCGTGCTGGCCAAAGAGCACGGCAAGCTCTGCGCCCTGACGGAAATGGGCCTGGCGTCGGCCCCGGCGCTGGAGCAGGCGGGGCTGGAGCCCCGGCGGCCCTACACGGACTGGTTCCTGCGGGCGGTGGACGCCACCGAGAACACCCGGCGGATCCTCTACGGGCTGGTGTGGCGGCCCCGGTTCGTGGGCCCCGGCGCCGACCCCTGCGGGGTGTACCGCGTGGAGCCCAACGACCCGGCGGACTTTTCCAAGGGGTTCCGGCGGACGTACCTCTACAGCCTGCAGGAGGACCTGCAGCGGTTCGCCGACGACCCGCGGACCGCGTTCGTGGCGGCGGGACCGGAGGTGCAGACATGAAGCTGGGGGTGTGCCTGGGGCTGTTTGACGACCGGATCTTGGGTCTTGCGGGCGTGGGGGCGGACTACGCCGAGGTGGGGCTCTCGCCCCTCCAGGACCGGACGCCGGAGGAGATCGACGAACGGGCGGCCCAGCTGGCGGCGGCGGGGGTGCAGTGCCGGGCGGCGAACCTGCTGTTCCCCGGCTCGGTGCGCCTGGTGGGCCCCCAGGCGGACCCGGCTGCGGTGCAAAGCTATCTCGAAAATGTGCTGCCCAAGGCGGCCCGGCTGGGCATTCGCCGGGTGGCCTTTGGCAGCAGCGGGTCCCGGGGGGTGCCGGAGGGGGGCTCTCCCGAGGCGGCCTTTCGGCAGCTGGCAGCGCTGTGCCGGGAGGTGGTGGCCCCGCTGTTCGCGGCCCACGGGATGGTGTGCTGCCTGGAGCCGCTGCGGCGGCAGGAGTGCAATTTCCTGAACACCTGCGCCCAGGGGGCCCGGCTGGTGGAGGCGGTGGATCACTCGGCATTCCGGCTGCTGGTGGACCTGTACCACCTGGACGCGGAGGGGGAGCCCCGGGAGGACCTGCCCCGCTACCGGGGGCTGCTGGCCCACGCCCACATCGCCAGCGCGAAAAACGGCCGGAACGTGCCTTTGCCCGGGGACGGGGAGGATTACGGGGCGTTTTTCGGGGCGCTGGAGCAGGCCGGGTACGACGGCGGGGTGTCCCTGGAGGGGAATTTTGGGGAGGACTTTGCCGGTACGGTGCGGCGGTCGATCTCCTATCTGCGGACCTGGGCGGGGTGAGAGCCGGCCGCTGGCTGCCGCGCCCCGCCGGGCCGCCCGCAGGGCGGACCGGCAGCGGCCCC
>CANRPD010000032.1 GCA_947632385.1 uncultured Clostridia bacterium | reverse complement strand
ACCATTCTGAATGACATCCGGGAAGCACATAAGAAAGATACTACCACCGCCGATGAAGATTCGGCCGCCGCAGAGGTAGCCCGCAGTCTGAAAGAAGCAATGGACTTTGAGGGCAGTCCGCAGGAGAAACGTATCAGAGGGTATCTGACCACTTTGGGAATAGACTATGATACGCTCACGAAAGAGGAATTCGTCACGCTGATTGGTATTTTGAAAAAATCCAAGAAACTGCAAGATAGACAAGGCAGCCAGCGCGGAAAAGCCAGTCCGCAGCTCACACACGGAAAGGGAAAGCGGAAACGGAAATAAGAATATCAGTATTTTAGTTTTTATGGGTAACCGTATGGGGGTCGCAATTTACGACTCCCTGAGTAGTCCTCACTAAAACATGGAGTAACGATTCGCTATGTCCTTTACCGTCAGACTGTCAGAGAAGCGCATACGCCCAGATAGCACTTCAAGAAAATAAAAAAGTACGGAACAAGGCAAACCAAGCCTCCGCTCCGTACTTTTTTATTGTCCCAATCCTGTCTGACAGGTGCCGTAATCAAATTTTGTTTCAAAACTTTCTTACGGACACCCAACAAACGCCGGGCCTGTTCTTTTTGGTTTCCGCGATCATTTGATCTCCATGGATTCGATCTCCGCAGCGGTGCGGGCAATAAAATCCTCCACGCTCATGGCGCCCAGGTCGCCGTCCCGGCGGTGCCGGGGCGACACGGTGCCGCTCTCGGCCTCTTTATCGCCGATGACCAGCATATAGGGCGTTTTTTGCAGCTGGGCTTCCCGGATCTTATACCCGATCTTTTCGTTGCGGGTATCGCATTCCACCCGCAGCCCGGCGGCCTCCAGCTGCTCCTTCAGCCGGTTGGCGTAGTCGTGGTGCCGGTCCGCGATGGGCAGCAGCACCACCTGCACGGGGGACAGCCACAGGGGGAACGCGCCGGCCAGGTGCTCGGTGATGACGCCGATGAACCGCTCGATGGACCCAAACACCACCCGGTGGATCATGACCGGCCGGTGCTTCAGATTGTCCTGACCGGTATACTCCAGTTCAAAGCGCTCGGGCAGCTGGCTGTCCAGCTGGATGGTCCCGCACTGCCAGGTCCGGCCCAGGGAATCGGAGATGTGGAAGTCCAGCTTCGGGCCATAGAACGCGCCGTCGCCCTCGTTGACGGTAAAGGTCTTGCCCATGGCGGTGATGGCGTTTTTCAGCACCTCCTGGTTGAACTCCCATTCCTCCACGGTCCCGATATGGTCCTCGGGCATGGTGGAGAGCTCGATCTCATAGGACAGCCCGAAGGTGGAGTACACCTCGTCGAACAGCTGCACGGTCTCCTGGATCACGTCCTGCATCTGCTCCTTGGTCATGAAGATGTGGGCGTCGTCCTGGGTAAAGCACCGCACGCGGAACAGCCCGTGCAAGGTCCCGGACAGCTCGTGCCGGTGCACCAGCCCCAGCTCGCCCACCCGCAGGGGCAGCTCTTTATAGGAGTGAGGCTCGCTCTTGTACACCAGCATCCCGCCGGGGCAGTTCATGGGCTTGATGCCGAAGGGCACGTCGTCGATCACCGTGGTGTACATATTCTGTTTGTAATGCTCCCAGTGCCCGGAGCGCTCCCACAGCTCCCGGTTGAGGATGATGGGCGTGGAGATCTCCTGATAGCCGTACCGCTTGTGGACCTTGCGCCAATAGTCCAGCAGGGTGTTTTTCAGCACCATGCCCTTGGGCAGGAAGAACGGGAACCCGGGGCCCTCGTCCGCCAGCATGAACAGGCCCAGCTCGCGCCCCAGCTTGCGGTGATCCCGCTTTTTGGCTTCCTCCAGCATGTGCAGGTGCTCATCCAGCTGGCTCTGCTTGGGGAAGGACACGCCGTAGATGCGGGTGAGCATCTTGTTTTTGGCGTCGCCCCGCCAATAGGCTCCGGTCACGGAGGTGATCTTCACGGCCTTCACCTTGCCGGTGCTCATCAAATGGGGACCCGCGCACAGGTCGGTGAAATCCCCCTGGGCATAGAAGCTGATGGCTTCGCCCCCGGCGGCATGCTCCCGGACCAGCTCCTGCTTATAGGGCTGGCCCTCCATTTTGGCTTCCGCCTCGTCGGCGGGCAGCAGGAACCGCTCCAGCGGGATGTCCTCCTTGATGATCTTCTTCATTTCGGCTTCCAGCTGGGCAAAGTCCTCCGGCGTCACGGTGGCGGGGAGGTCGAAATCGTAGTAGAAGCCGTTTTCCACCGCCGGTCCGATGGCAAACTTCGTGCCGGGATACAGTCTGCACACGGCCTGGGCCAGAATGTGGGAGGTGGTGTGCCAATAGGCCCGCTTGCCCTCCGGGTCATCAAAGGTCAGGATCTCCAGGGCGCAGTCGCGGTCCAGCGGGGTGCGCAGATCCACCGTCACGCCGTCCACCTTGGCGGCGCAGGCGGCGTTGTACAGCCCCATCCCGATGGACCGGGCTACTTCTGCAGCGGTGACGCCGGAGTCAAATTCCCTGGGTTCTCCCCGTAAGCTCACTTGGATCATTGGTCATCTTCCTTTCTGCCGGCGGCGGCAAAACAAAAAGCCGCCCCAGCCTGTTTCACTGGGGCGGCGCAGCCGTTTGCGATAAATTTCGGCTGATCCGCGGTTCCACCCGGATTCGGAGCACACGCTCCCTCATTGCAGCCTGTAACGGGGCGGTCCGGCTCTCCTTAGGCCCTGGGCGTTCGGGAGCAGCTCGAAGGCGGTGCCTGTCTTTCCCGAAAAAACGCCGGTGCGGGGCTTGCAGCACGGGGCCCTGCTCTCTGGCCCGGCAGCGGGAAAGGAGGTTCCTTGTCGTCGCTTTTGGTTGATTTTGAGCTTGTACGTCCAAGACTACCACGAAACCGGCCGGTTGTCAAGGCCCGGAGCCCAAAACTCCCGGCAGGAAAGTTTTACAAAATGATTACAAATCGCTTGACAACCCCGCCCGGGGTGCGATACAATAATACACAGTATGCACAAGGTGCTTTTCGATATATTTTTTCCTGGTTTTTCCCTGCGTGGGTTTTCTGTACGTATACGCCGCCCGGGTCCATTTTGGTTCCGAAACGCGGCAAAACTTGTGAAAAAAGAATATCTCCGCGGCCGCGGTGTCTCCATCCGGCCGGGAAGGCATCTCTGCATCGGAGGGACTGCGCGAACGGTTTTTGGAAAAAGCGCGGTGCTTCCCTGATTTTTTAACTGGAGAAAATAAACAAATCCAAAGTAAGGAGGTGCCCGATTGGACCTGATATCCGTATGGGTCTACGTTCTGATCGCGGTGGCGGCGGCTGTGGTGGCCGGCGGGCTGGCGTTTTTCCTGGGGATCCACTACCGAAAGAGCAAGGCGGAGGCCGCTATCGGCTCTGCCGAGCAGGAAGCCAAGCGCATCGTCGGCGACGCCGTGAAGAACGCGGAAGCGCGTAAAAAGGAGATCGTGCTGGAGGGCAAGGACGAAGTCCACCGCCTGCGCAACGAGCAGGAAAAGGAGCTTAATTCCCGGCGCAAGGAGATCCAGCATCAGGAACGTCGGATCCAGCAGAAGGAAGAAAACCTGGACAAAAAGCTGGAAAATGCCGAACGCAAGGAAGAACAGATCGAGCAGAAAAACAAAAAGGCGGAGGAACGCCTGCAGGAGGCGGAGGCCGTCCGCAAGAGCCAGTTCGACATGCTGGAAAAGATCTCCAACCTGTCCATGGAGCAGGCCCGGGAGTATCTGCTCAACAGCCTGGAGGCCGAGCTGACCCGGGAAAAGGCCGTCAAGGTCCTGGAGTACCAGCAGCAGGTCCGGGAGGAGTGCGACGCCTCCGCCCGGGAGATCATCGCTACAGCCATCCAGCGCTGTGCGGCCGACCAGGTCTCTGAGGCGGCCATCAGCGTGGTCCCCCTGCCCAACGACGAAATGAAGGGCCGCATCATCGGCCGGGAGGGCCGGAACATCCGCTCCATCGAGACGCTCACCGGCGTGGATCTCATCATCGACGACACGCCGGAGGCCATCACCCTGTCCGCCTTTGAGCCCGTTCGCCGGGAGATCGCCCGGATCGCCCTGGAAAAGCTCATCGCAGACGGCCGCATCCACCCCACCCGCATCGAGGAGATGGTGGAAAAGGCCCGCAAAGAGGTGGAGGCCACCATCAAGGCCGAGGGCGAGCGTGCGGTCCTGGAAGTGGGCGTCAACGGCATCCACCACGAGCTGGTCAAGCTGCTGGGCCGTTTGCGCTACCGCACCAGCTACGGGCAGAATGTCCTCAACCATTCTAAAGAGGTGGCGTTCCTCTCCGGGATGATCGCCTCCGAGCTGGGGCTCGACCCCACCGTGGCCAAGCGTGCCGGTCTGCTCCATGACATCGGCAAGGCCCTGGACCACGAGATGGAGGGCTCCCACGTGCAGATTGGTGTGGACGTGGCCCGGAAGTACCGGGAGAGCGAAGCGGTCATCCACGCCATCGCCGCCCACCACGGGGACGTGGAGGCCAAGACCATCGTGGCGTGCATCGTGCAGGCCGCGGATGCCATTTCCGCAGCCCGGCCCGGCGCCCGCCGAGAGAATCTGGAAAACTACATCAAGCGGCTTGAAAAGCTGGAAGAAGTCGCGTCCTCCTTCCAGGGCGTGGAGAATTGCTACGCCATTCAGGCGGGCCGCGAGGTGCGCATCATGGTCAAGCCGGAGGCCGTCTCCGACGAGGAGATGACCCTGCTGGCCAGAGACATCTGCAAAAAGATCGAGACCGACCTGGACTACCCCGGACAGATCAAGGTGAACCTGATCCGGGAGAGCCGTATGGCGGATTACGCGCGGTGATCTGCCGCCGCGTGTCCCGGGCCGGAGGAAATACGCTGGCCGGGGCCTGTCTGCACAGGTTCCCGGCCTTTCATTTCAGAAATCGCACCGTATAAAGAGGGAATGGGTATGCTGCATATACTCTGTATCGGCGATGTGGTGGGCTCCGTGGGGTGCGCCTTCCTGCGGGAACGGCTGCCCGGCATCAAACGGCTCAAGGCCGTGGATCTGGTCATCGCCAACGGGGAGAACTCCGCCGACGGCAACGGCATCACACCGGCCTCCTGCCGGTACCTGCTGGACAGCGGCGTGGACGTCATCACCGGGGGCAATCACAGCTTCCGCCGCCGGGAGATCTACGACACCCTGGAGGACTGCGAGGTGCTGCTGCGCCCCGCCAATTACCCCCAAGAGACCACCCCGGGCCGGGGCCTGTGCGTGGTGGATCTGGGCCGTGTCCGGGTGGCGGTGATCAACCTCATGGGCACGGTGTTCACCGAAAACCTGGGGGATCCCTTCGACACCCTGGAGCAGCTCCTGGCCACGCCGGACCTGCCCCCGGTGCGCATCGTGGACCTCCACGCGGAGGCCACCGGCGAAAAGCGCGCCCTGGGTTTCTTCTTGGACGGCCGGGTCTCCGCCCTGTTCGGGACCCACACCCATGTCCCCACCGCCGACGCGGAGATCCTCCCCCTGGGCACCGGGTATATCACCGACGTGGGCATGACCGGGCCCATCCAGTCCGTCTTGGGCGTCAAGCCCGAGATCATCGTCAAAAAGCTGCGGGAAAAGCTCCCCGTCCGGTTCGAAAACGCGCCGCCCCCCTGCCGGATGGACTGTGTGCTGTTTTCCGTGGACGAAAAGACCGGCGTCTGCGCCGAAGCGGAGCGTTTTTCCGTCTGCTGAGGGCCGTCGGGCCCTTCGTTTCCGCCGTTTTTGCGCCCCGTCGGAAAAGCGATCTCTCTTTTGAAAAGAAAAAGATTGTTTTTTTTCGCCGGGTGTGCTAAGATATTGTATAATTATCTTTTCTGCTCTGAAGGAAGTGTTGTTCCGTGATTCGTGGGATGCAGCTGAGGGATGCGGTGATCTCCGCCTCCAACAATCTCTCTAAGTACAAAAAGCAGGTCAACGAACTGAATATTTTCCCCGTGCCCGATGGAGACACCGGCTCCAATATGTCCATGACCATCGGCGCCGCAGTGGAGGAACTGAAAAAGCTCCCGGAGGAGCTCTCCGCCGGGGAGACCGCCAAAAAGATCGCCTCCGCCATGCTGCGGGGGGCCCGGGGCAACTCCGGCGTGATCCTGTCCCTGCTTTTCCGGGGCATCGGCAAGGGCCTGGAAGGCGTGGACGAGGTCTCCGGCGAACGGCTGGTGGCCGCTCTGGAGCTGGGCGTAGAGGCCGCCTATAAGGCCGTGATGCGCCCCACAGAGGGCACCGTGCTCACCGTGGCCCGGGTGGCCGCCGAGCACGGTCGGGAGGCTCTGTCTCCCGAGGGGGACACCGACCCCCTCACCGTGTGGGATGCCGTCTGCACCGGTGCCGCCCAGGCGCTGGAGGAGACCCCCGAGCTGCTGCCCGTGCTGAAAAAGGCCGGCGTGGTGGATGCCGGCGGGCAGGGCCTGTGCCTGATCTTCGAGGGCATGTATGCCGTCTTTTCCGGCGGGCCCATCATCGAGAACACCCTCACCGAGGAGGAGCGCGCCGAGGAGACCGCCGCTTTCTTCCGCAATGTGGCTGCCGAATTTGACAGCGTGATCAACTTCACCTACTGCACCGAATTCATCGTGGGCCGCGATCCCCAGGTGGAGACCGATCCCCTGGAGCTCCGCCTGTTCCTGGAGACCATCGGCGACTGCGTGGTGGTGGTGGACGACGAGGAGATCATCAAGACCCACGTCCACACCGAGGATCCCGGCCTGGCGCTGCAAAAGGCCCTGGAGTTCGGCCAGCTGCTGTCGGTGAAGATCGAAAACATGAAGGAGCAGCACCGCAAGGCCGCCGAGGAGAACGAAGCCCGCAAGGCGGCTCAGGAGGAGGCCCCGCCCCAGCAGGAGGCCCGGGAGGAGCAGGCTCCGGTGAACGACACCGGCTTTGTGGCCGTGGCAGCCGGCGAAGGCCTCACCGAGCTCTTCAAGGACCTGGGCTGCGACCAGGTGGTCTCCGGCGGACAGACCATGAACCCCAGCACCCAGGACATCCTGGAGGCCGTCCTGGCCACTCCGGCCAAGCGGGTCTATGTGCTGCCCAACAACAAAAACATCATCATGGCGGCGGAGCAGGCCGTTCCCATGGCCACCGACCGGGAGCTGGTGATCATCCCCACCCGCACCGTCCCCCAGGGCATCTCCGCCATGCTGGCCTTCGATGCCGAGCAGGATGACGCCGCCAACCGTGCCGCCATGCAGGAGGCCGCCGCCCACGTGGATACCGGTCTGGTGACCTTCGCCGCCCGGGATTCCGAATACGACGGCAGCACCATCCGCCAGGGCGACGTGCTGGGCCTGTGCAACGGCAAGCTCCAGTATGTGGAAAAGGACCCCGTGTCCACCTGTGTCCGGGTCACCCGTTCCTTCGTCAACAAGCGCACCTCCTTCGTCACCCTGATCTACGGCGAGGGCATCACCGAGGAGCAGGCGGAGGCTGCCAAGTCGGCCCTGCAAAAGAAGCTCAGCAGCGATATCGAGATTACGCTGGTCGACGGCGGTCAGCCCGTGTACTATTTCATCATCTCCGTGGAGTGAGAAAAACACCGCAGCTACCGGGGCCACTGGCTTTTGCCAGTGGCCCTTTATCCGGTAAAGGAGGCACCCATGTCTTCCCTGTTCGAACGCAGCATTGAGACCCTCCGGGGCGTGGGCCAAAAGCGGGGCGTCCTGTTCCGCAAGCTGGGCGTGCCCACCGTGGGCGACCTGCTGGAGCTCTACCCCCGGGCCTACGAGGACTGGTCCGGCGTCCCCATTTTGGAGACCACCCTGGAGCAGGTGTGCACGGTGCGGGCCACCGTGTGCGATCCCCCCACCGAGCACCGCATCCGGGGCGGCCGGCTGCTCTATAAGGTGAAGGTCACCGACGGCAGCGACGACATGGCCCTCACCTTTTTCAATAACCGCTACATCCCCACCCTGCTGAAAGCCGGCCAGGAATACCTCTTTCACGGCAAGGTCCAGGGCAACCTCACCCGCCGGGAGATGCTCTCCCCCCAGTTCACTCCGGCGGACCGGGCCCGGCCCATCGTCCCGGTGTACCCGGCCACGGCGGGCCTCACCTCCCGGCAGATCTCCGCCGCCGTGGCCGAAGCCCTCCAGCTCCTGCCGGAGACCGTTTCCGATCCCCTCCCCCTGGAACTGCGGGAGCGCTTTCACCTGTGCCACCTGAACTTCGCCCTGGAGCACGTCCACTTCCCCGCCGCCCAGGAGGACCTGTCCATCGCCCGCACCCGGCTGATCTTCGAGGAATTTCTGGTCCTGCAGCTGGGGCTCCTGCGCATCAAAAGCGGCCGCCGGGGCCAAAACCGCCACCCCGTCTCCCCGGATTTCCCAGAGGACTTCGCCCGCCTGCTGCCCTTTGCCCTCACCGGGGCCCAGCGCCGGGCCGTCACGGAGTGTCTCAAGGACATGGCCGGCCCCTCGCCCATGAACCGCCTGATCCAGGGGGACGTGGGCAGCGGCAAGACCGCCGTGGCCGCCGCCCTGTGCTACCGCATGATCTGCGGCGCGGGGGAACAGGCGGCCCTCATGGCCCCCACCGAGATCCTGGCGGACCAGCATTTTGCCACCCTGTCCCGGCTCCTGGCCCCCGCGCAGATCCGGGTGGGCCTGCTCACCGCCGCGGTGAAGGGCCGCCCCCGCAAAGAGCTTTTGGAGGACCTGGCCGCCGGCCGGATCCAGCTGCTCATCGGCACCCACGCCCTCTTAAGCGAGGGCCTGCGCTTTCAAAACCTGGGCCTGGTCATCACCGACGAGCAGCACCGCTTTGGCGTGGACCAGCGCTCTGCCCTGCAGCAAAAGGGGGATTCCCCTCACCTGCTGGTCATGAGCGCCACCCCCATCCCCCGGACCCTGGCCCTGATGATCTACGGCGACCTGGACATCTCCGTGCTGGATGAGCTCCCCCCCGGCCGGCAACCCATCGAGACCTACCTCATCGACACCGCCAAGCGCGCCCGGGCCTTCGCCTATGTGCAAAAGCACCTGGACGCGGGCTACCAGGGCTACCTCATCTGTCCCCTCATCGAGGGCGACGAGACCGGCCTCATGAGCGTGGACGCCTACCGGGCGCTGGTGGAAAAGGCGTTCCCCCGGGCCTCCGTCGCCACCCTCCACGGCCGGATGAAGCCCGCCGAAAAGGAGGCGGTGATGGCCGCCTTCTCCCGGGGGGAGACCCAGCTGCTCATCTCCACCACCGTGGTGGAGGTGGGCGTGGACGTGCCCAATGCCGTCATCATGCTCATCGAGAATGCCGAGCGCTTCGGCCTCTCCCAGCTGCACCAGCTCCGGGGCCGGGTGGGCCGGGGCACCGCCCGCTCCACCTGCATCCTCCTCTCCGATGCCCAAAACGAGGACACCCTGGAGCGCCTCCGCCTCTTCCGGGACACCACCGACGGCTTCCGCATCGCCGAAGCGGACCTCAAGCTCCGGGGCCCCGGGGATTTCTTCGGCAGCCGCCAGCACGGCCTGCCCAAGCTGTCCATCGCCGACATGACCCAGGACCTCGCCCTGCTGCAGCAGGCCCGCCAGTGCGCCCACGAGCTGGCCCACTCCGATGCCCTGTCCCGCCCGGAATACCGGGGCCTCCTAGGGCAGATGCGCCGCCTCTTCCGGGATTCCCAGGGCGTGCTCAACTGACGAAAACACCGCCCGCTCTCCCTCTCTTTCCGGAGGAACAGCGGGCGGTGTTTTTTTATTCGGCCCCCGGGGCCACGGTGCGCAGGGTGCTGTTGCCCTCCGGGTCCCGGCCGATCTCGATCCGGCTGGGGATGCGGGACCGCAGCTCCGACACGTGGGAGATCACCCCCACCAGCCGCCCGCCCCCCCGCAGCAGGGAAAGGGCCTTCATGGCGGTGTCCAGGGTCTCCGTGTCCAGGGTGCCGAACCCCTCGTCGATGAACAGCGCCCCCAGCTCCACCGCGCCGGTGTGCCCCTGCACCACCTCCGAGAGCCCCAGCGCCAGGGACAGGGAAGCCAGGAACTGCTCCCCGCCGGACAGCGTCTCAATGCTCCTGGGCAGCATGGAGGCCCCGTCCAGCACCTCCAGATCCAGCCCGGAATACCCCCGGCCGCTGCGGGGGGCGTCCATCAGCCGCAGGGCATAGCGCCCCCGGCTGAGCACCGTGAAATAGTGGTTCGCCCGGGCCAGCACCTCGTCCAGCATGATGCCCAGCACATATTGTAGGATCGGCAGCCGCTGGGCGTTGTCCCCGCCCAGGGCCTGGGCCAGCCGGGAGACCCGCCGCCAGTCCTGCTCCTGGGCTGCAAACGCCTGAGAGAGCCCCTCCACTGCGGCCTGCGTCTCTCTGAGCTTCTGGGCCCGGGTGGCCGCCCGGCCCATGGCCTCCCGCAGTGCCAGGGCCTGCTCCCGGCGCTGGGCGGCCTCGGCCTCCAGGGTCTCCACCGGCGGATAGGGGGTGGGGGGCTCCGGCACGGCGGCCATGGACGCCTCTGCCTTGTTCAGGGCCTTTTCGGCGGATTCCAGCGCCGCCGCCGTCCGCTGTACCTGGACCTCCCGCTCCTGGGCGGTGTGCAGCAGGGCCTGGGCCTGGGCCTCCAGGGCCTTCCGTTCCCCGTCCAGCGCCGCCTGCTCCCGGTCCATGCGCTGGAGCCCTTCGGGCCCTTCTCCGCCGGCCTCTGCCGCCAGCCGGTCCAGCTCGGCGGCCCGGGCCAGCCGCCCGGAAAGCGCCTCCCGGGTCTCCAGCTCCTGCCGGGCCAGGGCCTGCCCTTCGGCCTCCACCTCCTGCAGCCGCTGCCGGGCCCGTTCCAGCATCCCTGCGGATTTCGCCAGCCCGGCGATGGTCTCCTCCTGCTTCGTAAGATTCGCTGCCGCTTCCGCCGCGGTCCAGGGGGCCCCTGCCAGGGCCTGCTCCTGTTCCGTCAGCGCCTGCCGGCGCTCCTCCCGTTCCCGGTCCCGGGCGCCCTGGGCGGCCAGGGCCTCCTGCAGCTGCTGCCCCGCCGTCCGTTCCGCCTCCCGCAGGGAGGCCATCTCTCCCGCGTCCAGCGTCAGCCGGTCTCCCGCAGCCGGCGCCGAGTGATGCACGCTCCCGCACACCGGGCAGGGCACCCCCTCCTCCAGGCCGTGGGCCAGCTCCAGGGCCGCGTTCCCCCGGAGGATCGCCTCCTGCTGCTCCAGGGACTTGCTCAAAGCCCGGTGGGCGGCCTCCCGCCGGGCGGTCAACTCCCGGGCCTCCCGGCAGGCCGCCTCCGCCCGCTCCAGGGCCTGGGCCCGCTGGTCCCGCTCCGCATAGGCCCGCAGCACCTGCTGCACGGCCTCCCGCTGGCGGTACGCCTCCGGCAGGGCCCCCGCCGCCTCCTGGCACTGGGTGATGAACCCCTCTCCGGTCTTCCGGCGGCTTTCCAGCCGGGTGCGGGCCGCCTCCAGCTCCGGCAGCCGGGCCTGCAGGGCCGCGGCCTTCTCCCGCACCTGTTGGGCCTCCCGTTTGGCCGCCAGCGCCTTTTTCAGGGCCTCCCGCCGCTCCTGCAGCCGCGCCGCGGCCTGGGCGGCCGTCACGGCCTTTGTTTGCAGCGCGGCGGCCTGCTCCCGCTCCTGCCGGGCCAGGGGCAGCTGCTCCCGGGCCGCGGTCTGGGCGGCAAAGGCCTCCCGCTGCTCGGCCCGGGCCTGATTCAGCGCCTGGCTCAACCGGGCGGTTTGCCGGGCGGCCTCCAGCTGCCGGACAGCCTCTTCGGCGGCGATCCCCGCCTGCTCCGCCTGGGTCCGCAGGGCCGCCTCCTGTTCTCGGGCCTCCGCGCCTCGAGCTGCCAGCTCCTCCGGGGTGGCGGCCCCTTCCTGCTCCAGCAGCGATTCCCGCCGGGCCCGCACCTCCTGCAGCCGGTCGCTCAGGGCCTTGGCCCGTCCCGTCAGCCGGTCTCCCAGGTCCTTCCACCGCTCCACGCCGAACAGCGTCCGCAGCATCTCGCCCTTTTCCCGGGAATTCGCCCGCAGCAGCCGCAGAAAATCCCCCTGGGGCAGCACGATGACCTGGGAGAACTGCTCCGCCGTCAGGTGCAGCAGCCCCTCGGCATAGGCCCGCACCGCCGATTCGCTTCCCCCAGCCAGCGGGGTCTGCCCGCCCTCCTCCAGCAGATAGCAGTCGTGGGTCTCCCGAAATTCCCGCCGCTCCGTCCCCCGCACGCGGTGCACGAACCGCGTCCGCCGGAACCGGTAGGTCTTTCCCCCCAGGGCAAAATCGTACTCCACCACGGTGGGCACGTCCTCGCCGGCCCCCATGTGGCGCATGGCGGCAAAATCCCGCCGGCCGCCGGTGGCCCGGCCGTACAGGGCAAAGCTCATGGCGTCCAGCAGGGCCGTCTTCCCGCCGCCGGTGGGCCCGCAGATGAGAAACAGCCCCGGCGGGTAAAACGCCGTGAGATCCACCTGGGTGTGCCTGAGATACGGCCCGAAGGCCTGCAAAGTGAGCCCAATGGGCCTCATGACCACACCTCCTTCAGCGTCTCGTCGAACAGCTCCAGGTCCCCTTCCTCCGGCTCAAAGCCGCACACGTCCCGGCAGAAGGAGACGAACACCGTGCGCTGGTCCTGCCCCTGCAGGGCCCGGGCCCGCTGCCCCGCCACCCCGGACACCGCCCAGGGGTTGGACACCGCCAGCAGGTTGGGGTAATAGGGCTGCAGCTGCTGCGCCGCCATCAGGATGGGCTCCCGGTCGGTGAGCACCAGCTCCACATAGTCCTCCACCGGGCACGCCCGCCCCCCTTCCAGCAGCTCCCGAAAGGGCTTTTCCAGCCGCCGCACGTCCCGCAGGGGCGTCACCGGGCGCTCCTCGGCCGTCAGCCGGGTCCCGTCCCAGTCCACCACGGTAAAGCCCTTTTTCTGGTGCTGCTCGTCCACGCTGTATTTGAGCGGCGATCCGCTGTACCGCGCCTTGTTTCCGGCTTTCTGGGGGGCGTGCAGGTGCCCCAGGGCCGCATAGTCGAAGGCCTCGAACAGCTGGGTGGGCACGCCGCCGCTTCCCCCCACGAACAGCCCGCTCTCCGAGTCGGACACCGTGCTCCCCGCCGCAAAGCAGTGGGCCAGCAGGATGTGCGCCGCCCCGGGCTCGAACAGGGACTCCATCCGCCGGATCAACGCCTCCATGCAGGCCCCCTCGTTCTTCAGCTCCGGCTCCCCCAAAAACTGCCGCGCCTCCGCCACCTCGAAATAGGGCAGGGGGAACAGCTGCACCCGCACCCCGTCCTCCTCCAGCAGCACGGGATCCAAGGCGTCCTCCAGCTGGGTGGCGAACACCGCCCCGCTGCGCCGCAGCACGGGTTTCAGCACCGCCAGCCGCCGGGCCCCGTCGTGGTTCCCGGAGATCACGCACACCCGGCTCCCCAGCTCCAGCAGCCGGGCCAGGGTCTCGTCAAAGAGCTGGATGGCCCCCGGCGCGGCAATCTGCCGGTCGTACACGTCCCCGCACAGCAGCACGCAGGCGGGCTTTTCCCGGGCCACCGCCGGCAAAAACGTCCCCTCCAAAAACGCCCGCTGGTCCTCCAGCAGGCTCCGGGCATACAGCATCCGCCCCAGGTGCCAGTCCGAGGTGTGGAACAGCTTCATGGGATCACCCTCTATGTTTCAAAATCAGTAATAAAAAAGTCGTATGAAAACCGAAAGGAAAAGTTTACAAAAAAGTCCTTTTATTTTCTCCGCGGAAATAGTATACTAAACGTACAGCCCAACCAGCGATGAAAGAACGCTCTTATTGTACCATAGATCAGCCGCCGGGGCAAGGCCCGGTGGGCGGAAGGACGGTTTTGCCCGTGAAACGGATCCAAAAGCTGCTGACCCTGCTCCTGTGCCTGGGGCTGGTCCTGGGCGCCTGCCTGCCCGCCGGCGCGGAGGGCTTCCCCTTCAACTGGGACGTGGATGACAACACCGCCCCCCACTGCAAGTCCCTGCTGCTGTACAACCTGGATACCGACGCGGTGGTCTACGCCCTGAATCCCGACGAGCGCCTGCCCATGGCCTCCATCACTAAGATCATGAGCTACATCGTGGCCTACGAGACCATCCCCGACATCGAGAACACCGTCATCACCGTCCCGGAGAGCGTGGACGAGGAGCTTTCCGGCACCGGCAGCTCCGTGGCGGAATTCTCCCCCGGAGAGCAGTTCGACGGCCTGACCCTCCTCTACCTGATGATGGTCCCCAGCGGCAACAACGCCGCCCTCACCCTGGCGAAATATGTGGATTCCCTCTACGCCGCGGGCAAGCTCACCGCCGAGGACGGCTGGACCCCGTCTCCCGCCGCCGGGGACGAGGACAGCTTTGACCCCACCGACTACACGGATTCCAGCTATTTCGTCCATCTCATGAACCAAAAGGCGGCGGCGCTGGGCTGCACGGACACCCACTTCACCAATCCCCACGGCCTGCACAACCCGGACCACTACTCCACCGCCCGGGATCTGGCCGCCATCACCCGCTATGCCCTGACCCTCCCCAGCTTCGCGGACATCACCAGCACCACGGCCTACGCCTACTATCCCAAGAACGACCCCGAGGACGAGCGGGTGGCCAACACCACCAACCGCATGCTCACCAACTACCTGGACGATTCCGGCAATGTCTACTTCTACCAGTTCGCCACCGGCATCAAGACCGGCTCTCTGGACGAGTCCGGCTACTGCATCGCGGCCTCCGCCTCCGCCTATGGCAACACCTACATCGCCATCTGCCTGGGCAGCCCCATGGTGGGGGAGAACGGGGAGGAGATCAACTACCACGGGGAGATGGTGGACGCCGCCTCCCTGTTCCGCTGGGCGCTGACCACCCTGGAGAAGAAGACCCTGGCCGTCCAGGGGGACGTGCTGTCCTCCATCCCCCTGCAATACGCCTGGCAGAAGGATGAGCTCCAGCTGGTGGCCGCCCAAAACGTGGCCGCCATGCTCCCCGCCGATGTGGAGACCGGCAGCGTGCTCATCCACGCCGACGTGCCCGAGGAGGGCGTAGAGGCCCCGGTGGAGCGGGGCACCCCCCTGGGCACCGCCACCTTCACCTACGCCGGGGACGAGATCGCCACGGTGGAGCTGGTGGCCGCCGTCAGCGTCGACCGCAGCGAGATCATCCGCCTGTGGGACCAGGGCCGGGACGTGCTGCGGGCCCCCTGGTTCCAGATCATCCTGGCGGTCATCGGCGCCCTGATCGGCATCTACATCCTGCTGATCCTGGTGTACCGGCGCAAGCAGCGGCAGCTCCGCCGGGTGAAACGGTACCGGAACCTGTAAAAACCGGCTGCAACGGGCTCCGGCGCCGTTCCCGGCGTTTTGGGCGGGTTCGTGCGGGTTTTACCGGGTTTTTGAGGAGCAGCGGTAGGTTTTGCCGGGTTTTTGGTGTGTTCATGCTGGTTCGAGCACGTTTTTTGCGAGTTCGTGCAGGTTCAGGCTGGGTTTTGGCGGGGGGCGAGGCCGGGGTGCGGGGGCTTGCTGGGGCCCGCTGAGGGGTGCGGGGCCGGGGATTGCGGGGGTGCGTGCGCCGGGCTTTGGCTGGCGGGGAAATGGTTTGGATCCGGACAGTCGGGTGGGGAAACCGTTCGGATACGAACAAAGGACGGGGCGTGGGGCCGGTTTGGGGCTCTCCCCTGGCGCAAAAGTGGCTGTCTGTGGGCGGGTTCGTGCGGGTTTTCCCGGGGTTTTGGTGCGCAGCGGCAGGTTTTGCCGGGTTTTTGGTGGGTTCGTGCAGGTTCAGGCCGGGTTTTGGCAGGCAGCGGCCCATTGGGGCGGGCGGATGCCGCCGGCCCCCGGCCTCGCCCCCCGCGCCCCCAAAGGGGGCGCGGGGGCTTTTTCTGCGAAAAAGCGCGGGCCCGGGCGGAGCCGGGCCCGCGGCGAGGCCGGGGAGCGGGGGCTTGCTGGGGCCCGCTGAGGGCGGCGAGGCCGGGGAGCGGGGGCTTGCTGGGGCCCGCTGAGGGCGGCGAGGCCGGGGAGCAGGGCGCTTGCTGGGGCCCGCTGAGGGGTGCAGGGCCGGGAATTGCGGGGGGTGGAGCGCCGGATGCGGGGCGACGGTGGAATGGTTCGGGTGCGAACTGTCAGCTGGGGAAACCATTCGGATGCGAACAAGGGGCGGGTCATCAAATCGAACAAGTATCTTGATTTATAAACTTGATAAATTGGTCAAGATAACGAATTGTGTGCAATTGGCTTGGGAAAATGGCTCTGCATAGAGGTGAATAGCGGCTGTATACCGACGGGTTCGTGCAGGTTCAGGCCTGTTTTTGAGGGGCACAGACATATCAATTGTTCCCTCTGGAGGGAAACAATGAAAAAATATACAGGTTTTTGTATACGCCCGGTCGGCCCGGTCTGGGGGGTCTATTCGGGATCGTGGGGGGCGGGGGCCGACTGGGCGGCCTCCAGCCGGCGGATGAGCCGGGTGAGGACGACGCAGGCCGCCACGGCCAGCACCACCTCGGCGCAGAACTGGGCATAGGCCAGGCCGTACAGGGGGAACAGGGCGTTGAGGACGAACAGGGCCGGGATCTCCAGGACCACCTTGCGCAGCAGGGCGAAGAGCAGGGCGTTTTTCCCCAGGCCGCAGGACTGGAATACCCCCACGCCCAGGAAATCCATGCAGAGGAAGGGCATGGCCAGGCACAGCCCCCGGAGGAACCGGACCCCGTAGGCCACCACGGTCTGGTTCTTCATGAATAGGGCGGACAGGCTGCCCGCGCCCACGAAATACCCCACGGTGACGGCGGCCATGAAGCCCATCATCAGCTTGCCGGCAAAGAGGATGGACCGCTTCATGCGGCGGGCGTTGCCGGCGGCGTAGTTGTACCCCACCAGGGGCATGATCCCCTGGGAGAAGCCCAGGGCGATCTGCACGGGGACCATGTTGAGCTTTTGGGAGATGCCCATGGCGGCCACGGCATCCGAGCCGAAGGCGGAGGTGAAGTTGTTGAGCACCGTCATGCCGGTGACGTTGAGAAGGTTCTGGATGGAGGCGGGGATGCCCACGGCGCAGATCCCCCGGAGGACGGTCTTGTCGAAGCGGAGGAAGCGGGGGTCCACACAGACGAAGGTCTTGCCCCGGCGGACAAACAGCAGCACGAAGAAGTAGCCGCAGGCCACGCAGTTGGAGAGGAAGGTGGCCAGGCCCGCCCCGGCGGCCCCCATGTTGAGGCCCCAGGGGAGGATGAACACCGGGTCCAGGAGGATGTTGAGCAGGCACCCGCTCATGGTGCCGATGCTGGCGTGGAGGGAGGCGCCCTCCGAGCGGACCAGGTAGGCCAGGACCACGTTGAGGATGGAGGGCACCGCGCCGCAGGTGACGGTCCAGCGCAGGTAGGCGGCGGTGGCGGCGGAGGTGGTGCCGTCTGCGCCCAGGAGAGTCAAAAACGGGGCGGAAAAGGCGGAATAGGCCAGGGAAAAGAGAACGGCGGCAAACAGCGAGCAGTAAAAGCCGATGGCGCTGGTGCGGCGGACCACGTCGAACTCCTTGCGGCCCAGGGCCCGGCTCATCATGCTGGAGGAGCCCACGCCGAAGAGGTTGTTGACGGCGTTGAAGGCCAGGAGCACCGGGGCGGCCAGGGTGACGGCGGCGTTTTGCACCGGCTGGTTCAGGATACCCACGAAGTAGGTGTCCGCCAGGTTGTAGAGCACCATGACCAGAGAGCTGACGATGGTGGGGATGGAGAGGGTCATCACCGCCCGGGGGATGGGCATGCTTTCAAAGAGTTGGATGCGGTCGGCCTCCAGCGCGCCGGCGGGTTTGGGTTCTGCCATGGATCAGACTTCTTTCTATGGGAAGTGGAGTTGTTTTCTATCTTATTTTACCCCCGGGAGGGCCGGGGCGCAAGTCCCCAGAGGGGCATAAATCCGGGGCGGGGCAGGGGATTTTTTTGGTGGAGATGGATAAGGGGCGGCAAAAACTCTTGACAACGGGGAGCGCTTGTGCTACAATGCAAGATAATTTCAAACACCGAGAAACCGTTGACGCGGAGATAACGGCGGTCATGCCTGCACAGAGAGCCTGGGTTGCTGAGAATCAGGTGAGACACAGACCGTCAAATGGACCGCTGAGGGCGCAGTCAAATGTGCGGGGGCCAGGAGCCGAGGCACAGAGTATTCTGCGACGGGGCAGGCAGCCGTCACATGCCGGGGATATGCTGGTATCCCGCAAAGGGCACGGGAGGTTCCCGTGAATCAAGGTGGCACCGCGGATCGTCGATCCGTCCTTGACAGAGCTGGTTCTGTCAGGGACGTTTTTGTTTTTCCCCTGGGCAAGACGGCTCAGGGGAATTTTTTTTTTCAGAACGGAGGCATGAGACACATGCATGTAGAGCCCAGTTTGGACGAGATGCGGCAGATCGCAGCCACGGGACAGTACGACGTGGCGCCGGTGAGCTGTGAGATCCTGTCCGACTTCATCACGCCCATCGAGACCATGCGGATCTTAAAAAACGTATCCACCCACTGCTATCTGCTGGAATCGGCCCAGGCCAGCGAGACCTGGGGCCGGTACACCTTCCTGGGGTTCGACCCCAAGCTGGAGATCACCTGCCGGGACGGGGCCATGCAGGTGGGGGACCTGCAGATGCAGGTGGAAGACCCCACGCCGGTGCTGCGGCAGATCCTGGGGCAGCACCGGAGCCCGCGGTTTGCCCAGCTGCCCTCCTTCACCGGGGGGCTGGTGGGGTACTTCGCCTATGACTATCTGGGATACAGCGAACCCACCGTGCGGTGCGACGTGGAGGACACGGAGCATTTCAAGGACGTGGATCTGATGCTGTTCGACAAGGTCATCGCCTTTGACCACCTGCGGCAGAAGATCGTGCTGATGGTGAACATGCCCCTGGCCGAGGTGGAGGTGAGCTACAACAAGGCGGTGCTGGAGCTGGGGCACCTGGTGGAGCTGCTGCGCACCGGGGACAAGCAGCCCGAGGCCGGCGGGAAGCTGCTGGGGCCCGTGACCCAGCTGTTTGACCGGGAGCAGTTCTGCGCCATGGTGGAGCAGGCCAAGGGGTACATCCGGGAGGGGGACATCTTCCAGATCGTGCTCTCCAACCGGCTGAGCGCGCCCTTTGCGGGGAGCCTGTTCAACACCTACCGGGTGCTGCGGACCATCAACCCGTCGCCGTATATGTTCTATTTTTCCGGCACGGACGTGGAGGTGGCCGGGGCCTCCCCGGAAACGCTGGTGAAGCTGGAAAACGGGGTGCTGCACACCTTCCCCCTGGCGGGGACCCGGCCCCGGGGCCGCACCGAGGCGGAGGACCGGGCCCTGGAGGCCGAGCTGCTGGCGGACGAGAAGGAGCTGGCCGAGCACAACATGCTGGTGGACCTGGGCCGCAACGACCTGGGGCGGATCAGCCGGTTCGGGACGGTGCAGGTGGAGAAGCTCCACTCCATCGAGCGGTTCTCCCACGTGATGCACATCGGCTCCACGGTGCGGGGGGAGATCGCCCCAGGCCGGGACGCCCTGGACGCCATCCGGGCGGTGCTGCCGGCGGGGACCCTCTCCGGGGCGCCTAAGCTGCGGGCGTGTCAGCTCATCGGGCAGCTGGAGAACAACAAGCGGGGCATCTACGGCGGGGCCATCGGGTACATCGACTTTACCGGGAACATGGACACCTGCATCGCCATCCGCATCGCGTATAAGAAGAACGGCAAGGTGTTCGTGCGCAGCGGGGCCGGCATCGTGGCGGACTCGGTGCCGGAAAAGGAATATGAAGAGTGCCTCAACAAGGCCAGGGCCTCCCTGCAGGCCCTGGAGCTGGCACAGGAGGACGCGCTATGATCCTGCTCATCGACAGTTACGACAGCTTTTCCTACAATCTCTATCAGCTCATCGGGGAGATCGACCCCGAGATCCGGGTCATCCGCAACGACGCCTGCACCGTGGAGGAGATCCGGGGCATGAAGCCCCGGCGGATCGTGCTCTCCCCGGGGCCGGGGCGGCCGGAGGACGCGGGCATTTTGCTGGACGCGGTGCGGGAGCTGGGGCGGGAGATCCCCATGCTGGGGGTGTGCCTGGGGCACCAGGCCATCTGCGCCGCCTTTGGGGGCACGGTGACCTATGCCGGCCGGCTGATGCACGGGAAGCAGTCCGCCGTGCGGCTGGACCCCGCCTGCCCGCTGTTTGCCCACTGCCCGGAGACCGCCCTGGTGGGGCGGTATCACTCCCTGGCGGTGGACCCCGCCACGGTGCCGGAGTGCCTGCAGGTGACGGCGGTGACCCCGGAGGGGGAGATCATGGGGGTGCGGCACCGGACGTTCCCCATCTACGGCGTACAGTTCCACCCGGAGTCGATCCTGACACCGGAGGGAAAGACCATGTTGAATAATTTTATAAAGGAGAACTGAACCATGATCAAGGAAGCCATCGTCAAAATCGTCAACAAGGAAGACCTGACCTATGAGGAAGCCTACGCCGTGATGAACGAGATCATGAGCGGCGAGACCACCCCCACCCAGAACGCCGCGTTCCTGGCGGCGCTGTCCACCAAGAGCGCCCGGGCGGAGACCACGGATGAGATCGCCGGGTGCGCCGCCGCCATGCGGGCCCACGCCACCACGGTGGACACCGGCATGGAGGTGTTCGAGATCGTGGGGACGGGGGGCGACAACGCCCACAGCTTCAACATTTCCACCACCTCCGCGCTGGTGGCCGCCGCCGGAGGCATGAAGGTGGCCAAGCACGGCAACCGGGCGGCCTCCTCCCAGTGCGGGACGGCGGACTGCCTGGAGGCCCTGGGGGTCAACATCCAGCAGAGCCCCCAGCGGTGCATCGAGCTGCTGAACGAGGTGGGGATGTGCTTCTTCTTTGCCCAGAAGTACCACACCTCCATGAAATACGTGGGGGGCATCCGCAAGGAGCTGGGCTTCCGGACGGTGTTCAACATTTTGGGGCCGCTGACCAACCCCGGTAAGCCCACCATGCAGCTGCTGGGGGTCTATGACGAATATCTGGTGGCGCCGCTGGCCCAGGTGCTCATCAACCTGGGGGTGCGCCGGGGCATGGTGGTCTACGGCCAGGACAAGCTGGACGAGATCTCCATAAGCGCGCCCACCACCCTGTGTGAGATCCAGGACGGGTGGTTCAAGTCCTCGGTGATCACCCCGGAGGACTTTGGCCTGAAGCGCTGCGCCAAGGAGGACCTGCAGGGCGGGACGCCCGCCGAGAACGCGGCCATCACCCGGGGGATCCTCAGCGGAGAGCGGGGACCCAAGCGGGACGCGGTGCTCCTCAACGCCGGGGCGGCGCTGTACATCGGCGGGAAGGCCCCCGACCTGAAGGCGGGGGTGGCCCTGGCCGGGGAGATCCTGGATTCCGGGAAGGCGCTGGAGACGCTGGAGCGGCTCATCGAAGTGAGCAACCGGCCGGAGGTGCAGGCGTGACCATTCTGGACCAGCTGGCCGCCCATGCCCGGGAGCGGGTGGAGGCGGCGAAACGGAGGGTCCCGCCGGAGGTGCTGCGCCGGGAAGCCCAGGCTCTGCCCCGAGGCAGCTTTCCGTTTGAACAGGCGCTGAAGCTGCCCAGGCTCTCCTTCATCTGCGAATGCAAAAAGGCCTCCCCATCCAAGGGGCTCATCGCCCCGGCGTTCCCCTATGTGCAGATCGCCCGGGAGTATGCGGCGGCGGGGGCGGACGCCATTTCCGTGCTCACCGAGCCCAAGTGGTTCCTGGGCAGCGACCGGTATCTCCAGGAGATCGCGGAGGCGGTGCCGACGCCCTGCCTGCGCAAGGACTTCACGTTGGACCCGTATATGATCCACCAGGCCAAGGTGCTGGTGGCCTCGGCGGTGCTGCTCATCTGCGCTATCCTCACCGGGGAGCAGATCAAGGAATATATCGCTCTCTGCGACGAGCTGGGGCTCTCCGCCCTGGTGGAGGCCCATGACGAGGGAGAAGTGGAGACGGCGCTGGCTGCCGGGGCCCGGGTGATCGGCGTCAACAACCGGAACCTGAAGGACTTTTCCGTGGACACGGACAACAGCCGCCGCCTGCGGGCGATGATCCCGCCGGAGGTGGTGTTCGTCTCGGAAAGCGGCGTGGGGGGCCCGGAGGACGTGAAGGCGCTGCGGGCCCTGGGCGCGGATGCGGTGCTCATCGGCGAGGCGCTGATGCGCAGCCCGGACAAAGCCGCCCTGCTGCGGCAGATGCGGGAGGCGGCGGCATGACAAGGATCAAGATCTGCGGGCTTTCCCGGCCGGAGGACATCCGCGCCGTCAACGAGGCCCGGCCCGACTTTGCCGGGTTCGTCATCGACTTTCCCAAGAGCTTTCGGAGCGTGAGCCACCAGGAAGTTCGGGAGCTGGGGCGGGGGCTTCGGCCGGACATCGTGCCGGTGGGGGTCTTTGTGGACGCGCCGGTGGACACCGTGGCGGAGCTGTTCGCTTCCGGGACCATCCGGGTGGCGCAGCTCCACGGGCAGGAGGACGAAGGGTATCTGGCGGCCCTGCGCCGGGCGGCCCCGGGACTGACGGTTTGGAAGGCCTATACCGTCCGAAGTGGGACGGACATCGCCGCGGCCCAGGGGTCCGGCGCGGACCGGGTGCTCCTGGACAACGGCCAGGGCACCGGGGAGACCTTTGACTGGTCCCTGGTGCGGCAGGTGCGGCGGGCGTACATCTTAGCCGGGGGACTGACCCCGGAGAACCTGCCGGCGGCGGTAGCGGCCCTGTCCCCCTGGGGGGTGGATATCAGCTCCGGGGTGGAGACGGACCGGGTGAAGGACCCCGACAAGATCCGGGCGGCGGTGCAGGCCGTGCGGGGCCAGCCGTGAGCCGGAGAGACCTGCGGCCAGGCGGATCGGATCAACCAAGCAAGAAGGAGGCAATCACATTGTCCAAAGGACGTTTTGGCATTCACGGCGGGCAGTACATCCCCGAGACGCTGATGAATGCGGTCATCGAGCTGGAGGAAGCGTACAACTACTATAAAGACGACCCCGCGTTCAACCGGGAGCTGACGGAGCTGTTCAACGAATACGCGGGGCGGCCCTCCCGGCTGTACTACGCCCAGAAGATGACGAAGGACCTGGGGGGCGCGAAGATCTATCTGAAGCGGGAGGACCTGAACCACACGGGGGCCCACAAGATCAACAACGTATTGGGCCAGGCGCTGCTGGCCAAGAAGATGGGCAAGACCCGGCTCATCGCCGAGACGGGGGCGGGACAGCACGGGGTGGCCACCGCCACCGCCGCCGCCCTGATGGGCATGGAGTGCGTGGTCTTTATGGGGGAGGAGGACACGAAGCGCCAGGCGCTGAACGTCTACCGGATGCGCCTGCTGGGGGCCCAGGTGGTCCCGGTGACCACCGGCACCGCCACCCTGAAGGACGCGGTGTCCGAGGCCATGCGGGAGTGGACCAGCCGGATCGATGACACCCACTACTGTCTGGGGTCCGTCATGGGGCCCCACCCGTTCCCCACCATCGTCCGGGATTTCCAGTCGGTGATCTCCAAGGAGATCAAGGAGCAGCTGCTGCAAAAGGAAGGCCGCCTGCCCGACGCGGTGATCGCCTGCGTGGGCGGGGGCTCCAACGCCATCGGCAGCTTCTATCACTTCATCGGGGACCCCGGCGTGCGGCTCATCGGCTGCGAGGCGGCCGGCCGGGGGATCGGCACCTTTGAGACGGCGGCCACGGTGAACACCGGCCGGCTGGGCATCTTCCACGGGATGAAGTCCTATTTCTGCCAGGACGAGTACGGGCAGATCGCCCCGGTGTATTCCATCTCCGCCGGGCTGGACTACCCCGGCGTGGGGCCGGAGCACGCCTATCTCCACGACATCGGCCGGGCGGAATACGTGCCCGTCACCGACGAGGAGGCCGTCTGCGCCTTTGAGTATCTGGCGCGCACCGAGGGCATCATCCCGGCCATCGAATCGGCCCACGCGGTGGCCTATGCCCTGCAGCTGGCCCCCACCCTGGACAGGGACAAGATCATCGTCATCACCGTTTCCGGCCGGGGCGACAAGGACTGCGCCGCCATTGCCCGGTACAGAGGGGAGGATCTCCATGAGTAACATTGCAAAGGCCTTTGCCCACGGCAAGGCGTTCATCCCGTTCATCACCTGCGGGGACCCCGACCTGGCCACCACCGCTGCCGGCGTCCGGGCCGCCGTGGCCGGGGGCGCGGACCTCATCGAGCTGGGCATCCCCTTTTCCGACCCCACCGCCGAAGGGCCGGTGATCCAGGGGGCCAACCTGCGGGCGCTGCGGGGCGGCGTCACCACGGACAAGATCTTCGCATTTGTCCGTGAGCTGCGCCGGGACGTGACCGTTCCCATGGTCTTTATGACCTACGCCAACGTGGTGTTCTCCTACGGCGCGGAGCGGTTCATTGCCACCTGCGCGGACATCGGCATCGACGGGCTCATCCTGCCGGACCTGCCCTATGAGGAAAAGGGGGAGTTCCAGCCCATATGCACCCGATACGGCGTGGACCTGATCTCCCTCATCGCCCCCACCTCCGCCAACCGCGTGGCGATGATCGCCCGGGAAGCGGAGGGGTTCCTCTACGTCGTGTCCAGCCTGGGCGTCACCGGCGCCCGCAGCCGGATCACCACCGACCTGCGGTCCATCGTCCGGGTGGTGCGGGAAAACACTGCGGTGCCCTGCGCCATCGGGTTTGGGATCTCCACCCCGGAGCAGGCCCGGCAGATGGCGGACATCGCCGACGGAGCCATCGTGGGCTCGGCCATCGTTCAGCTGGTGGCGGAGCACGGCACAGATGCGCCGGAGCACATCGAAACGTTTGTCCGTTCCATGAAGGACGCCCTGCGGGGATAAGCAGGCAGAAAAAAGGAGCCTCCCGGGAGAGCGTCATCCAATAAAACAAGTTCAGATTGTTTTCGGAGTGCGGCATGGTTTCGGTCATGCCGCAGTTCCGTTTATGAGGTCGT
>CANRPD010000031.1 GCA_947632385.1 uncultured Clostridia bacterium | reverse complement strand
TACGCCAGGGCCACGGCGATGCCCATGATGTTCATGAGAGGCTTTTCGTAGAGCAGCTGGTATTCCGTGAGGTGCACATAGCCCACCACGCGGCCGCCGTCTTCCGCCACGAATATGCCGTTTCTGCCGTCGGCCAGCAGTGCTTTATCGTGCGCTCCTACTTTTTGAGGATCTCCCGCACCCGGGCTTCGATGGCGGTTGCGGTGAGACCGAATTCTTCCAGCAGCTCCAGCGCCGGGCCGGAGTGGCCGAACCGGTCCTCTACCCCCAGTTTGTGCACCGGGGTGGGACACGCCTCGGAGAGATAGGAGGCCACGGCTTCGCCCAGGCCGCCCACGGTGCTGTGCTCCTCACAGGTGAGGATGCAGCCCGTCTCCAGCGCAGCCTTGAGGATGAGCTTGGTGTCCAGGGGCTTGATGGTGTGCATGTCGATCACCTGGGCGGAGATGCCCTTGTCCGCCAGGGACTGGGCAGCCTTCACAGCCTCCTGCACCAGCAGCCCCGTGGCCACCAGGGTGATGTCCGTCCCTTCCCGCAGCACCATGCCCCGGCCCAGCTGGAAGTCCCGGGCCTCGTCCCCGTGGTGGATGCTCTCCACCGCCAGACGTCCCAGGCGGATGTACACGGGTCCCGGATAGTCCACAGCGGCCTGCACGGCGGCCCGCATCTCGTAGTGGTCACAGGGATTGATGACCACCATGCCCGGAATGGCCCGCATCAGGGCGATGTCCTCCAGGCACTGGTGGGTGGCGCCGTCCTCCCCCACGGAGATGCCCGCGTGGGAGCCGATGATCTTCACGTTCAGGTGGGGATAGCCCACCGAGTTGCGCACCTGCTCAAAGGCGCGGCCGGCGGAGAACATGGCAAAGCTGGTGGCAAAGGGGATCTTCCCGCAGGCCGCCAGACCGGCCGCCACGCCCACCATGTTGGCCTCGGCGATGCCGCACTCGATGAACCGCTCCGGATAGGCCTTACCAAAGTTCTCCACCTTGGTGGCGTCCGCCAGGTCCGCCACCAGCACCACGATGTCCGGATTCACGGCGCCCAGCTCAGTCAGCGCCTCGCCAAAGCTCTCCCGGGTCGCTTTTTTCACCATCTCAGCCATTTTCCAGCACCTCCAAAGCCTGCTCCAGCTCGGCCTTCGCCGTCTGATACTGTTCTTCTCCCGGGGCCTTGCCGTGCCAGCCCGCCTGGCCCTCCATAAAGGAGACGCCCTTGCCCTTCACGGTGTTCAGCAGGATGGCAAAGGGCTTGCCCTGGGTACGCCGGGCCTGATCGAAAGCCAGCTCCAGCTGGTCGAAATCGTGGCCGTCCACCTCGGCCACCTCGAACCCGAAGGCCCAGAGCTTCTCGTCCAGGGGCCCGGGCCCGGCCACCTGGTCCACCGGCCCGTCGATCTGCAGCCCGTTGTTGTCAAAGAGCAGGCACAGGTTGTCCAGCTTCCGGTGCCCGGCGAACATGGCCGCCTCCCAGACCTGGCCCTCCTCGCTCTCGCCGTCGCCCAGCAGGGCGTAGACCCGGTACGCCTTGGAGTCCATCTTTCCGGCCATCGCCATGCCCACGGCGGCAGAAACGCCCTGCCCCAGGGAGCCGGTGCTCATGTCCACGCCGGGAGTGCCCTTCATGTCCGGGTGGCCCTGGAGCATGGCCCCCACGTGGCGCAGGCGGCACAGCTCGCTTTCCGGGAAATATCCCCGGACCGCCAGCGCCGCATAGAGGCCCGGGGCGGCGTGGCCCTTGCTGAGCACGAACCGGTCCCGGTCCGGGTCCTTGGGGTGCTGGGGGTCGATGTGCATCTCGCGGAAATAGAGATACGCCAGCACGTCCGCAGCGGAGAGGGAGCCCCCCGGGTGGCCGGAGCGGGCGCTGTACACGCCCTCCAACACGCCCAGCCGGATCTTTGCCGCGGCGATCTTCAACTGGCGTCTGGTCTGTTCGTCCATAAAACGTCATCCTTTCGCAGAAAACGGTGCCTGTTGCTTCCAGCCTTGATTGTAGTCCATTTTCCCGGAAAAAGCAATGGACAAAGGGTACAAAAACCGTTCCCCGGCGGGCTTTTTTGTCCCAGAGGGTATATTCTCCGCCCACTGGGCCCACACTAGCCCAAGGAAACCACCCGAAAGGAAGGATCGTCATGCTCCAGGAAAAGAACGGCATGATCGGCAATCTGCCGGCGAACATCAACATCATGAACCCGGTGCCCAACAAGGACGCCAAGACCATCACCGGCCTGGTGCGCAAAAACGGGAAGATCGCAGGGTACGAGCTCTCCGACGGCCGGGTGCTGGACAAGGACGCGGGGGTGGCCCTGGCCAAACAGGGCGGCATCCGCGGGGTGGCCATCGCCAGCCGCAACGGCAGCGAGTATCTGCGCTCTCTGCCCGACGGCGACGAGCGCAACAATCTGGGCGACCTGCCCTCCGCGCCTGCCCGCTGACCGCCAGTCCGCCGCACGGCCCGGCCTTTCGGCCGGGCCTTTTTGCTGCGCAAAAAGCCCGGGGCCGCCCTGTGGGCGGCCCCG
This sequence comes from uncultured Clostridia bacterium, assembly GCA_947632385.1. Lineage (GTDB taxonomy): Bacteria > Bacillota > Clostridia > Oscillospirales > Acutalibacteraceae > Acutalibacter. The sequence continues at coordinate 23,197 of CANRPD010000031.1, read as the reverse complement.
GCGTGCGGCGGGCGCCGGATCCAGCGCCCGCCCAAAACCCCAAGCAGCCGCTTCCCAGGCCCGCTTGGGTCCATTTTCTGCCTATTTTTTCCGCACGAACGCCCGCTTGGGCATCTTGCAGATGGGACACACCCAGTCTGCGGGCAGCTCCTCAAAGCCGAAATTGGGGTCGCTGTACACATACCCGCACACGGAGCAGACAAAGCTCTCCCCGCCCAGGCCGTCCCGGCTCAGGGCCGGCGGCAGATACAGCGGGGACTTGTGGGCCGCCCGGCCGGCCATCTCCTCCACATATTGGCGGTAGGTCAGCGGCTCCCCGGTGGCCTCGTCGCTGCCGGCGATGATCTCCCCCACGAACAGCGTCTGCCCGCCCACAGAGAGCTTCTCCACCACCTGGCACAGAAACCAGCAGCAGGTGTGCTCCTTCACCACGGGAACGCCCTCCTCCAGCACCTTGTGGCGGACGTTCTCCAGCTTGTCGGCCCGCCTGCCGGAAACATACCCCAGCACCCCGATCACCGAGGCCGGCGTCTCCCGAGACAGCACGGACAGCGTGAACAGGCCCTCCTTTTCCACACACGCACAGGAGTAGGAATCGCTGTGCAGGCTCACCGCCATCAGCGGCGGAGACGACGGCGTCGCCCGGGTGACCTCCATCACCGAGGTGACGATGCAGGCGCTGGGCCGCTTGCCGTCCTTGACCCCCAGCGCGTACACGCCGTAGGACAGATTCTGTAAGACCATGGGCTTCACGGGTTTCCCTCCCTTTTTGTTTTTGCTCGACCGCCCTTTTCACTATACCGCCGGGGGCGGGCGGTTATGCCCCCACCCGGGAAAAAACACGCGCTACCGGAGGAGAAGATCGATCCCCGCATAGAGCAGCAAATGCGCCGGATAGAACACATAGGCGGCGTACCGGGGCAGCCTGCGGCCCCGTTCGCCGGTATAGAGCAGGATGGGCAGCGCCGCCAGCCCCGCAAAGGCCTGCACGGACACCGGGTCCAGAAGCAGCCCGGTGAAGAACCCCCACAGGCCCGTTCCCGCCGCAATGGCCCGCCCCAGGCAGGGGAAAAGCCAATACCACCCGCCGGAAAGCAGCGCCACCGCGGCGGCCTGTCCGCCCCGGTGCCCCCGCAGCCCGTACAGGCACAGGATCATCACCAGGCCGTACCAGCCGTACATCAGGTGGTCTCCCGCCGCCAGCAGCAGCACCGCCGCCCCCAGCAGGGCCGGCAGACTCCCGGGCTCCCGGCTCACGGCCCACAGCAGCAGGAACCCCGCCGTCAGCTCAAACAGCACGTTCTCGAACACCACCGCCTGCACCAGCTGCACGAGGCCCGCCCAGTCCGGGGCCGTCCCGGCCCGCTGTCCGAAGGCCTCCCCCACCGCCGTGCCCAGCAGCGCCAGCCGGTCCGGGGCGTCGTAAAGGCAGAAGGGGACCACCGACAGCACCGCGAACCCCGCCAGACGCTTGAGATAGCTGGGCTTCGACCGCGTGTGGACGAACCCCTCCGCCAGCAGCAGGCAGAACAGCGGGAACGCCAGCCGCCCGATGATCCGCAGCCCCACCGCCTGGGGGAAAAAGGTGTTCCCCAGGTGATCGATGGCCATGGTGACCAGGGCGATGAGCTGGATCTGGGCGGAGCTGAGCCCCCATGCCTTTCGTTCCTCCACCCTGCGCCGCCTCCCTTTTGGAGTACAGTATACCCCCGGCCCGGAGAGCGCGTCAATGGAGAAACTGAACAACAAATACCAAAGGGGTTTGTCGATTTCGCGGCCCCTGCAGGGGTTGCGGAAGGGCGAAAACTGTTGTAAAATGGGGAAGAAACTCATCCGGAAAGGGGCTTTGCCCGATGACGAAACAAGAACGCGCCCTCCTGGCCGTGGAGGCCCTGAAGCAGGCCTATCCCGACGCGGGCTGCTCGCTGGACTATCAGGACCCCCTGCAGCTGCTCATCTCCACCCGGCTGGCCGCCCAGTGCACCGATGCCCGGGTCAACCAGGTCACCCCGGCCCTCTTTGCCCGCTTCCCCACCCTGGAGGCCTTCTGTGCAGGCACCGAGGAGGAGATCGGGGAACTCATCCGCTCCTGCGGGTTCTACCGCATCAAGGCCCGGGACATCCTGGCCTGCTGCAAAATGCTCCGGGACCGCTTCGGCGGCCGGGTCCCCGACACCGTGGAGGAGCTCATCACCCTCCCCGGCGTGGGCCGCAAGACCGCCAACCTCATCGTGGGCGACATCTACCACAAGCCCGCCGTGGTCACCGATACCCACGCCATCCGCCTCTCCAACCGCCTGGGCCTCACCGAGACCGACGTCCCCCACCGGGTGGAGGCCGACCTGCGGGCCCTGCTTCCCCCGGAGGAATCCAACGACTTCTGCCACCGGCTGGTGCTCCACGGCCGGGCGGTGTGCTCCGCCCGCAAAGCCGACTGCGCCGCCTGCTGCATAGCCTCCTTCTGCCCCCGGGTGGGCGTGGGGGAAAAGGGCGAAAAGCTGCCCAAAAAAGGTTGACAACCGCCGAAAAAACGCGGATAATAGCATCATAGAGGGGCGTACCCGTCCCGTTCGGAACAAATTCGAGCCGTGAGGAGGCACCACAATGAAGTACGATTTCACCACCCTGGTGGACCGTTCGGAGCAGGGCTCCGGCAAATGGTCCGGCATGAAGCGGAAAAACTTCAACGTGGGCAAGGGCATCGTCCCCTTTTCCACCGCGGACATGGAATTCAAAAACGCCCCGGAGATCGCCGAGGGCCTCAAGCGCTACCTGGATACCCACATCCTGGGCTACACCGGCCCCACCCCCGCCTATTATGAGGCCGTGTGCGCCTGGATGAAGCAGCGCCACGCCTGGGACATCCAGCCCGACTGGATCGTGCCCACCCAGGGCGTGGTGCCCGCCCTCTCCTGGTCGGTGGAGGCCTTCTGCCAGCCCGGAGACGGCGTCATCGTCATGCCCCCGGTGTACGGCCCCTTCTACGGCGCCATCCAAAACAATTCCTGCGAGGCTCGTCGCTGCAACCTGCTGTGTGAAAACGGCGTCTATTCCATCGACTTCGACCTCCTGGAGACCCTGGCCGCCGAGGAGCACACCACCCTGCTGCTGTTCTGCTCCCCCCACAACCCCGTGGGCCGGGTCTGGACCCCCGAGGAGTTGCGCCGGGTTGGGGAGATCTGCCACCGCCACGGTGTGCGCATCGTCACCGACGAGATCCACTTCGACCTGATCATGCCCGGCCACACCCAGACCGTCTTCCCCAACGCCGTGGATTTCGGCAGCGAGATCATCGTCTGCACCGCCCCCAGCAAGACCTTCAACCTGGCGGCCATGGCCACCAGCAACATCATCATCCCCACGGAAGCCGACCGGGACGCCTTCCGCGCCGTCATGCGCAAATACCGGGCCGGCAATCCCGCCGCCCTGGGCCTGGAGGCCTGCCGCATCGCCTACACCGAATGCGCCCCCTGGCTGGATGCCTGCATCGAGGCGATCTGGGAGAACTACCAGACCGCCAAGGCCTTCATCGAAGCCCGCATCCCCCAGATCGGCGTGGCCCCTCTGGAGGGCACCTACCTCATGTGGCTGGACTGCACCGCCCTGGGCAAGACCCCCGAGGAGCTGGAAGCCCTGATGGTGGCCCACGACCTGTACTTCAACCAGGGCACCTTCTTCGGGCCCGAGGGCGCCGGCTTCGTCCGGTTCAACCTGGCCGCCCCCAAGCAGATCATCGAGGCCGCCCTGGAGCGCCTGGAGCAGGCCGTCCGTTCTGTCTAAGCATCCGCATACAAACAGCAGTCCCGGGCCCCAGGGCCCGGGACTGCTCCCGTTTTTTTACCGGATGAAGTTGGTGCGCAGGCCCGGCTCCTTTTCCGGCAGCCCGAACCGCTCCTTCCCCAGGGCGATGCTCCGGATCAGGAAGGCCATGTTCCGCCCCAGGGTCCGCATGGTCTGCAGGCCCTCCAGGTCCTGCAGCACCTCCTCCGGGGTGTTCCCGTGGACCTCGTTCCAGTACTGGCTGGCGGCCACGGGCATCCCGCAGATGGTGAAATACTTGTTCAGCTCGTCAAAGGTGGCGGTGTTGCCGCCCCGGCGGCAGGTGACCACCGCCGCTCCCACCTTCATGGTCTTGTCGAAGGGGGTGCTGTAGAACAGCCGGTCCAAAAAGGACACCAGCGTGCCGTTGGCCGAGGCATAGTACACCGGCGACCCGATCACCAGCCCGTCGGCGGCCTCCAGCACCGGCGCCAGCCGGTTCACCGCGTCGTCAAAGACGCACCGCCCCAGGCGGCTGCACTGCCGGCACCCGGCGCACCCCCGGATGTCCAGATGCCCCACCTGCTCCAGCTGGGTCTCCAGCCCCGCCGCCTGCAGCTCCTTTTCCACCTCGTGCAGCGCCGTGTAGGTGCAGCCCGCCGAATGGGGGCTGCCGTTGATGAGCAAGACCTTCATTGTCGATTCCCTCTTTCTGTTTATTTTATGGATCGTGATCCCGTCCGCCCCGCCACCGGGGTCCGGACGGAAGGATCTCCCGAAAATTCTGTCAACCAATCGAACTTTTTTTCTAACCGTTTGGAAAAGATTCTGTCAACTTACCCCACCGGACCGTACTCCTGCACCAGCCCCTCGGGGATATCCACCACGTTCTGCTCCTTGAGCAGCAGGGCCCCGCCGTCGTGGGCCAGCCAGCTCACCAGCCATTCCTCCACCGGCGCGTCCCCATAGGCGCTGATCCGGTCCTCCGGGTCTCCGTCTACAAAGCCGACCTGCTCCCCCTTTTCGCTCAAAGGGACCACACAAAACGGCACGTATACCCGTTCCTCCCACACCACGGCCCGCAGGTCCCCCACCACCGTGGACTGCATATCCACCAGCGTCCGGTGGGCTCCGCAGCCCCCCAGCAGTACCAGCAGGACACACACGACCCAGCATCGTTTTCGCATAGGCGCCTCCAGCATTATGTAAAGTCTTTCTGTCAACTTACTGTCTTTTTCAAACACACTTCCCGGTAAATATTATGTCAACTACCCCGCAGAATTCAGAAAAAATTCACACGGAGTTCACATGTGTGTGGTATACTTAGTCTTGTGATTTGGAGAGTCCCAACGCGGCCTTGGCCAGCTGGTCTGCCCGGTCGTTGTACCGGTCTCCGGAGTGCCCCTGCACCTGCCGGAACCGCAGGGTAAGGTGCTTGCGGGCCTCATCGCAAAACGCCGCATAGGCCTGGGTGCCGGGCCGGTTGGTCTTCCACAGCCCCTGGCCCCACATGCCCACGCCGCTGTAGTCGTGGACGATCTCCACCGACGGGATCCCGTGCTCCAGGCAGAAGCGGATGACCTCCGTGGCCCCCAGGATCTCCCCCGCCACGTTGCGCATGGCGGCCAGCTCCGGGTCCGAGTACCGTTTCGCGATCTCCACCGTCTCCCCCCGCCAGAACAGCACCGCCCCGCAGGAAAAGTCCCCGGTGGCGGGATCATAGCTGCCGTCGGTGTAGGCGATGCAGCCGTCCTCCTGGGGCGCGGCGGCCTCCGCCGGGCCCTCTACGAACCGCTGGGCCTCTTCCCGGGTGGGAAAGCTCTTGTACTGGGCGCCGGACACGCCGGAAACGGCCGCTTTGCAGGCCTCCCACGTGTCGCAGACCCCGCAAAAGCCCTCTTTTCCCTGCCGGACACCGTAAAATTTCTGCTTCGCCATGCTGGAACCCCCCTGAGCGGCGCCTTCCGGTCCTCCCGCCGCGGCCCCGGCCTGCGGCCGGGGCCGGGCCCTGCGGGCCCGGTGGCACGGGTCCAGCCCGTGCCCCGCGGCGGGGGACCTGCCCGCACCGCTTACCTCCATTCTACCACATTTTCCCGCCGGATGCAAAGCCCGCCGGAAAACTTTCCCAAGATCCCCGTGACCCTTGCATTTTCCCGGCTCAAACCAAACCAAGGAGTTGGATCCATGACCTTCCGAAAACCCGCCGCCCTGCTGCTGTCCGCCCTGCTGCCCCTGGCCTGCGCCGGCTGCAGCGGCAAGACAGACCGGGACCCCGCGTCCTCCACACCCACCCTGAACATCACCGTGGAACAGTCCCCCCTGCCGGCGGACTGGGGCCTCTCCTCCGCCGCCGGCGAGCCTGCCGCCGCGGACCCGGCCCCCACTCCCGACACCAGCGAGCCCACGACGCCTGCCGAGCCCACGCCAGCCCCCACCCCGGAGACCCAAACCGTGGCAGTGTACGCCTTGGGCATGGCCGCCCTGTACCCCGCCCCCGACGGCGCCGCCTCCTCGGCCTTCTATCCCGACGCCACGGCCCTCTCGGTGGAGCCCACCGACGACCCCGCCTGGTACCGCCTCACCCTTCCCGGCGCCGACGGCGCCCCCGGCCAGGTCTGGTACCTCTACGGCATGACCCTGTCCACCACTCCCGGCGGCACCCCCCTGCTGGCCCAGAGCGTTTCCGACAAATTCGCCTGGCTCCAGGGCCTGTTCCCCGACGGCCAGTACTGGAACCACGCCGGCAACGAGGCCGTGGAATACGGCCAGGAGACACCCCTCTCCGTGTCCCAGACCCCCTGTGAACACAGCGTCTACGGGGAGCTGGACTGCAATTTCTACACCGGCGCCACGGGCCATTTGGACATGTTCCCCGGCACCATGGACCAGTGCCTGGGCTTTGCCAGCTTCCTCAGCGACCAGCTCTTCGGGCAAAACGCCCCCATCCACGCCTTCTGGGACATCGATCTGCTCCAGCCCGGGGACCACATCCGCTACGACGCCTACGAGCACTCCGTCACCGTCCTCACCGTGGAGGAAGACGGCGTCACCCTGGCGGAATGCAACCGGGATTACGAGGACTGCCTCATCGAGTGGGGCCGGTTCCTCTCCTTCGACGAGCTGGAGGCCCTGAGCTGGGACCTGACCTTCCTCTCCCGCTATCCCCTGTGCCCCGACGGGGCCGGCGGCTACGTCCCCTGGGATTCCGAGGACCTGACGGCCTGAGGCCGGCGGGAAAGGAGATTTGCATCCAGTCGAAAAATTTCCGGAAAAGGGCCCCAAACGGTTGCCAACGGCCGCTTTTTCGGGTATAATAGAGGGGTTCGGGCCCTTTTGAGACCATTCCGGCTCCCGGCGGTGCGCCGCGGGGGCCGATCCCTGTTTTCATTTTTGCACTTTGGGAGGGACTGCCGTGAAGATTTCCGGAAAGCAAAACAAGATCGCCGCGGTCTGCATCGGGCTGCTGGTGGTGGGTCTCGCCGCCGCCGCAGTCTGGTTTTTGTGGCTGAAGGACTGGATGGGCGCCCTGGGGGCGTCTCCGGTCTATGTGAACCGCGTCTCCGCCATCGTGGGGCTGGATGCCGGCACGGAGAACCGCTATTCCGGGGTGGCGGAGCCCCAGAAGACCTACTCCGTGGAGAAGGACGACGCCCGCACCGTGACCCAGATCTACGTCACCGAGGGGCAGTATGTCTACCCCGGAGACGTGCTGTTCCACTACGACACCGAGGAGATGGACCTGTCCATCTCCCAGGCGGAGCTGGACCTGGACGGGCTGGAGAACCAGCTGAACACCCTGCGCAGCCAGCTGGCGGACCTGGAAAAGGAGAAAAAAGACGCCAGTGACGACGACCAGTACGCCTACACCGTGGAGATCCAGTCCGTGGAGCTGCAGATCCGCTCGGCGGAGAACGACCAGGCCCGGAAGCAGGCGGAGCTGGACAAGCTGTGGGAGAACCGGAACAACGCCGATGTCTACTCCGAGGTGGAGGGCACGGTGAAGCAGGTGAACAAAAACGGCGAGTCGGACCGCTACGGCAACCCCCTGCCCTTCATCTCCATCCTCTCCTCCGGGGAGATCCGCATCAAGGGCACCGTGTCGGAGCTGAACCTGTCCTCCGTCACCGAGGGCATGCCCGTGAACGTCATCAGCCGCATCGATCCCACCGTCACCTGGCAGGGCCTGGTGGACACCGTGGAGCTGGAGCCCGCCGCGGACGACGGCATGAACGGCGTGGTGTACTACGGCGTGGACAGCGGCGAGGGCAGCTCGAAATACAACTTCTACGTGACCCTGGACAGCACCGACGGGCTGATCCTGGGCCAGCACGTGTACATAGAGCCCATGAACGAGGGCCAGCGGCACACGGGCCTGTGGCTGCCCGGGGTGTACATGGTCCGGGAGGGCACCGAGTACGTGGTGTGGGCCAAGAGCGACAGCGATAAGCTGGAGAAGCGCCACGTCACCGTGGGCGAATACGACGCCGCCGAGGACCTGTACCAGATCACCGGCGGGCTGACCCGGATGGATTCCATCGCCTACCCGGGAGAGGACCTGAAGGTGGGGGCGCCCACCACCGACGACGCCGCTCTGGCCAGCCAGCAGGAGGAGGCCCCCGGCTACTCCGTGGAGCCCGGCGAGCCCGGCCTGGACGACGGGTTCTCTCTGGCCGAGCCGGACCCGGACCTGGGGGACGTGCCGCCGGAGGACGACTGGACCGAGGGGTCCGACGGCGACTGGACCGATGACGCTGCGGGAGCGGATTTCTTCCTCCCGGAGGCCGGGGGAGGCGTCGTGGGATGAAGATGCTGGAGCTGCGGGACATCTGCAAGACCTATGCCCAGGGCAAGCTGGAGGTCCCGGTGCTGAGGAACATCACCCTCTCCGTGGAGGAGGGGGAATACCTGGCCATCATGGGGCCCTCGGGCTCCGGAAAGACCACCCTGATGAACATCATCGGCTGCCTGGACAGCCCCACCTCCGGCGAGTACCTGCTGGCCGGGGAGGACCTGGCCCGGCAGAACGATAAACGGCTCTCCCAGGTGCGCCTGGGGAGCATCGGGTTCGTGTTCCAGAACTTTTACCTGCTGCCCAGGCAGTCCGCCCTGGAAAACGTGGCCCTGCCGCTGCTCTACGCCGGGGTGCGGAAGCGGCAGCGGCTGGAGATCGCCCACAGCGCCCTGGAGCGGGTGGGGCTGGGGGACCGGGCCCATTTCAAGCCCACCCAGCTCTCCGGCGGCCAGTGCCAGCGGGTGGCCATCGCCCGGGCCATCGTCAACGACCCCAAGGTGCTGCTGGCGGATGAGCCCACCGGCGCCCTGGATACCGCCTCCGGCGAGCAGATCATGGAGATCTTCCAGCGGCTCAACGACGAAGGCGTCACCATCGTCATGATCACCCACGAGGCGGACATCGCCCGGCACGCCCACCGCACGCTGCATCTGCGGGACGGGCAGCTGGTGGACGGGCCCCTGCGGCCCGTGCCCGCCGTGCAGGAGGACCTGGAGGACGGCTCCGTCCCGGGAGAGGAGGCGCAGTTGCCGTGAAAAAATGGCAGAAACGAACCCTGGCCGGGGCCGTGACCCTGGCGGTGCTGGGGGCCGCAGGCTTTGGCGGCTGGGCCTTTTTGCGGCACCGGCAGGAGAGCCGCACCGCCGAGGTGGTGCCGGTGGAGCAGATCATGGACTACTACTGGGGCAGCGAGATGACCTCCTCCGGTGAGGTGGTCAGCGACAACGTGCAGGAGCTCTATGCCGACCCGGGACAGGTCATCAGCGAGATCTTCGTCACCGAAGGGCAGGAGGTCCACGTGGGAGACCCGCTGCTGCAGTACGACCGGGAATCCCTGGAGCTGGACGCCGCCTTCAAGGAGGTGGCCGTGAAGGAGGCGGAGCTGAAGGTCTCCGCCGCGAAAAAGCAGCTGACCAAGCTGCTGAACACCCGGCCGGCCCCCACGCCCCGGCCCACGCCGGTGCCCACCCCCACCCCTGCGCCGACGCCCACGCCGGCCCCCACGCCCACGCCGATGCCTGCGGTGCTGTACAGCCGGCTGGACGGGGATTCTGAGGCCTATCGGGGCAGCGGCACCGCAGAGGACCCGTTGGTGTTCCTGTGTGCGGAAAACTGCGTGGTGACCCCGGAATTTCTGCTGCGGCTGGCGGGCACCCCCACCGAAGCGGACCCCGATCCCGAAGACCCCGAAGTGGAAGATGACCCCGAAGCGGTAGAGGATCCCTCGGAGGGGACTGAGACGACTCAGACAGAGCCCCTTTCCGCCGTGCTGGAGGTGCGGGAAGGCGGCAGCACCAACGGACGGCTGCTGTCCTCCTTCCGGCTCAACGGGGCCAGCCTGCTGGCCACACAGGCCAGCGGCCTGGAGGAGAACGTGCTCTACGGCAGCTCCAACGACACCGGCAGCGGGTCCGGGTCGGGGAGCGGGTCCGGGTCCGGGTCGGGCTCGGGGAGCGGCTCGGGCAGCGGCAATGGCAGCAGCGACAACTACGACGACATGAACTATTCCGCCTCCCAGCTGCAGGCGCTCATCAGCGAGAAGCGCCGGGAGATCCGGGAGCTGGAGCTGAGCCAGCGCCAGGCGGAGATCGACTATCGCCGGGCCCAGGCGGCCCTCAACGGCTCCACGGTGCTCAGCGAGGTGGACGGCACCGTGCGGACCCTCACCGACGCCGGGGCGGCGCAGTCCAGCGACATGCCCTTCCTGGTGGTAGCGGGCGAGAGCCAGTATTTCGTGCAGGGGGCCTTGTCCGAGTCCCTGCTGGGACAGGTGCAGGTGGGCGACACGGTGTCGGTGATGGACTACATGACCGGCAATTCGTATTCCGCCGTCATCACCGAGATCTCGGACTTCCCCATGGACGACCAGAACAATTACTACAGCTACGGCGCCAATCCCAACAGCTCCAGCTACGCCTTCACCGCCCGGCTGGAGGTCCCCCCGGACTACACCCCCGGCCGGTACAGCTACGTGGACGTGACCTTCAACATCCAGGAGGAGGACTCCGCCGATTCGCTGTACATCGCCAAGCCCTACATCCGGGAGGACGACGGTGGGTACTTCGTGATGAAGGTGGATGCGGACAACCGGCTGGTGAAGCAGTATGTGCAGACCGGCCGCACCCTGTACGGCTACTCCATGGAGATCAAGTCCGGGCTGACCGCGGAGGACTATGTGGCCTTCCCGTACAGCTCCAAGGCCACCGAGGGCGCCCGGGCGGTGCTGGAGGGCACCGAGGACCCGCCCTTCGGCGGGGACAGCGGAGAGGAGCCCGCAGACGAGGGCTCTTCGGACGGGCCGGCCATGGATGGCGGCGCGATCGCATTCACGGAGGAGGCGGTGGTAGGATGATCGAGAACATTCGGCTGTCCTTTCAGGGCATCTGGTCCCACAAGCTGCGGTCGGTGCTGACCATGCTGGGCATCATCATCGGCATCGCGGCCATCATCTCCATCGTGTCCACCATCAAGGGCACCAACGAGCAGATCAAGCAGAACCTCATCGGCGCCGGGAACAACGTGGTGCAGGTCCAGCTGTACCACACGGACTATGACTACACCTACGAGGTGGGCAACGAGGGCATCCCCGCCGGGGTGCCGGTGGTCAGCGACGACGTGTTCGACGCGGTGCTGGCCCTGGACCATGTGGAGTCCGCCGCCCTGTACAACCGGCGCATCGACTACAACAACGCCTTCTACTTCGGGAACAACCAGCTCAACGGCTGCGAGGTCTACGGCGTGGACAACGGGTACTTCTCCACCTGCGGCTTCGTGGTGCGCGCCGGGCGCAGCTTCGTGCCCTCGGATCTCAGCGCCTTCCGGCCGGTGGCCCTGGTGGACCGGGACACCGCCAAGGCCCTGTTCGAGGGCGAGGACCCGGTGGGCCAGACCATCGAGTTCAACGGCGTTGCCCTGGTGGTGGTGGGCGTGGTGGACAAGGACACCCGCTTTGACCCGGTGATGGAGACCGTGGACGACTACTACACCTACATGCAGCAGGAGAGCTCCGGCAAGGTGTTCGTGCCCAAGAGCATCTGGCCCAGCCTGTTCGCCTATGACGAGCCACTGGAGCTGGCCGTGCGGGCCGACAGCCCCGAGGCCATGAGCCTGGTGGGCCGGGACGCCGCCGAGCTGATGAACACCGGCGTCACCAACGAGAACATCGTCTACCGGGCGGAGGACACCATGCAGACCGTCAAGGACCTGCAGGACCTGAGCAACGCCACCAACCAGCAGCTCATCTGGATCGCCAGCATCTCCCTGCTGGTGGGGGGCATCGGCGTGATGAACATCATGCTGGTCAGCGTCACGGAGCGCACCCGGGAGATCGGCCTGAAAAAGGCCCTGGGCGCCCGAAAGAGCCGGATCCTGTGGCAGTTCCTCACCGAGGCCGCAGTGCTCACCAGCCTGGGCGGGCTGCTGGGCGTGGGGGCCGGGGTGGGCCTGGCGGAGCTGATCTCCCGGATCACCCAGGCGCCGGTGGCTCTCAGCGTGCCCTTCATGCTGCTGGCGGTGGTGTTCTCCATGGCCATCGGCATCCTGTTCGGGCTGCTGCCCAGCATCCAGGCGGCGAACCTGAACCCCATCGACGCCCTGCGCCACGAATAGAGCCCACAAAGGCCCGGCAGGCCATCCCCTGCCGGGCCTTGATTCCCCCCACAGGAGGACCCTATGGATCGGATACGATTGATCTTCAGCGACTTGGACCGCACGCTGCTGCGGGACAACAAGACCCTCTCCCCCTTCACCCGGGAGATCCTGGCCCGCTGCCGGACCCGGGGCATCCGCTTGTTCCCCGCCACGGCCCGGCCGCCCCGGACCCTGGCCGCCGGCATCGACGGCCTTGTCTGGGACGGGGCCATCTGCCACAACGGCGGCGTGGCGGTGCTGGAGGGCCAGATCATCTGGGAGCAGGGCATCCCGCCCGAAACGGCGGCGCCCTTGCTGCAGGCCCTCACCGGGCGCTTTCCCCGGCACCGGGTCTCCGCCGAGATGGCCGGGACCCTGTACGCGAACTTTGACGCCGGGCTCCTCTGGCCCGGCATCCCCTACACCCCCACCGACTTCACCCGCCTGCCCCCGCTGCCCTGCGAGAAGCTCCTGGTGGAGCTGCGGGCCCCGGGAGACGAAGCTGCCCTGCGGGCCCTGCTGCCGGAGGGGCTGCAGCTCACCGTGGCCGAGGGCACCCTGGCCATGATCCAGCCCCAGGGGGTGGAAAAGGGCCGGGCTGCCCTGGCCCTGTGTGCACGGCTGGGCGTGGACCCCCAGGAGACGGTGGCCTTCGGCGACGATCTCAACGACCTCCCCCTGCTGGCGGCCTGCGGGGTGGGCGTGGCGGTGGAAAACGCCCTGCCCCCGGTGAAAGCCGCAGCCGACGCCGTCTGTCCCTCCAACGAGGCCGACGGCCCGGCCCAGTGGCTGGCGGAGCATGTGCTGGGGTGAGGGGCATCCGCCCCGTTACCGCTGGCTTGTAGGATCCAGAAACACCCACCCCGCCCGGCCCTGCTTCATCACCAGCAGGCGGTCCGGGAAGGCCGCGATGAGGCTCAGGGGCTCTCCCTGTTGCACCGCCAGCCGCTCGGTGGGGAGATCGTCGGTGAAGAGCTTCCCGTCCCGCTCCTGGAGCATGCCGTTTGGCACCTGGGCCACCACGCCGTTTGCGTACCGGCACCGGCTGAACGCTTCGCCCCGCTCCAACACCTCCACGCCGGTATCGGGCCACAGGATGGGCTCCCCCGGCGCCGCCGCCTGATCGCAGGGCGCGGGGATCTTCGGAAAGGGGTCCGCGCTTGTCCAGGTCCACTGGGCGGTGGCGGGGTCCAGGATCACGGCGTTGAGCTGGCTCACGGTCTTCACCCCGGTGCCGCCGTCGATGGAGAGCACGTTGTGGGCCCGGTCATAGAGCACCCCGTTCAAGAGCGCGGTGCGCACGTAGCTGGCCGTGGGATAGTGCCCCACCACCAGCAGCTTCTGGAAGGAGTGCTCCACCGTCTCGTGGAACCGCGGCCACTCCACCACCGGACCCAATGGTTGGTGCAGGGTGTCCTCATCCGTAAGGCCCGCGTGGGCGAACAGCAGCCGTTCCGTCTCCAGGATGTCCGGGAGGTCACGGAGAAAGTCCAGCTCCGCCCCGTAGGCCGCGCGAACCGTGCGGAGCATCCCGGGGACCTCCTCCACCGTGGCGGGCAGCTCCCCGCCCAGGGACAGGATCATCTCGCCGTAGAGGGACCGCTCCCGGAACCAGGTGACATACTCAAAAATGCCGGCGTCGTCCCCCTCCAGCTTCAGCTCGTGATTGCCGTGGAGGAAAAACGTATGGGGGGATCGGGCCAGCTCCATGGCGTACCGCAGGGTATCGAGATTTTCCGGCCCTTTCTGCACCAGGTCCCCCACCACCACCAGCCCGTCCTCCCCGGGCCGGTAGCCCACCTGCTCCAGCAGGGCTTTGAACACCCCGCAATGGCCGTGGACGTCGCTCACCGCGATCACCCGCTTTACCGGCAGTTCGGCCCAAACCCGCCGGGCCGGCCGCCGCATCCGTTCCTTCCATGCGTTTGCCACCGCACAACACCTCGACTTTTCAACCAGCGTGGAACAAAAGGAAAAGCGGGGCAGAACCCCTGCCCCGCTTCTTTTGGTGCCAAAATGAGCCTTAGATCTCCGCGAAGTACTTGATGGTGCGGACCATCTGGCTGGTGTAGCTGTTCTCGTTGTCGTACCAGGACACGACCTGCACCTGATACAGCCCGTCGCCGATCTCGGTGACCATGGTCTGAGTGGCGTCGAACAGAGAACCGTAGGTGATGCCGATGATGTCGGAAGACACCAGGGGCTCCTCGGTGTAGCCGAAGGACTCGGAGGCGGCAGCCTTCATGGCGGCGTTGATGCCTTCCACGGTGATGTTCTCACCCTTGACCACAGCCACCAGGATGGTGGTGGAGCCGGTGGGGACCGGCACGCGCTGGGCGGAGCCGATCAGCTTGCCGTTGAGCTCGGGGATGACCAGGCCGATGGCCTTGGCAGCGCCGGTGGAGTTGGGAACGATGTTCACAGCGGCGGCGCGGGCACGGCGCAGGTCGCCCTTCCGATGGGGGCCGTCCAGGACCATCTGGTCGCCGGTGAAGGCGTGCACGGTGGTCATGATGCCGCTCTGGATGGGGGCGTACTTGTTCAGGGTGTCGGCCATGGGGGCCAGGCAGTTGGTGGTGCAGGAAGCAGCGGAGATGATCTGATCCTCAGCGGTCAGGGTCTTCTCGTTGACGCTGTATACGATGGTCTTCAGGTCGTTGCCCGCGGGAGCGGAGATGACGACCTTCTTGGCGCCGGCGTCGATATGGGCCTGGCTCTTCGCCTTGGAGGTGTAGAAGCCGGTGCACTCCAGCACCACGTCCACACCGATCTCGCCCCAGGGCAGATCCTTGGCGTCCTTCTCGGCATAGATCTTGATGGTCTTGCCGGCCACGGTGATGGAATCTTCCCCAGCGCTGACCTGGTCACCCAGCGCATAGCGGCCCTGGGCGGAGTCGTACTTCAGCAGATGGGCGAGCATCTTGGGGCTGGTCAGGTCGTTGATGGCCACGATCTCATACCCCGGAGCGTCGAACATCTGGCGGAAGGCCAGACGGCCGATGCGGCCGAAACCATTGATTGCAACTTTGACAGACATTGGAAAAACCTCCTAAAAGTGTGATAGGGCTTTCGCTGTACTTATTTTACAGCATTTACCTCCGTTTTACAAGACCCTTTGTTGCATTTTTCTCGCTTTATTTTTTAACGGCGGCTCTCCCCCGCCCCCGCCTTCCAGGGCAGCCAGGATCCCCCCGATCCACTCCGTGCAGTCGGCCTTCCGGTCCGCCGCCCGCCGCCAGGAATCCGACCGGGGCAGATGGATGCGGTCTTGGGCGGCAGCGCCCAGATCCCACAGGCCGTCCTCCCCGCGATTGGCCCGCAGCCACTCCGCCGCAAAGCCCAGTTTGCCCCCGGCCAGCCGGTACCCGGAAAGCGCCTCCAGCGCGTCCAGAGAACGCACCGTCTCTCGGGATGGGAACACCCGGGGCAGCCGCCGGAGGGGCCCGCCGCAGATGTAGTAGCTGCCGCCGGGCTCGTCCAACAGGTGCTCCAGCAGGCGGTCCACCGTTTCTTCCGGCAAGAGCCCTGCAGCAGGTGGACCAGATCGAAATTCGTGAAGCCGATCACCCGCTTGCCCCCGGGCTTTTTCCCACCGGGCGCCGCGCCATAGAAGGTCTCCCCATAGGCCGCCCGGTATGCGTCGTCCTCAGATCGTCCCCCCGCAGGCAGGCCGTCATGGTGTCCACCGCCCGGCGGATGGGCCCGTCCTCCAGGGTAAAGCCCAGGGCCTTTAGGCGCCGCAGCGCCTGCTCCGTGGTGACCGTCCGGCCCCGGTCGGCGGCGGTCAGCGTGTGGAAGGTGCTGCCCCAGGTGCCGTCCTCGTTTTGCAGGGCCAGCAGCTGCCGGGCCCATCTCCCGTTCCGGTGGTCCATCCTGCGCCTCCCGCCTGCCGCGATCCCGGCCGCTCAGTCCGCCCGGAACCGCTTTCCCGGCTGTCCGGGGTCCCGCCGGAACCGCCGGCCGGACCGGTCGGGCTCCTTCTCCTGGTGCTCCGGCGTCCGATAGGGCGTGGCCTGCCGCTTGTAGCAGGAGAGATACGTCAGCAGGAACAGCGCCACCACCACCGTGGCCAGCTGCACCGAAACGGGCATCTCCCCGGTGTAGTGCACCCCCACCACCCGGGCGGTGAAGTTGGCCAAGCTGTGGATCAGCACCAGCACCACGCCGGCGATCCCCGCGATGAACAGCCTGAGCGCCGCCCAGGCCGCCTCCGCCCGGGCGGTCACCCGGGTGAGATAGAACAGCGCCAGCAGCAGGGCCACCCCGCCCAGCACGCTGAAGAAATTCTCCGAAAAGGACGGCGCGTGGCCAAAGTGCACGTACACCATCACCAGATAGCTCAGCCCCCAGGCCACCCCCGCCAGATACAGCAGCCGCAGCCGGGCAAAGGGGTCCCGCCCGGTGAAAAAGCACACGGCGCAGAACAGCTGCACCAGGCCGAACAGCCCGCAGCACCCGGCAAACACCAGCCCGGGCACCCCCAGCTGTGCCGCCGGCGGCAGCAGATAGGATGGGGCGTCTCCCGCCCCCAGCGTCATCCGCAGGATGTGCACCCCCACGCCGGCCAGCACCCCGCCGGAGACCAGGGCCGCCACGCCCAGCAGGGGGTTCTTCCCCACCGGGGCCGGGTCCAGGGACCCCGTGGACAGCACGCACACCGCCGCCTCCGCCGCCACGCTGAGGATCACCGCAGCCAGGCAGCACCCGGCCAGCACCCCGCCGTCGGTGGCAAAACAGGTCTCGGGGTCAAAGGCGTACAGCAAATAGATCAACCGCAGCACCCCGGCCACCACGAACCCCACGCAGCCCACCTTCAGGGCCAGCCCCAGATTGATGTATTTTCTCATAAAGCCCTCCTGGACGGAAATCGTCCCTCTATTTTAGCATATTTTCCCCGATTTTCCAATAGGTATGGGACAGTTTTTTCCGCCCCGCCTGCCCCCGCTCCTGTCCGTCCCGTTCACTTTCAGTTTTATGTAAATTTCCATTCCTCCCTTTTTATCTCTATTCCGATCTCTATAAAAAATTATGTCATGTTATTTTGTCAACTTCCAAATCTCATTTTCCAAAATATCTAATTATTTTCCGTCAACTGATTTTGTCACCTACCTGTTAATTTTTCCATAGATTCCTGGTAAAATTTCTTCTCCTATTTTCCATACTGTAAATTATTCTAATCTTATGTCTGCTTTTATTTCTCCAGTATTTTCTTCTCTCTTTTAATATTTTTGTCAACTTCACTCACCTCCCTTTTCTTTTCCTTTCCACCCCCTTCCAAAACTTATGAAAACCACATCCAAGGCAGGTGTCTCCATGTTCCGTGTTCCCCACCGGGCCCGTTCCCGACTGTTTCCGGCCCTGTTTGGGGCGGTTTGCGTCCTGTTCGGGGCGGTTTGGGCGGTCTCCCGCACCCCTTCGCCTCCTGCATCCACCGCCTCCCCGCCCCCCTTCCTGGAAAACGTCTCCCTCCCCGCCCCCACCGACGCCTTCACCCTGGTCGATCAGGCCACCGACACCCGGTTCACCTGCACCGCGGCGGAGCTCCTGCCCGCCGCCCTGGCCTGCGAAATGGACCCCAACGCCCCGGAGGAAGCCCTGAAGGCCCAGGCTGTGGCCACCTACACCCTCTTTGCCCACCGCCGCGCCGCCGGGGAGGAGATCCGCTGCGACAGCGCCCAGTGCCTGGTCTGGACAGACCAAGCCCACCTCTCCGCCCGCTGGGGCGAGGATTTTGACGCTCTCTACGGCCGCCTGTGCACCTGCTGTCAGGCCGTCTCCGGCGAACTGCTCACCGCCGCCGACGGTGCCCCCATCCTTCCCACCTATTTTGCCATTTCCGCCGGGGCCACCCAGTCCCCCGAAGACGTCTGGGGCGGATCCCTCCCCTGTCTTTCTCCCGTGGCCAGCCCCGGCGACTGCCTGGCCGACGGCTATCTCTCCACCTGCGTGGTGACTCCCGCCGCCCTGGAGACCGCCGCCCGGTCCGCCTTTCCTGACAAGCCTTTTGACTTTACGCTCTCCCCAGACCAACTCCTGGTCCCGGTGGAGAAAAACCCCTCCGGCTACATCCGCACCGTCCGCCTCGCCGGGGTGGAGCTCACCGGGGCCCAGCTCCGGCAGCTGCTGGGTCTGCGCAGTGCCGCAGCGGACTGGACCTTCGAAGACGGCGCGTATCATTTCACCGTGCGGGGCTGGGGCCACGGTGTGGGCATGAGCCAGGCGGGCGCGTCCTTTCTGGCCCGCCAAGGCCGCACCTACCAGGAGATCCTGGCCCACTACTACCCCACCTCCCACCTGGTCCGTAGCCGGACTGACTAAGCCGCGGCCCGTGCCCGGGCGGGGCAATGACGCGGGGCGCGCGGTCCCCGCGCTTTACGCCTACGGGACGAAAATAGGTAGTCGCGCCCACCGGTGGCCCGGCAGGCCCAGTCGCGCCTCGCGCGTTCCGCGCTGATGCGTGCTAACAAATGATGGGTAGTCGCGCCCACTGGTTCACATAATTCCAATTTCACCCAACTCAACCCGCCCTGCAAAACTGTCCCCCCGGCCCATCTTCGCTCCAACCCCTCCCGTCGGGTTCCGGCCCCTTTTTGCCCCCTTCCGGTCCACTTCCGGTATGGTTCACGCCCTCTTTTACACGTTCCCGACATTTGTTCAAATATGAACAAATTGTAAATTTTGAATTTTTTTCAAAAAAGTTTCCCTCTACAGGGAAACTTTTCCCCTTTTCGGAGGTATATATGGGGGGACTTTTTATCCGTGCCCGGGTCCGTGCCCGGACGGGGCAATGCCGCGCCTCGCGCGTCCCGCGCTGACGCGTGCTAGAAAATGGTGGGTAGTCGCGCCCTCCAGTCTCCTCAACCAGACAGCTTCCCCGCGAAAACCGCCAACCTGCACGTTCCTCACCAAAACCCCAGCTTTTCCAGCCCCAGCCCGCTCAATTCCGCCCTCAACCGAACCGGAACGCTACTTCACCCCACCAAAAAATCCATCTCGTCCGCCCACCCGCCTCCCCCGTCTCGCCGGTCCGTGCCCGGACGGGGCAAAGCCGCGCCACAGAGCCTACTGGACGAGAATGGGTCGTCGCGCCCGCCGGTCTGCAAAACCGGCAAGGTCCCCCACCCACCTCCCCCGTCTCGCCGCCTGCCTGCGGCAGGCACTTTTGCTCCGCAAAAGAGGGCGTGGGGCCAAAATCAGGCCCCGCGCCCCGCGAGACGGCCCCTGCCGGGGCAGGGCAAGCCGCGCCCCAGCGCCTGCTGGAAACCAGCGGTCCCTCGCGCCCGCCGGTTGGCAAAATGCACGAACCCCCCTCCAACCCCGCCCCAAAGGGGTCCGGAACGCGCAAATTCCCCCCCAAAAACCTGCGCGAAACAGGTAGATTTCTCCGCCAAAATGTGCTAAAATAAGTCGATGACCTGTTTCAAACACATCCTTTGGGGGAGGGACTTTTCCGCATGGAACCGGAAACCGGAACAAAGCGGCCCCGCCGGCTGCAAACGGCCCTGAAGATCTGCATCCCTGCGGCGGCGCTGGTGCTGCTGGGACTGCTCAACGCGGCCCTGGCCGGGCTGCGGCTGCCCGGCCTGCCCGCCGCCGGCGACCTGGTCCGGGTGGAGGTCACCGACGCCCGGTACGGCGAGACCCGCACCCTGGTGGACCCGGAAGACCTCCAGCTGGCCGCGGGGTGCCTGGATTCCCTGCAGCGGCGGCTGTGGGGCGGCGCAGCGGAGGGCGAGCCCGTGGTGACCCTGCGGCTCACCCGGAAAAACGGCAAAACGGTGGAGATCGCGGCCAACGAGACCACGGTCTTCTACCGGGACAAGGCCTACCCTCTGCAGCGGCAAAACACGTTTTTGAAGCTCACCGAAGGCTGTTTTTTCTTTGACCGCGCCGCTCAGGTGGACATCCGCCGGCAGGTGGAGGAGGCCCTGGGCCTGGACTGCGCCAGCGGCGAGGTGGAGGTGTGGGCCGACGACCGGGAAAACGGCCTGGGCGAGACCTTCGTCCAGCTGCAGTTCCCGGCGGGGGCTGGCCCCGGCGGCCTGGCGGATGCCCCGGACTGGCGCCCCCTGCCCCTGGACTCCGACGCCGAGATCTTCCTCTACGGCAAAAGCGACGACACCGGCTCCCTGGGCCCCTTCGTCGAGCTGGGGAGGGTCCCCCGGCCCCAAAACGGCGCTTGGTTCTTCCTGGACCGGTCGGACGCCAAGCTCCAGGCCCGGGGCCCCCTGTGGAGCCGGGGCGCCATCCACGCCACGCTGGCGGTGTTCGATTCCGACCGCTGCGTGCTGTACTACATGACCCTGGATTCCTGAGATCCCGGGGGAATTGGGAGGCTTTTTCACATGGACAAAACACAGACCCCCGCCCGGGGCGAGAGCCTGCTGGAGCGGCACGTGTTCGCCGTCTGCCTGCTGGAGGTGGACGGCCTGGACGCCCTGCACGGGGATCTTTCCCAGCTGCGGCAGCGGTTCTTCACCGAGAAAAAGACCGTGCGCACCCGGAAAAAGGGCGTTTTTCAGGGCTATCCCGGCAAAGCGTCCGGCAAGATGTCCCCCCGGGGGCTGTTCTGGCGGTGCACCGCCGGCCGCCACGTGCTGGAGGACTGCCTCCAGTGCCCCGAGGGCACGGTGCTGGTCCGGCGGAATTTTCAGGACCGGATCCTCAGCCGGTGCTATTTTGACCCCAGCCAGCGCTGGCTGCGCAGTGAATACTACGATTCCGACGCCCGGCGGACCCTGTTGGCCGTGTACCGGCCCAAGGCCGACGGCCCCCAGGTGGAGCAGCTGATCTGGATGCCGGAGCGCCGGTGCTTTCTCCTCACCGTGCTGGAGCCGGTGGAGTATCTGGGGGGCCGGGCCGAGCAGAGCCAGGTGAACGCCCGGCTGGGCGAGCCCCGGTTCCTGATAGCCACCGACGGCGGCGACCTCGCCTATTGCACCGCCCAGGAGGCCGCCCGGCGGGAACAGGTGCTCGAGGAGATCCGGGCGGCAGGCGCCGCCCCGGCCCAGGACCTCACCGAGGATGAAGTCCTGCCCGCCGTGCCCCCTGGGGACGACCAGGAGGTGGTCTTTGCAGGCATGTACGGCTACGCCCGGGTCATCGCCCCGGCAGCGGCGGCAGACGCGGCGACCCCGACCCCGGCGGCGACCCCCGCCCCGGCAGACGGCGAGCCGGAAGACGAGCTGGTAGCGCTGGACGGGCTGGAAGACCAGGAAGACGCGGCGGAAGTGGCCGCGCTGGACGGGGAACCGGAAGACGAGTTGATCGCGCTGGACGGGCTGGAAGACGATGCAGACACGGCAGAAGTGGCCGCGCTGGACAGCGAGCCGGAGGACGAGTTGACCGCGCTGGACGCGTTGGAAGACGAGGAAAGCGCCGAAGAATTGGCTGCGCTGGACGGCCAGCCGGAGGACGAGTTGGTTGCTCTGGACGAGTTGGAAGACGATGCAGACACGGCAGAAGTGGCCGCGCTGGACGGCCAGCCGGAGGATGAACTGACTGCCCTGGACGCGCTGGAAGACGAGGAAAATGTAGAAGAACTGGCCGAATTGGACGGGGAACCGGAGGACGAGCTGGCAGCGCTGGATGCCCTGGAAGACGAGGAAAACGCCGAAGAATTGGCCGAATTGGACGGCGAGCCGGAGGACGAGTTGGTTGCTCTGGACGAGTTGGAAGACGATGCAGACACGGCAGAAGTGGCCGCGCTGGACGGCGCAGCCGAGGACGAACTGGCGGCGCTGGACACGCTGGAAGACCAGGAAGACACGGCAGAAGTGGCTGCGCTGGACGGCCAGCCGGAGGACGAGTTGGTTGCTCTGGACGCGCTGGAAGACCAGGAAGACGCGGCAGAAGTGGCCGCGCTGGACGGCGAGCCGGAGGACGAGCTGGTAGCGCTGGATGCCCTGGAAGACGAGGAAGACGCGGCGGAAGTGGCCGCGCTGGACGGCGCGGCGGAGGAAGTGCCCCAGCCGGAGCCCCAGGAGCCGGAAGCCTCCCCGGAGGAGCTGCTGATGCGGGAGATCAACCGGGTGCTGCGGGAGCTGGCCCAGGAGACGCCTCCCGCGCCTCCGGCGGAACCGGAACCGGACCGGGCCCCGGGGGATCCCCAGGACCCCGAGAGCCGGGAGATCCTGGCCCAGGCGCGGCGGCTGCAGGCCCGGCAGGCGGAATGGGTCCCGGAAGGCGCCGAAACCGGGCCGGAACCCCCCGAAACCGGGCCGGGACCTGCTCCCACGGCGCTGGCAGCGGTACCCAAGGCCGACGGTTTTGACGACCGGCGGTACGGCGACGGCACCCTGAGCTATGCGGGCTTTGTGAAGGACGGCAAGCGTCACGGCATGGGGGTGTCCTTCCGGAAGGGGGACCACGCCCTGCACGTCACCGGCTGGGTGGACGGCCAGCCCGGCCCCGTGGCGGCGCTGTTCGATTCCGACGGCAACCTGCGCTACGGCGGGAAGATCGTGGACGGGAAAAAGCAGGGCGCGGGGGTCTCCCTGCGCCAGGCGGATGGCAGCGTATTCGTGGGCAAATGGAAGGACGGCGAGCCCACGGGGTTCGGGTCCTACTTCGACGCGGACGGCGACCTGCTGTACTACGGCCAGTGGAAGGACGGCAAGCGCAACGGCCGGGGGACCCAGTTCGACAAAAACGGCCATGTGGTCTTCGACGGGCTGTGGCGGGACGACCGGTACGAGCGGGGGGCACTGTTCCGCACCCCGGGCAACTATGCGGACACCCAGGCCATCGGCGGGCCGGAGACCTGACGAAACATGTACGGGGCGGGGCGGCCTCCCC
>CANRPD010000030.1 GCA_947632385.1 uncultured Clostridia bacterium | reverse complement strand
GCTTTTGCCACCTCCTCGGCACTGACCATGGCTTTGGGGGAGACCATGGTGCCCGCAGGCAGCTTGGCCCCGGGGCCGACCACGGCCACGCCCCACTCGTCTTTGTTTTCAACTTCTTCCGGCTGCAGGCCCACGGTGGAGCCCGCGCCCACCACGGCGTTCTCCGCCACGATGGCGTACTGCACCACGGCACCCTCTTCGATGGTGGCGCCCGGCATGATGATGGAGGAGTTCACAGTGGCGCCGGCGCCCACCGTGACGCCGGGAGACAGGACGGAGAACTCCAGCTGGCCGTTGATGGTGCAGCCCTCGCCCACGATGGAATTCTGCACCGTAGCGCCGGGGGCCACATGGTGCGGCGGCATGGCCGGGCTGCGGGAGTAGATCCGCCAGGAGGGATCCCGCAGATCCAGGGGGACGTTGGGATCCAGCAGGTCCATGTTGGACTCCCAGAGGCTGTCGATGGTGCCCACGTCTTTCCAGTAGCCCTCGAACCGGTAGGCGAACATGCGCTCGCCGGCGTTGAGCATGTTGGGCAGGACGTTCTTGCCGAAGTCGTTCTCGCTGGTGGGGTCGGCCTCGTCCTCGATGAGGTACTTGCGCAGCTTCTCCCAGGTGAAGACGTAGATGCCCATGGAGGCCTTGTTGGACTTGGGGACCTTGGGCTTCTCATCGAACTCGTAGATGGAGTTGTCCTCGTTGGTGTTCAGGATGCCGAAGCGGGAGGCTTCCGCCAGGGGGACCTCATAGACGGCGATGGTGCAGGCGGCGTTCTTCTCCTTGTGGAAATTGATCATCTTGGAGTAGTCCATCTTGTAGATGTGGTCGCCGGAGAGCACCACCACGTACTCGGGGTCGTACCGCTCGATGAAGGGGATGTTCTGGCAGATGGCGTTGGCGGTGCCCTTATACCAGTCGGAGTTGCCGCTCTTCTGGTAAGGGGGCAGCACGTGCACGCCGGCATTCATGCTGTCCAGGTCCCAGGGCTGGCCGCTGCCGATATACTCGTTGAGCTCCAGAGGCTGATACTGGGTGAGGACGCCCACTGTCTCGATACCGGAATTGACGCAATTGGACAGCGGGAAGTCGATGATCCGATACTTGCCTCCGAAGGGCACGGCGGGCTTGGCCAGATTCTTGGTCAGCACGCCCAACCGGCTGCCCTGGCCGCCGGCCAACAGCATGGCGACGACTTCTTGCTTGGGTTTTGGTACCATAAGAAATTCCTCCTTGTTTTGTTTGGGAACTGAGATATCATTCAGTGAAAGCTGCCTGTTGGACGGGGCCGAAGGCTCTCACATCAGGCCGGATCATTTTTCCCCTTGCTGCCGGCCGTGCCGCGGCGGGCAGGGGCCTTGGGGGACTTTTTCGCGGCGGCTGCCTTGCGGGCTGCCACCAGCTTGGGGGCGGGCTTTTCGATGCGCTTCACGCACTCCAGGAAGAAGACGGCGTTGCCGGGAAGGGTCAGGGAGACGCTCTGCTCCTGGCCGTGCATGGGGACATCCTGGGTCTTGATGTTCTTGCCGTTGGTGACGCCGCCGCCGCCGAAGGACTTGTCGTCGGAGGTGAAGACCTCGGCCCAGACGCCCCGGAACGGCACGCCGATGCAGTAGTTCTCCCGCTGCTGGGGGGTGAAGTTGCACACGGCCACCAGCTCCCGGCCATCGATGGCCTTGCGGCGGAAGGCGATGACGCTCTGCTGGTAATCGTCGTTGGAGAGCCACTGGAAGCCGTCCCAGGAGAAGTCCTGCTCCCACAGCTCGGGCCGGGACAGGTAGAAGTGGTTCACCGCCCGGAAGAACCGCTGCATGTTCTTGTGCTCGTCATACTGCAGCAGGCCCCATTCCAGCTCTTTTTCGTAATTCCATTCGTTCTTCTGGGCGAATTCCGTGCCCATGAACTGGAGCTTTTTGCCCGGGTGGGCCATCATATAGGAGACGAAGCAGCGCATGCCCGCGTCCTTCTGCTCGTTGGTGCCGGGGAACTTGTTGATGAGGGAGCTCTTGCCGTAGACCACCTCGTCGTGGGAGACGGGGAGGATGAAATTCTCCGAGAAGGCATAGAAGAAGGAGAAGGTCAGGGCATCGTGGTTGCCGCTGCGGAAATAGGGGTCCATCTTCATGTAGTTAAGCATGTCGTTCATCCAGCCCATGTTCCACTTGTAGTTGAACCCCAGGCCGCCCATGAAGGTGGGCTTGGTGACCATGGGCCAGGCGGTGGATTCCTCGGCGATCATCATCACCTCGGGGGCCTCGGCGAAGACCGCCTCATTGAGGGCCTGCAGGAAGGCCACGGCCTCCAGGTGCTCCTTGCCGCCGTCCTGGTTCGCCACCCACTCGCCGTCCTTGCGGTTGTAATCGAGATACAGCATGGAGGCCACGGCATCCACCCGCAGGCCGTCGATGTGGTACTCCCGCAGCCAGAAGCAGGCGGAGGAGATGAGGAAGCTCATGACCTCGGGGCGGGCGTAGTCGAACACCAGGGTGCCCCACTCCTTGTGCTCGCCCTTGCGGGGATCGGCATACTCATAGCAGCAGGAGCCGTCGAACTTGGCCAGGCCCGCGGCGTCCCGAGGGAAGTGGGAGGGGACCCAGTCCAGGATGACGCCGATGCCCGCCTGGTGGCAGCGGTCCACAAAGCGCATGAAGTCTTTGGGCTGGCCATAGCGGGAGGTGGGGGCAAAATAGCCCATGACCTGGTAGCCCCAGGAGCCGTCGTAGGGATACTCCGTGAGGGGCATGAACTCGATGTGGGTGAAGCCCATCTCCTTCACGTAGGGGATGAGCTCGTCCCCCAGCTTGTCGTAGGAGAACACGCTGCCGTCGGCATACCGCCGCCAGGAGCCTGCGTGGACCTCATAGATATTCACCGGCTGGTTGTAGTGGGGCTTTTCCTTCTTGTACTGCAGCCAGGGATCGTCCCCCCACTTGTAGCCGTCCAGCTCCACAAAACGGGAGGCGGTGCCGGGACGGGTCTCGGCGTGGAGGGCATAGGGATCGGCCTTGAAGATGTCCTCGCCGGAGGCGGACTTGATGAAAAACTTATAACAGGTGAAGGGCTCGAACACGAAATCCGTATAGCCCTCCCACACGGCGTCGTCCAGCTTGTGCAGCGGGTACTTGGCCTGGTCCCAGTTGCAGAAATCGCCCACCAGAGAGACCTCCTGGGCGGTGGGCGCCCAGACCCGGGCGACCATGCACTTCTTGCCCTTGTGGGTGGCCTTGTGCACGCCCAGATACTCATACGCACGTCTGCTTTTGCCCGCACGGAACAGATACAGCGGGAGATTCCCCGGCTTCTCTTCTTGGACGGGTTTGACTTCCTTCTCACGAGCCATGGAAATTGCTCCTTTTTGGTAAAATTGAGGGTCCTGCTCCACCGGATGTAGGCAGGCTGGGCCCCCTCCCCAGAAAACCCCACCTATATAATACCAGAACGCGGGAAAATTTCAAGGGTTTTTAGTAATTTCTGCGAAACTTTCTGAAATCACCCTTTAATCTTTATGTAAGTTCTACAATCCCTGCGAGGCGAAAAAACCGCTGGGATCGGGCGTTCCCGTCGGCGGACCCAGCGGTGCAAAACTGCACAAAAAAGCGGGGACCGCCGCCCCGGCTGAGGCAGCGGCCGCCCGTGGGCGGCATCCCGGCGGGAAGATCAGCCGGAAGGACCGCCGGAAGTGCACCCAAAAATGCGGTTGCCGTTGGGCGCCGTTTCCCCGGCGTCCATAAAGCCGCAGGCCCGCCAGAAGCCCTCTGCAGCGGTGTCCGCGGTGAGATAGACCCCCGGAACCGGACCCAGCTGCGCCCGGCAAAAGGCGGCCAGGGCACGGCCCACGCCCCGGCGGCGTGCCGCCGGGACCACGTAGAATTCCCGGAAGAAGCCCCAGCCCGGGCGGTGGTTCCAGTCGCTGTCGGGGCCGTCCACCTGGTAGAAGGAAAACCCCACCGGGCGGTCCTCCTCCCAGGCCAGGGCGATCCGCACCACGCCGGCCTGCCAGTGCTTCAGGAACAGGCCCTGCAGGATCTTCTCCCGCAGGACGGTGTCGGTCAGGCGCGGGTCCTCCTCTGACAGGCGCAGCTCCCGACAATAATCCAAGAACAGCGCCTCCAGCTGCGCCACTTCTTGGGGCGCAAACGCTTTGATCTGCATATCCGTCTCCTTTCCCGGGAGACGCAGCGCTTACCGGCGCAGGTCTCCCCCATTCGTCCGTTTTGCTTCCATGCCGGCACCACTCCTTTGCAAAAGAATATGTATGTCAACACACAGTGTGTGGTTCTATGCTTTGCACATACAACGTATCACCGATCACGGTAAACTTGATCTCCAGCCCGGCGAAGCCGAAGCCATACACCCGCTGGGGGTCGCTGTGGTAGGCGGGGCGGGGATCCAGAGCAAGTACCTGCAGCAGAGGCTCCCGCAGGGCGGGCTCCACCTGCTCCAGCAGAGCGGGGGGACATTGGACCGCCAGGGCCGGTTTTTCCACCCGGTCGGTGAAGCCGCCGGTGGCCTGAGGGATGCAGTCCGCCGAGGGAAGATAGGGCTTGATGTCGTACACCGGGGTGCCGTCCGCCAGGTCGGCACCCAGGATGTGCAGCACCGGGCCCTGGGGGGTGTCCGGCTCGATGCACTGCAGGGCCACGCAGGAGAGCCCCAGGGGGTTGGGCCGGAACGGCGAACGGGTGGCAAAGACCCCCCACCGGCGGTTGCCGCCCAGGCGCGGGGGCCGCACGGTGGGCGACCAGCCGGACCGGCGGTTCTGGGAGAACTCCCAGAGGAGCCAGAGGTGGGAGAATTCCTCCAGGCCCCGCAGGGCGGCGGGGTCGCGGTAAGGGGGCTCGAACACCACCCGGCCGGGCAGCTGGGGCACCAGGCCGCTTTGGCGGGGCACGGCAAATTTACTGGCAAACCCGGTATACACCCGGGCGATGGGTTGGATCTCCACGGCTTTCCTCCATGCAAAAAGGCCGCGGCGGGCGGCCTTTGCGTTGTTTATTCGACGGCCTGAACGGTCTCAGAGCCGTCTGTGTCCCGATAGGTGTACACCGTAAAGCCGTCGTAGGAGAGGATCCCGTCCTCCCCGGGGCCATAGCAGCTGGTCTGGTACTCGCTGGAATTGGGATAGCCAAACACGCCGTAAAAGGTTTCGATGTCGGCCCCTTCGTACTGCATGGGATCGGCACCCGTGTCCGTACCGCCGGTCTCGCCGGTCTCCTCGCCGCCGGTCTCTTCACCGGCATCCACGGTCTCCCCTGCCCCGTCTTCGGGGTCGGGCTCGTCGGTGGACCCCTCGGGTGCAGAGCCATTCACGGGCTCATCCTCGCCCTCGTCGACCAGCTCGGGATCCTCCGGCTCCGGGGTGGGTTCTTCCGTGGGGGCTGCGGAGGGGGTGGCGGTGGGCGCTGCCGTGGGCTTTTCGGTGGGGGCGGGGGTGGGGCTGTGGTCCGGCGCGTCCCCCATGGTGCGGCCCTGGGGCGCGGCTGAACTGGTCTGGGCTGCGGAGGAAGAGGGCTGATCCCCGCCGCCGCAGGCCGCCAGGGCCAGGACCAGCAGGAGGGAGAGCAGCACTGCGGTGCATGTACGGATGTTCATGTTTGGTTCGTTCCTTTCTGTTTTGTCATTCAAACGGTTTGTCATTCAACCGATGGTCACACCATAGGTGTATTGATATTCGGGCTGGAGATCCCAGACGCCCCGCCGGTAGGGCAGCATGAGCAGGAGCTTCCAGTAGGGGTGCAGGTGCTTCTGGTTGTACCGGATGGCGTATTCCTCCGGGTCGCAGAAATAGGTCTTCCCGTCCTCGACGATCTCCACCCAGCCGTGGTCATCGGGATCCCAGCCTTCTCCCAAGACGATCCACCCGGACACGCCCTTGGCCTGATACCCCAGGCGGCGGGCCATCATGGTGAAGAGGCCTGCAAAGTTGAAGCAGTTGCCCCGGTGGGTCCGAAGCATCACCTTGGCGTCCTCGATCTCCCAGCCGGTAGTACCCTCGGGGTGGTGATTGTTGCGGCCCAGATAGGTGTAATTGCCCAGCTTGGTGATGTGTTCGAAGAGGCTGCGCAGGTTGTCTGACCGGCTGGCGCCCTCCACGGTGTACCGGAGGATGACCGGGGTCAGCAGCTGGTCCAGCTCGGCGTCGCCGGAGGTGTAGCGGCCGTCGTGACCGAACTGCAGCACACCGTCGGTGACGTCCCGGACAAAGTGCCGGGTGCTGTCGATCTTGTAGAGCTGGCCGTCCAACAGGTGATAGCCCGGGGCGTGCTGGGCGGCGGGGACGGTCACCTCGGACCAGGTCTCCTGGCCCAGGTCGTCCAAGCCGTGGTTGTGCACCAGCGATGCCTCCATGATGTCGGGATATGCCCAGTAGCCATAGGCCACGTCCACGAACTGCAGGATCTGTCCCGCAGCCGCCAGAGAAGCGGTATCGGCCCGGCGGCCCAGCATCCGGTTGACGATGACCACTGCCTCCGAGCGCTTGATGTTCTTCTCCGGGCAGAAGGTGCCGTCCAGGTAGCCGGAGATCCAGCCCTGTTGGGCGGCAAAGGCCACGGCCTGGGAGTACCACTGGTCTTCCGGCACGTCGGAGAACGGGTTCTCCAGCCCGGCATCCGCCAGCTCGTCCCGATAGAACCCGCACAGCAGCTGCACGAACTCCGCCCGGGTGATGGGCTTACTCGGCTGGAAGGTGCCGTCACCGGGCCCTGCGACCACGCCCATTTGGCCCAAAGCGTTCACGAAGGCAGCATACCAGGCCGTGGGGGCCACATCGGAGAACTGGGTGTCGTCCACCTGCTCCGGCAGCTGGGCCAGCAAGCCGTAGACGATGCTGCAGGTCTCCGCCTTGGTGATGGCGTCTTCGGGCTTGAAGCGGTCGTTGGAGCCCTTGATGTAGGCCACATGCACGTCGGTGATGAGCTCTGGCGGGACGGGCTCGGCATCGGTGTCGTCCTCCGACGGGGTGTCTGCCCCATCTGTGCCGGGGTTGTCTGTTTCAGGGGCGCTCTCCACGGGCAGGTCTTCCTCCCCGGGGCCCTCCTCTTGGGGATCGTCCTCCTGAGGGCCGCCTTCCGCAGGGAACTCCGTCCCGTCTTGGGAAGAGGGGTCCAGCTCGGAAGCGTGCACGCCCAGAGGGGTCAACAGCAGCAGAACTGCCAAAACCAGTGCAAGCGTTCGTCTCATAAAAACCACCCAACTCCTTTGCACGCTTTTTGATTTTGAAATCGCACATTTTTTATTGTACACCGTGGGGCGGAAAAAAGCAATCGGCAAATCCGGATCCGGCGCTGGAAACTTATCCCGGAGCTTCCTGGGGCTGTGTATCGTCCAGATAGGTATCGCCCAGGTAGTATTCGGGGTCGCCCTCGCTGCCGTAGACCCGCATGAACATGTAATATCCCACCTGGTGGTTCACGTTGTACACGCCCTGGGCCTCCGGGTCGCACACGCGGCGGCCCGCATCGGTGTCGATCTCCACCCAGCTGTGGGCCACATAGGTCGCATTGGGGGACAGCTGGGCCGTCCCGGATACGGCGTGGGCCTGGTAGCCCAGCTTCCTGGCCAGCAGCGCAAACACGGCTGCGTAGTTGTAGCAGTTGCCCCCGCCGGTGGTCAGCATTTCCTTGGCGGATCCGTTCTCCCAGCCGGTGGCGCCGTCGTCCTGATAGCCGCGGTTGATGTACTCAAACGAAAAGCTGGCGTACTGGAACAGCCGTTCCAGGTTTTCTATCGGCTCCGCCTGGGGATCGGTATATCTCCCAACGATGGCGGTGAGCAGGGTATCCAGCTCTGGGTCCCCGGTGGTGTAGCGGCCGTCGGCGCCGAACTGCAGCACGCCCTGGGCGGTACTGCGGGCAAAGGTCCCGTCTTCCCCCAGCAGGTACAGCTCGCCGTCCAGCAGGACGGGCCCCGCCCCATGGACGGCAGGGGGTACGGTGCAGTCGCTCCATCGCTCCGTATCGGACTCCACCGTGCCAGTATGGGGCAGGTATGCTTCCAGCATGTCCCCATAGGCCGCATGGGACACCGGCAGGTCGGCGAACACCTGGGGGCTCCCCAGGGCAGCCAGCCGCTCCAGATCCGCGTGCCGGCCCAGCGCCGTGTTCAGCCCGTGGACCGCTTCGGCCCGCGTGACGGGAGCCTCGGGCCGAAAGGCACCGTCCTCCCCCAGAGAGAGCCACTCCCGGCGCACAGCCGCGGCGGCCAGCGGGTAAAGCTCCGCGTCTTCGGGAAGGTCGGAAAACTCACAGGATTCCCCATCCGGCGGCAAGAAAAAGCCCAATATCGTGACAAATTCCCCACGCGTCACGTTGTGTTCCGGGAAAAACAGGTGGTGTTCCCCCACATCCAGTAATCCCAGCCCCACCAGCACGCCCGCGCCGGGGGCGGCAGGGTGATCGGGCGGCACATCCACCGTCCAGCCGGGCTCCACCCGGTCCGGGTCCTCCAGCAGCGCATACACCCATTGGGCGATCTCGCCCCGGGTCAGGGGCTCCTCCGGCCGGGCAGTGTCATCCGCATTGCCCAGATAGGCCACATGCTCTGCGGTCAGGGTAGGCAGCGGTGCAGGGGTCGCTTCGGGGACCGCCGCCGCACTGGAAACGGGCTGCTCCGCCGGGGCGGCACAACCGGCAAAGAGGAGGGTGACGGACAAGACCGCGGCGCCCAGACGATGCTTGAAAACTGTCAAACCAAACGCTCCATTCCAAAAAATCCGTTTTCCATTTTATCACAGTCCCAAGGATTCTGCAACGGTTTTTCGGCAGACTTCGCCCTTTTTCACGCGCCCTCCCGCTGGAATTCCCCCCGCAGTTTTTCCAGCGCCCGCTTCTCGATACGCGACACGTAGCTGCGGGAAATGCCCAGCTTTTTTGCCACCTCCCGCTGGGGCAGCGGTCCCACGCCGCCCAGCCCGTAGCGCAGGCAGACGATGAGCTTTTCCCTCGGTTCCAGCACCTGACGGATGTACCGGTAGAGCTTTTCGCTCTTCATCCGCAGGTCGATGCTCTCCAGGATGTTGTCATCCACGGCCATGGTGTCCATCAAGGTGAGCGTATTGCCGTCCTTGTCCGTCTCGATGGGCTCGTTGATGGACACGTCCTGGGCCGACTTCCGCCCGCTGCGGAAATACATCAGGATCTCGTTCTCGATGCACTTGGACGCATAACTGGACAAGCGGATCCCCTTTTCCGGCCGGAAGGTGTCCACTGCCTTGATCAAGCCCACCGTGCCGATGGAGATCAGGTCCTCCTGCTCCCCGCCGGCGGAGTAGTACTTCTTGACGATGTGGGCTACCAACCGCAAATTGTGCTCGATCAGCGTCTTCCGGGCGGCAGCGCTCCCGGCGGCCATCTCCTCCAGCGCCTTGCGCTCGGCCGGGGCGCTCAGCGCCCGGGGAAACCCGCCGCTCCCGGTGACATGCAGCACCAGAAAAAAGATCTGAGAGAGAAACCGAATCAATCCGTCCAACATATGCTCGACCTCCTTCCCCTATCCATATGCGTGGCCCGGCGTGTCCCTTGCCAGTCCTCCGCCGGTACGCGGCACGCCGGAAGCCCCGGCCTCACCAGCCGGTGCTGCGCACCGCCCGCTTTTTGCTGCGCAAAAAGCCGCCGGCCCAAAGGGGCCGGCGGGCGAGGCCGGGCTTGCCGGCACATCCGAAGATCGACCGTTCCAACGGCATTGGGACTCAGCCCTCGAATCGGTAAATGATCTGCACATCGTCTCGCAGCTCGCCTTCCATGGCCAGACGGACCGGCTGGGTCCGCTGGTTGGAGCTGATGCCGATGCCCACCTCGTACCCCTCCCGGAACGCATCCGTAAAGGGGATGTGAGACACCGTCTCGATCTGCGCCTCTGGAGTCAGATCCCGGAGGTCCAGGTCCACCGTTTCCCAAAAGGTCAACTGCCCGTCCTTGTCGTACACGTACAGCGTCACGGGCCACTGCCAATAGAACCCGCCCAGGCCCACATTGTCCCAGGTCAGGGTGCAAACCAGATCCCCCGAGGCAAAGGAATATTCCGTTTGCAGCTTGGAGATGTAGAACCGGTACCCCAGCCGCTCCCGAATGGCCTGGGCCGCTTCGCTGTCCTTCAGGTCGCCCTCTGGGCATTTGGGACCGAGAAAGGTCATATGTCCGCTCTCCACGCTCTCCAGGGTATCGGCATACCACCGGCCCAACAAGTCCTCCTGGGGCACCTCGCTGGTGAATTCTCCCCCCACCGGGGCCTTGTCCCAGAACCGCTCCACCGGCGTCAGCGTCAGGGGATCCCCTTCGGATGTCTGGGTGCCCCCGTTTTTCAACCAGCCCAGCCATTCCTGGGTGGCCTTCGCGTCCCCGGTCATATCGTTGTACAGCCCCATGCCGCCTTCCATGGCCAGGCTGTAATTCCGCCGGGTGAGCAGCCGGGCGTTGTGGAAGCTGTCCGAATAGTGCAGCACGTATGCGTTGCACACCTCTTCCTCGGGCATGGGGGGCGCTCCGCCGGAAACGTCCGTGTGCCATTCGCCCCAGTGGCCCAGGCTCCCCAGCTCGACGAACGCTACAAAGTCATCCTGGTTGCAATAGTTCGCCAGGGCCTGCACCGCCAGCTGGTGCCGCTCCAGAAAGGTCTCATTGGCGTAGTCGGGGGAATAGCCCTTTCCCAGCTCCCCGTCGTAATAGGCGCCATCCTGGGTCCGGCTGAACAGCCAGCCGGGAATGTCCACATGGGCCTCCTTCCCCGGAACGTCGCACACGAACCGCAGCACGGCATTTTTGTGCTCCGCTTTCCACTGGGCGATGTGGCACCGCTCCTCCAGCCCCTCGATGTCGTAGACGCCCTCTTGGGGCTCCCAGTCGGCCCACCGCAGCTGGATATAGACCAGCTGGCTGTCGGCGCACTCCTCCTGGTTCTCCGCCCAGGGGGCATACCCCGTCAGGGGATTGTCCAGGGGATCCCCGGTCGGCGTGAACTCCACCGTCCGGTTGAGCCCGTAGCGGAAGGGGACGATGTACAGCAGCAGCGCGATCAGGATGATCCCCAACACCAGCAGCACGAAATACGGCGCCGAAGAGTCTCTCCTCTTGTCCTTAGCCATGGTATTCACCGTTATACTGGATCAGCGTCACGTCCTGCACGCCCTCGATCTGCTGGATGCGCTCCAGGAACAGCGTGTCCTTGGTCCGGCAGAGCACCTCGATGGTCACCTCGGTGACGCCGCCCCGCAGCGTTTTGGACTTGAGCTGGTTCTTCATCTTGCCCAGGGTCCGCACGATCTCGTCCCCGGCACGGTCATCGGTGTAATGGGCCACCAGGATGTAGATCACGCCGCTTTTGCGCTGATGATAGAAAAGATGGACCACCAGGATCACCACCGGCACCGTCAGCACCGCCAGCACATAGAGCCCCGCGCCCAGGGTGATGCCCACCGAGATCGCCCAGAAGATGTAGAACAGGTCCATGGGATCCTTGATAGCGGTCCGGTACCGGACGATGGACAAAGCGCCCACCATGCCCAGGGAGATGATCACGTTGCTGCTGATGGCCAGGGTCAGCACCGCGGTGAGCACCGTCATGCCCACCAGGGTGGTGGCAAAGGAGCTGGAAAACACCACGCCGCCGTAGTAGTGGGCATAGACCTTGTAGATTACGATGCCCAGGGCCACGGCCAACACCATGGAAATGGCCACGGAAAAGGCAAAATCCAGGGTGAAGCCCTGCCCGTTCATAAAGCTCTCCCACACAGAATTCTTAAAATAGTCGCTTGCGTTCATACGCTGTTCCTCCTGTTCGTCTTGGTGATCCCCGCCAGGGCGTCGGTCAGGTGATACGCCCGCTCATAGCACAGGGTATATTTGCTCACGGCGGTGAACTGCTGGCCGTTGAGGGGCAGCACCTTTTGGATCATCGCCGGCAGAAATTCGGTAAATTTGACCTCCAGCACCAGCACGCCGGGCTCCAGGGTCTCCAGCGTGGGCAGGCCGGCGTCGAAGATATCGAACCCGCCGATGGCCGCCCGCACGTTGGAATCGAAGGTGATGCGCACATCCCCCTGGGTGTAGATCAGCGGCTCCCGGTCGTAGTCCACGATGACCTTGGGCCGAAAGCCCTTCACCCGCCAGTCGTAGTAAAATTCCCGGCACAGAGGCTCCCGGTGGGTCAGCAGGAAGTCTCCCCGCCCGGCGATGAGCTCGTCGGTCTCCTGCCGGGTCAGCGTGGCGGAATCCTTGTGGATGTAACTGCCCCGCTTCATCTTCCGTTCCAGCTTGATGGACGCATCGGAACAGTTGTAGCACCGGATCCGCCACTTGATGCGCTCCTCCACGCCCATGAGCTTCTCGTTGTAGGCGGTGTCCCACCGGTCGTCAAAGTACAGGCTGCGGATCATGTACATGCCGTTCTCCGCATGGGCGTCGTGTTCCATCAGCGCCCCCAGGCGCTGCTTGAGGTGGAACGCCTCCCAGTCGGAGATCAGATATTTCCATTCGTTGCGAAATTTCAGCTTCGGCGGAACGGCTGCATCCGCCGGCTGCTTCGCAGGCCTATTCCTCCACATAGCGGTTCACCTGCACCGTGCCGTCTTCCAGCACATAAAAGCACAACGTGCTTGCGATCTTTCGGTCGGTCTCTGTCAGATAATATTCATAGGCGTCCTGTCGGGAACCATCCTTCGATTGTGCCCGTACCCGCAGAAAATACTGGCCTTCTGGCAGCATGTCAACTGGATAGTCCGTCTCCGCCTGAGACTCTACATCCACCAGGTGATCCGCAAAATTTGGATCCTGGCTCAGTTCCACGGAGTAGGTCAGCTCCCCATCCGGATAGACATAGGACGGCTCCCAGGCCAGGGTCAGTGTTCCATTGCCAACCTCCGGCATTCGGATGTGAAACGGCCACGGCTCTGTCATGCTCGTTTGATAAGCTTCGTAGTTGGCCGTGATCTCGGCCGGAATGGCATCGACCAGTCGGTGATAATTGCTGCTGGACACCCGCTGGAACATCGCATCCGGCATGTCATAGACATACTCCTGGATGGTCTCTGCGTATTGCCGGACACGCTCCTCGATCTCATCCTCCTGCAGCCAACTGTTGTAAATATCGTCGACAACGGTATCCAATTTGGCCCGACACTCCTCGTCCTTCAGGATCCGTTCGTACAGCCTCGCACTCACCAGCGGAAAGATCCCATGGCTCCACGACGGATCATAAGACGCATCCTTCATCCGTTCATAGGCCTCGGGCAGCAGACCATCGTTGTCCCAGCTGAGGATATACCACGTGTTCATGCCCTGGGGACTGTACAGGTAATAATTGCTGGCCTCCACATCCCGATTTCCCATCAGGATATGGAACCCCATCCAGTACAGCAGGTTGTCCCGACTGAAATACCTGCGGATGACCTCCCCAATGGGCTGGCTCTCATCGTTGACCGCCTGCAGCATGGCCAACAGCTTCGTGTGATCCACATCTCCTTTGTTTTCCAGCAGGGCATCAAAGGCATCCTCGTCAAAGGTGGGGTCGGTAGCCAGCTTCAGCGCGTCCTCGTGAGGGTACCAGTCGAAGCTCCCTGCCTTGTACAGGTTCCCGCCGGAGTCCAGATTGCGGTTCCGAAAGTAGCGCTTGTTGATCTGCTCCACGGCGGTGTAGAGACCGTAATCCTCAAACGGATCGTCCTCCCCTTCTGTTCGGTCCTTCACATACAGGTGCACGAACCACGTCCGGGTGCTGAACATCTCCGG
Source organism: uncultured Clostridia bacterium (assembly GCA_947632385.1). Taxonomy (GTDB): domain Bacteria; phylum Bacillota; class Clostridia; order Oscillospirales; family Acutalibacteraceae; genus Acutalibacter. The sequence continues at coordinate 12,469 of CANRPD010000030.1, read as the reverse complement.
GATCTCCGCCATCAGGTCGTAGGCCAGCTTGTTCCGGAACCGCGTCGGATCGGACACATGCTTATTCAGCAGCACGGTCTTCTGGTCCTTCCAGTTCCCCTTGCCCTGCTTGATGTCGATGCGGTAGCTCTTCTGCGGCTGCTCCGATGCTCCCGTTCCCCGCAGCCGCACCGTGGCGTTGGGATTCAATTCCCCATAGCCAAAATGCCCGGACAGCGGCCCCATCTCATCGCCCACCTGCAGGATCGCCTCGCACCGGTACGGATCGATGCCCTTTTCCTGGTAGTATGTGAGGGAATGGTCGTTGACTTCCTTCCAGGTGTGGTTCGTGCCATCTTCCTCCGAGCCCATCCCCACCGTGAGGTACATCGTGATGACGCCGTCCTCCTGATCCAGATAGATCTGGTCGCTGTCCCGAACGGCGTATTTGGACGAGCCGTCGTGCTTCTCATAGGTCTCATTCGGGCTCAGAAGCGTAACCTCCTGTTCCCCTGCACACCCGGCCAAGCCAAGGATCATGGCCGTTGCCAGCACAGCAGCACCAATACGTTGTGTTCCTGTCTTCATGTATACCTTCTTCTTTCACTCTGCGTTCAGAATGTTTTCAAACGTGCCGTCTGCATTCCGCAAAAACGGAAAACATCCATACCGCTTGCCCCGCAGAGTCGGATCTTTATTGAAATAATCAAAGCATTCCATGGTGTAACCGGACTCATTTTTGGCAATGACCCGAATGTAATATTCTCCCGGCGGCAAGTCCACATCAAAATAGCATTCCGGTATGCTGACGTCATCCGCCTGGGCGATCACATCCGTGAATTCCGTATTGCGGGACAGGATGCAGGTGTAGGTGATGTCCTCACCGTCCATATCGTAGGATACATCCCAGTTGATGCGCATCCGCCCGTCATCCGTCATCTGCGGCAGGCCGACATAGAACGGCCAGGGCTTTTCCAAAGAATCCACATAGACCTGATAATTGTACTCGATCTCATCCGGCAAGTGGTCCGCGACATATTCGTAGGTATCCAATGTCATATCCCAATACGCATTGTCCGGCATCGTGGTAATATAAGGTATCACAATGGCCTTATATCCGTCCACCAGCTTCGTGATCTTCTCCCTCGTCAGATAGTTGGTTCTCAGATCGTTGATGGCTGCCGTCAGGGCATCCCGATATTCCGGGATCTTCAGGATGCGGTTAAACAACACCACGTTCGTAAGCTGTGTGATCCCACACTCCCAGGATTCTCCGTCAGAATAATTGGTCATGTCGTTCTCCGTCCGGAAAAAGCTGTCATCGCAGTCCCAGGACAGGAAATACCACTTCTCCGAATTCAGAGGGCTGTAGATATATTCATTTCGGGCACCCACGTCATAGTTTCCGACCAGCATCTGGTACGCCATAAAATAACTGATATTCTCTATATCAAAGTGTTTTTCAACGATATCTTCGATCGGCGTCGTATAATCGTTGACCGTCTCCAGGATCTCCCGCAGCTTTGCATGGTTCGTATCGCCCTTTGGCTTCAGGATGGCTTCAAACGCCCACGGGTCAAAATCCGGGTCGTTCTCCACCACCATCAGGGGATCATAGGCATAAAACTCAAAGTTGACGACCTTGTATAGATACCCTTTCCGATCCAGCCCATGGTTCTCCAGGTAGTCCTTGTTCATCTGTTCCAACCGTGTGAACAGCCCGTAGTCCTCAAATGCTCCGCTGCCCCCTGCCGTTTCGTCCTTCACATACAGGTGCACGAACTGCGAACGAATGGACGTCATTTGCGGCACCGGCTGCATCAGGTCAAATACCAGCTTATTCCGAAAACGCAGGTCGTCAATGACATACTTGTTCAAAGGGACCGTCTGCATGTCCCGGTACGTGCCCTTCCCATCTTTGATGCGGACCTTATAGCTCTTCTGCACGTTCCGGGAAGAAGTCTGTCCCCGCACGCACACCGTCGCGTTCGGGACGGTCTCGCCGTATCCGAATTCTCCCTCCACAGGGCCGTTCTCGTCCCCCACCTGCAAGATCGCTTCGCAGGCGTAGCGTTCGATGTTGTTTTGGGAGTAATAATACGTGTCGTAGGTGTTGACCTCCGTCCACGTGTGGTTGGTGCTGTCCTCGGCGTTGCCGGAACGCACCGTCAGATACATCGTCACCATCTGATCCCGCTCTGAAGGATCGGAATATACGGTCTTATCCTCCCGCAGCCGGCTGTCCACGGGATCCGCCGCTTTCTCCACCACATCCCCTGCCCGCGGGGTGGGTTCCGGTACCGGCTCCACCGTCTCCGGCGGACTGTCTTCCATCCCCCCGTTCTGATTGACCAGGAACATGCTGATGCAGGCAGCTGCCACCAAAATAAACGCCAAAACCCGCAGGGGGGCAAGCATATGCTTATTTCGCACCTTGACAGGCTTTTTCTTCATGGCTTACCCTCCGTTCTCCGCAGTCTCTCCGTCGTCCCCCTGATGGATGTCCTCTACCTCCTGTTCCAGCTGCTCCGTCCGCTTTGCCCGCCGCCGGTCCGCCTTCCGGTCCAAACGCTCCTGCCGCTGGGCCTCCAGGCGCTCCTGCCGGGCGTCCAGCCGATCGCACAGCCACACAAAGGGCCCTCGGTCCAGTCCGGGCACCACCGCCTGCCGGCACAGCAGGAAATACGGCAGCCGCCGCACATACCACTCCAACCGGAGCCATACGATAAAGTAGAAGCACAGGCCCCCGATCACAAAACCCAGGCCGTAAAAATTCGTGGGCACAAACAGGATGGAATAGATCGTGGCGGCCACGCTGACCACCGCGAAGAACAGCGTCCCCAAAAACGCCCCGGTATAATCCTCGAAATACAGCAGGATCAGCATGATGGAATTGCTGATGGCATAAATGCCGTACCCCGCGCACAGGAACCGAAAGATGCTGACCGCCAGATCGCTGAACCCAAAGTCCGTCCGCTGCATGACGAACGTACCGATGACCACGAACAGGATCGTACACAGAAACTGCTTATGCCCGGCATAGGTCAGCTCCCGCCGCAGCACGCTGATCATCTCCGTGTTGGCCTGCTCGATGTCCCGAATGGACCCGTTGTCGTTGAAGAGGCTGTAGTAATTCCGGTATTTGGGGTAGAAGCGCACCTCCACCGAGGTGACGAAATTCACCGTGGTGATGAGGATGGAGAAAAAGGCCATCAGGGCCGGCACATCGTGGAGCGGCGCCCCGTAGAACAGCCCCTCCACCTGCTCCCGCAGGGGCCCGAAGTACATGATCACCAGGTGGGCGAACAGCCCGATGTTCACAAACCCCCCGTTGAACGCCAGGCTGCGGTACTTGTCGAACCACCGCAAAAACGCGAACTTGCTGCCCTCGCTGTGGGGGAAATAGTCCAGCAGCAGCTTAAAATACCACACCATCAGGATCCCATAGGCCACGATGACGCACAGCATCAGCGCCGCGATGGTGGCCCGCCCCAGGATCACCAGGATCAGCGCCAGGATGAACCCGATCATCAGGGAGATGGCAAAGGCCAGCACGATGCCCTTGTAGTCCTTCAGGGCCGTGAGGAACACCGTCTCGGTCCACACCACGATGAGCACCAGGGAGAACCACAGGCACTCCAGCTGATAGATCAGCCGAACGCCGGAGAAGAACAAAAAGATCCCGTAGCTCACCGCTCCGATGGTCAGCATGATGGCCAGGCTCCCGTAGAAGCAGGGCATGACCCGGTTGGGCTTCTCCTCGTACAGCATGTCGGAGGTGTACCGGGTGATGACCATGTTGAACCAGCTGGTGACGGTCAGCGACCACAGCAGGCTGTAGGTCAGCATGGAGTTCATCAGCTCCCGGTCGTGGGCGCTCACCCCCGCCAGCCGGGAGATCAGCGCCATGCCCGTCAGCAGGATGACCCCCAGCACCATGGGCCCCGCGCAGATGATCCCCGCGTAGCCGTAGGCCCGCATGATGGCCAGCACGCCCTTCTTGGAGAACAGCCGCTTTAAACTGAATCCGATGCCTGCCATTGGGCGAACACCTCCTCATAGGCCTCCAGATAGTTCTGGATCATTTCCTCGTGCCGATAGTAGCGCCGCACCCGCTCCCGGCCGGCAACCCCCATGCGGTAGCGCTCCTCCGGGTGGGTGCACAGCTGCTCCATGGCCCCACTGATGGCCTCCCGGTGCATGGGAGGCACGCACAGTCCCGCGGGCCCCAGGTCGTCCTGGGCGTTCATGCCGTTCACCAGCTCCTTGCAGCAGCCCACGTCGGTGGTCACCACCGGCCGCCCCGCCGCAAAAGATTCCAGCACAGACAGCGGCATGCCCTCGGAGATGCTGGTGAGCATGGTAAAGTCGAATTCCTGCATCTTCTCCAGCACGTTCACCGTCCCGGGGAAGTACACGTCCTCCACCCGCAGCTGCTTCACCAGGTCGTAGCACTCCTGGGCGTATTCGGGGTCGTCCTCGGGCCCGCACACGTGCAGCCGCACGTTGGGCACCCGGGTCTTCAGGTCCGCAAAGGCGTAGAGCAGCGTCTTCACGTCCTTGATGGGCGCGATGCGCAGCACGGCGCCGATGTCCGTCCAGCCGTCGGGCTTTTTGTAGGGGATGGCCGCAAAGCGGTCGAAGTGGATCCCGTTGACGATGTACCGGCACCGCTCCGGCGGGCAGCCCATCTCGATCTGCAGCTGCCGCGCCCGGGAGAACAGGCTGGTGATCAGCGTGGCGTTGGCGTAGGCGCCGTTGGAGAGCATGTAGAAAAACCGCACCCAGAACCGCTTGAAGGCCGGCAGCACCCACTTGGCCCGGATGATCTCCTCTTCCCGCTCCCGGGTGTAGATGCCGTGCTCCGTCAGCAGGTACGGCACGTGGTTCACATAGCTGCCCAGCCGGGCCAGCACCCCGGCATATCCCGTGGCGATGGCGTGGTACACGTCCGCCTTGGGCACCTCGGACTGGATGGTGTACAGCACCGGCAGCAGCATGGACCGCACGGTGTGGAACAGGTCCGAAAACGCCGTGTAGGGGTAGTCTTCCCGGCAGATCCGGGTGAGGATATTCAGAAAGTCCTCGCTCATCAGGAAGGCGATGGGCGAGATCTGCTTGTCGTGGTAGATGTGGAACAGCGTGTCCCAGTCCGGGCTGCCGCATTCGATGAACCGCTTGAGCTGCTCCAGCTCGTCGTCCCGGAACCGGTAGCGCTCCTTGCGGAAGTGCATGGACAGCGCGTCGTTGAGGAACAGCTCCTTCACCTCCACCACGTTGTCCGGCAGCTCATACTTGAACTTCCCCCGGTCGCTGGAGTTGGCCCCGATGGTCCAAAGGACGAACTCGTGCTGGGGCATGGCCTGGATGTACTGGTGCATCCAGGAGGACACGCCCCCGGTCACATAGGGATAACACCCTTCCAAGATCACACAGATCCGCATCCGCCGTCCTCCTTTCCACAATCGCTCCGGTCCCGCTTCACTGGAGCTCGATCTCCACCCGGCCGCTCTGCGCTTCCAGCAGATACAGCCCCTCCAGCACCGCTTCCAGGCTGCCGCCCTCCACCGCGCCGGGCTCCCGGCCGTTCAGGCGCACCAGCAGCCACGCCTCGTCGGCAAAATTCCCCAACTCCAGCACCAGCCGGTCCGCCTCGCAGGTCTGCTCCACCGTCAGCGCGTCATACCGCTGCACCGCAGCGGCCAGTTCGGTGGCGGTCATGCTGCGCAGTCCTGGGGCGCTGTCGTAGATCCAGTCCAGATAGCCGCCGAACTGCTCCTTCATGTCGCTCCAACTGCGCCGCTGCCCCTGCCCTCCGGCCAACACATCAAACGGGTGCTGATAGTGGGACTGCACGTAATGGAAATTCAACTCGGAAAAAGCCGAAAGATAGCCGAAATCCTCCATCTCATAGCCGGACACCACCCGGGGCACATTGACAATCCCATCGGGGGAAACATCGAAGTCCTGCACGAAGCTGATGCCGTCCGGGACATAGGTACCTGCGATGATCCGGATCCCCGGGAACTTCTCGGCGATCATGCGCCGCCCTTCCGGGGACAAAATGCCGGCAGGGGGCACATAGGTCTGGATCAGGACATTGGGATACAGACCGGCACAGAAACTGTGCAGCTCCTTGAGACCGGCCTCCATGTCCCCCATGCCGGACCAGGGAACGAAATCGCCCTCTAGGTGCTGGAAATCGAAGTCTTCCAGCGCCAGCGGCATGTGGTTGTACCCGTGATAGCCGATCTCGCCCCCCAGGCTGAGCACCCCCATGCCGTAATTCCGAAAGGCCGTGGTGTCCAGCCCGTTGCTGTCAAACGGGGCCGTCACATCCTCGGTATAGTCCTCGATCAGGGCAGCCGTATATTTCAGGTCATATTCCTTGGCCAGCGCCTGCATATCCCGCCACCAGACCTGGGAGAAAAATTTCTTCACGTCCAGCCCGTATTCCTCCATGATCCGCTGATCCACGGCATTGGACACCGGGCCGGGGAAGTCGTCCAGGAAGAACGCGGAGCCGTTGATCACCGGCCACGCAAAGGCCTCCTCCAGCAGGCTGTAGCACGCGGCATACACGCCCCACAGATTTTTCTCCATGTATCCCAGGTTGGACACCACCACCGTGCCCTCCCCCAGGGCCTTGCGCCACACCAGAGGGATCTTCCGCTCGTCCGCGGACTCCAGGTACACCTCGCAGTCGTCGCTGAGGATCAACTCATAGGAGGAGTCATAGGGGTCCGAAAACCGATATTCCCGATCCGAGCCGATCATGAAGGGCTTCGTGAACGTGAACCCGCTCACCTGCACGGGCTCCTGGCTCATGCTCACGATCCCGATATTCCGGGAGATCATGCTCATAAAGCTGCCGCTGTCGGACACCTCGGCAAAGAACAGGCGCCCCCCGTCCTGGATCCAGTCCAAGATGTGGAGGATCCCCTCGCCGAACCGGCTCAGGTCCGTCGTGCAGATGACCGCGGTCCTGCAGCCCTCCAGATCCGCTTCCACGAACGCATCCGACCGGACATCCCGATACGCGACCCGCATCTGGTCCAGCATCGGCTCCATGATGCCCTTATAGACCTCGCCGTCCGCATCGTTGTCGTAGATGAACAGGCAGTCTGCAGGGGCATCCGTCTCCCCCTGCGTCCCCCGGTCCAGCTCTTCCCACCGGTCCCGGTCCATCAGCTGGAGACCGGTTTCCTCGCCGCCCAGGTCGAATCCCAGGATCTCGCGGCCCACCAGGGCGATCAGGAGCAACGCAAACACGATGAACAGGGCGATGATGCCCAGATAAACCAGGCCATGCTGCTTGATCTTCACGGTCCGTCCTCCTTGCTCATCTCATTTCAGATCTACCTGGATCTGGCTGCTCTCCGCCTTCAGGAGATACAGCCCGTCCTGGAGGGGCGTCAGCTCCCCGCCCTGGACCGGCCCCGGCTCGTGGCCGTTCAGGCGCACCAGCAGCCAGGCTTCGTCCACGAAGCCGCCCAGCTCGATGGCCAAGGTCTCCTCTGTGGCGGTCTGTTCCACCTGCAGGCTGCAGTAGCGCTGCGTGGCGCCCGCCAGCTCTGTTCCCGTGAGATCCCGCAGATCCGGGGCGGCTGCCTTCAGCCAGTCCATATAGGCATCCAGCCTGCGGCTCATCTCCGCCCAGCCCAGGTCGGCGCCGCGGTCCTCGTCCAGCACGTCGTCCGGGTGCTGGAAATGGGTGTTCACGAACCGGTAATTCAGCTCCGCCAGCGCCGACAGATACGCGAAATCCGGCAGGATATAGCCGGAGATGACCCGGGGCGTCTCGATCACCCCGTCCTCCGCGATCTCGAATTCCTGGTCATAGCAGCATCCGTCGGGCAGATAGGTGCTGGCGATCACCTTGATCTGCGGGAACTGCTCATGCAGCATCTGGCGCCCTTCCGGCGAAAGGATGTTGGAAGGCGGCACATACACCTGGAACTTCTCCCCCGGATACAGGGACGAACAGAACCGGTTGAGCTCCGTCACCCCGGACACCATCGCGTCCATGTCCTCCCAGACCTTGTATTCGTCGTACTCCCCCCGATAGTCGAAATTCGACAGCACCAGGGGCATGTGGTTGTATCCGTGAAAGCCGATCTCGCCGTCCATCTTCAGCAGGCTGCGGCCGTAGTACCGGTACCGGTTCAGGTCATGGTTGACGGGCAGCGGGTTGCTCACCTCATCGGAGTACTGCTCGATGACCAGCCCGGTGAACCGGTATCCGTGCTCCTGGGCCATCTCCTGCACGTCCGGCCACCAGATCTGGCTCATGAAGTCCCGCACGGACATGCCGTAATCCGCCGTCACGTGCTTGTCGTCGCCCTGGGGCACCGGTGCCGGGAAGTCGTCGATGTAGAACGTGGAGCCGTTGATCACCGGCCACGCAAAGGCGTCCCCCAGCAGGCTGTAGGCCGAGAGATAAAACCCCCGGTAGATCTTGTCGGTGAAGTCCAGGTTCATCACCACCACGGTCCCCTGGCCCAGGTCCCGCTTCCACAGGATGGGCACCGGATCCGGGCCGGTGGACTCCATGTAGACCGTACAGGTGTCGTCCAGCAGCACCGGCAGGGACGATTCATACGGGTTGGTGATCCCGAAGTCCCGCTGGCCGGAGCCCAGCATGAACGGGATGCAGAAGTGCAGTCCCTCCACCACGCTGTAGTTGGACCCGACGCCCACGATCCCCAGCCGGCCCCGGATCAGATCCAGGTACCCGCTCTGGGACGGCAGGTCAAAAAACATCAGGTTCCCGCCGTTTTCCGCCCATTCCATGATCTCCGTGATGCGTTCCCCCAGGGTGTCCAGCTGCTCCGTCGCCAGCACCACGTTCCGATAGCCCTCGATCTGCCCCGCCGCCAGGGCGGAAGCCTCCACGGTCTCATAGGGCACCTTTTCCTGGCTCATCACGTCGGACATCAGCCCGCTGGCAGCCCGCCCCTGGGCGTCGTCGCTCCACACGATCAGACAGTCCGGCTCCTGCTCCAGCACCGCCGCTTTCTCCAGGTCTGCCTGGGGCAAAATGTCCAGCGCCAGGGAATCCACCTGATACGTGACGCTCCGCTGGACCATGTACAGCACGAAGGTCAGCAAAATGAACAGCGCGATGACGATCTGCATCCGCTTGAACAGCAGCCTTCTGCGCTCTTCCTGAGAGACCGGCCGGTCGTTGGGTTTCTTTCTCATGAAGCAGCCTCCTCCCCGGCGGCAGCCCAGTCCGAACGCTGACCCGGATCCTGCCAGAACGCCACCTCATCCCGCCCGTTGGGGCTCAAATACACGTGTTTCTCCCCAATGGCCTGCAGCGTCCGGTCGATCCCCTGCCGGTCCTTCACCTGGGCGTAGTACCGGATCCGGTACAGATAGCCCCGCTCGTCCTGGGGCCAGCCGTCGATCAGTTTTTGGATGCCCTCGCCCGCTTTGTCATATTCCCCCAGCTGCAGGTCCGCATCCACCTTTTTCTCCAGCAGCGCCGGCGTCTCGCCGCTCTCCAAACGCCGGGCCAGCAGGTCGCTGTAATTCTCCAGCTGGATCAGCCTCGCATTTCCTTCCAAAAGGCCGCTGCCCAGATACCGTTCCATCAGCGAGATGGCCTCGTTGAGGGTGCTGCCGTCCTCCGGATCCAAGGCCATGACCCGCTCCAACCGCTGGAACTGCAGATCGTACTCCTTCTGCAGCTCCACCAGCGCCGTCACGGCGTAGTGGACCACCTCGGTGTCGTCGTTCATCCGCGCCGCCTGCAGCTGGGAGACATAGTCCCCCGGGTCGGCGTACATGACCTCCATCATCAGGTCCCGGCGGGTGGTGGCGTCGTTCACCAGCAGCGCCTCCTCCAGAGGCACCACCTGGTCGGCGCCGGTGTCCTCGTCCATGAGGATGCTCCGGTGGATCTCGTCGTTCACCAGCATCTTTTCCAAGTCCACCTCCCGGCCGCCCTCTTTGCGCAGACGCACCTGCAGCTCCAGCACCACCAGGCACAACAGCCCCCACAGCGGCACCAGCAGCACGATGGCCAGCACCAGCTGGCTGGACCGCAGCACGTGGAAGCGCGTCAGCAGATAGACGGTGAGGCAGATCAGCAGATGCACCACCAGCAGGAATACCCCAATGCTCATGCGCCCACCTTCTCCACCCGTTCGTAGGCAATGCCCCGGTCCTCCAGCCGCCGGGTGACGATGCCCAGGTTCGCCTCGTTCACCTGGGTCAGCAGCAGATACATCCGCCCGTCGGCGCCCTGGCCCAGGGTGTCGCTGCCCCGCACCATGCCGGTGAGCTGTTCGCTGACCCGCACCGGATCCCGGTCCGCAAAGCGCAGCAGGGTGTATTCCGCCGCGCCGGCCTCCCGCATCTCCTCCTGCACCTGCACCAGCTGGTCGAACCGCTGGGCGTTCACCGCCCGGGTGCCGGGCAGGGTGGTCTGGTCGTGGCGCAGCTGCTCATACTCCATGGCCCGGAGGAACGACGTCTGCACCAGGCCGCACAGGATCTGGAAAATGTTGGTGTAGTGGTTGCCGTACTGCTCGTTGGAGGCCTCCCACAGCACCACCAGCATCACCACGGCCCCCTCTCGGAACACGGCGCAGGCATAGGCGGGCTGGTCCTCCCGCAGCTCGATGTTCCGCCACACCCGGCCGTTTTTCACCGCCTCATACATCTCGCCGTAGTCCTCCAGGGGCAGCGACACCGCCAGCCGGGAGAGCAGGCTGCCGGAGCAGGCCACCAGCCGGCCGAACCGCTGCCAGCTGTCCACGGTGTAGATGGCCACCGAGCGGTTCTCCAGGATCTCCTCCAGCACCTTGAGCCCCTCCAGGAAGACGCTTTGGGGCAGCTCGTTGTCCAGCTTCTGCACCGCATCGAAGATCTTGCCGAAGCTGTCCTTAAAGCCCAGGATCTGCCGCTTGAACTCGCCCTTGTTCTGGATGGCGCCGTAGTAGGCGTTGCTGAGGAACATGTACTTGTTGCGCAGCAGGTCGTACTCCTTCTGGTTGAAGTTCAGCTCCTCGGTGTTCTTGTCCCGGACATAGCCGGGGATGGACCCCGCCATCATGTACACCACGAAGGGGATCCAGTTCTCGATGTTGTAGAACAGCAGCGTGCCGCTGATGCCCATGCCGATGTACTGGAACACCAGCACCACGGCCTCCAGCACCGCCGCCAGGATGCCCATCTGCATGCCGTGGATGGTGCCCATGATGACGATGTAGGCCAGGCGCACGTCCACGAACCGGAAATACACCGAATCCGACGTGAACCGGGCGATGAGCTCGGTGAGGAGGAAGAACACGATGAGCTCGAAATACTTGAACGCCTTGCTGCCCAGGCGCTTGAGCACCCGCCGCCAAAAGCCCTCCTGGCGGCTGTACACCTGGTCCACGAACCGGTCGTAGTAGTCCCGCAGGGCGGGCAGCACGTCCTCCACGGGGACGAAGCCGTACCGGCGGCGCAGCGGCTCGGGATAGGCGGGCATGTCGATGTCGTCCGGCCGACCCTCGTAGCGGATCTGCACCTGGGGGTCGATGTCCCGCAGGGCGGCCTCCAGCTCGCCGTAGGTGTGGGCGTAGCCGCTGAGGGCAAAATAGCCCCCGGTGTCGTCCTCCGTCTCCCCGGTGATCTGCACCAGCAGGGCCAGCAGGTCCTGGGCGGAGAGGATATCCAGGCGGTCCTCCGGCCCGTGGGGGAAGGCGATGGGCTCCTTGCGGGCCACCTTCCGGAAGAGCTCCCCCAGGAAATTGCCGTCGTTCACCAGATCCGCCACGTAGGGCAGCCACAGGGTGATGACCTTCATGCCGGTCTTTTCCGCGAAAAAGCTGCCCAGGGCCTCCATCTGGGCGGCGTTGAACACGCCGCTGTCGGGGTAGACCCGGCGGGTGCTGTCCTCCAGGGAGCTGTTCCGGCGGAAATAGTTCTGGGTGTTCACCGTGGACAGGAGGACGAATTTCCCCACCCGGGAGCTGGCGCTCTGGTTCAGGGCGCGCTCCAGGGTCTGCACCTCGCCGAAGGAGCCCTCGCCGCCGTCTGCATAGCCGCTGACGTACCACACCGCGTCGAAGGTGTACACGTCGAACAGCTGGCCGAAGCTCTCCTCCATGGCCGTGGCCTGGTACACGTGGATGTTCCGGGCTTTGCCCCGGTAGGCGGCGTCTTCTCCCGCCACCACCACCACGTGCTCGGCGGCCATGCGCTCCAGCATGCCCGGCGTGAACAGCTGGGTCTTTCCTGTGATCAAAACCGTGGCCATTGGGTCGGTCCCTCCCTTCCCCGGGCCGCCGCCGGGTGAAAAAATGTTCCGGTCTCCCCGGGCCAAAACGGCGGCTCCCATCAAACTACACACAGGGTGATTATAGCACATACCCTTTTGATTTTCAATAGGGTATGAACGGGTTTTGGGGCGTTTTCCTGTAGTGCTACAATACATATTGGACAAGGGAGCTGGGAAGTTCACAAAAAAGAGAAGAAGGAACCGGCCAAATCG